>NZ_JBHVRN010000012.1:0-183433 GCF_042885775.1 Paenarthrobacter sp. NPDC058040
ACCACTGGGTTGATAGGCCGGATGTGGAAGCGAGGACTAAAGACTCGTGAAGCTGACCGGTACTAATAGGCCAACAACTTACACCACCCAAAAAACAAAGCACTGCACGCGTCCACTATGTGGTTCCCGAACAACAAACCGTTCCAGGAACCAACAACTACATAACAACCAAGCACCACAGTTGTAACCACAAGTCTTCCCACCCCCACCACGGGGGAACGGGTGAAAAGGTTACGGCGGTCATAGCGTGGGGGAAACGCCCGGTCCCATTCCGAACCCGGAAGCTAAGACCCACAGCGCCGATGGTACTGCACCCGGGAGGGTGTGGGAGAGTAGGACACCGCCGGACAACCATTAACAGGTCGAGACCCCCCAACCACCAGGTTGGGGGGTCTCCCTGGTTTAACGACACAAACCCGGCAGGTAGAGTCGCTGGATGGACCTCAGCCGACGATTGCACGTTCCTTTACTGCCCGGTTCCGGGACGTTGCACGTTCGCCCCCTCCGGCTGGCCGACGCCGAACCCCTTGCAGACGCCTACACCCGCAACGCCAGGCACCTGGCGCCATGGGAGCCACACCGGGACGTCTCCTTCTTCTCGGCTGCCGGGCAGGAGACTGTCATTCGCAGCAAACTGTCGCAGTTCGATGCCGGAAGTGAGGTGCCTTGGCTCATCCTGTCGGAGGAGGCCATTCTTGGCACCATTACGTTGACGGGAATCGTCCGTGGGCCGTTCCTCAGCGCCAATCTGGGCTACTGGGTGGACGGGCCCCACACAGGTAAGGGTCTCGCCCGTGCGGCTGTGGCGGCAGTCCTTGCCATGGCAGTGCAGGAGTTGGCGCTGCATAGGGTCCAGGCGGCTACGTTGGTCCACAACACGGCTTCCCAGTCCGTCCTGAAACGCAATGGGTTTGAGCGGATCGGGCTGGCCCCCAACTATCTCAAGATTGATGGCACGTGGCAGGATCACGTGCTCTTTCAGCGGATCCTGGCATGAGCGGAATGCGGGCTTTGGCGCGTCGTAGGGTACGCCATGGACGGCCCGGAGCCCCAAAAACCCCTAAAATCCGGTGATTTTGGTCAAAAAAGCGCGGAAACACGCGGAATTTGCTGGCCATGCCTGTGCAAGCTGGTAAGTTTTCGAGCAGTGGCTTGCTCGCGTTCCGCTTGCCGGCTCAAAAACGTATTAGTCCAGGAGGACGTAAATGGCTAAGAACCGTAGTGAACTCGTTGCAGAGGTAGCAGGCAAGGCTGGCACCAGCCAGGCAGCCGTCAACTCCGTGCTCGATGCACTGTTCGAAGTTTTCGAGACTTCTGTTGCTGCAGGCGAGAAGATCACCATCCCGGGCTGGCTCGCAGTCGAGCGTACCGACCGTGCAGCACGCACCGGCCGCAACCCGCAGACGGGTGAGACCATCCAGATCGCAGCCGGCCACAGCGTCAAGCTGACCGCTGGTTCCAAGCTGAAGGCTGCTGTCGCCAAGAAGAAGTAACCATACTTCGGCGAATGCCTGGGAAGGGCGGCAACGTGATGTTGCCGCCCTTCCTGCGTTAAGTGGCGCTTGTCCCACTTCTCCTCCCCAGATGGTTCCCGATTCGCAGCCCGGCGGCGGGTATCGGACAATGGATAGGTGCCATTAGCCAGAAGCTCAGCCACTGCCCCTTCGCCTGTCCCCAAGCCGGGACCGCGGGGAGGCGCCACAGGCATGGGTATTTCCCTGCCATGGCAGCTCGCGGGCCTGGCTGTCTTGTTCCTGACCCTGGCTGGAGCACTCGTATTCTCCGGCGCTGCCGCAGCCCGGCAGGTTTCCGACCCCGGAGCCCTGGTCCGGTGGGGTCTTCCCTTCGCCAAGGCCATTCACAATGTGTCTGTGGCAACGGTCATCGGTGGCTTGATTTTCGCCGTCGGAATCCTGCCGAAGAACCCCAAGCCGTCCAGGACACGCAGCAAGGACGACGCCGAGGCGCCGGAACATCCCGCGTTTTCCCGTGCCCTTGCGGTTGCCGCTGCGGCGGGTGCGGCATGGACGCTGTCCGCGGTGGCCGTCCTGGTCCTCACCTACGCAGACGTTGCAGGGCAAGGAGTCTCCGGAGACGCTGAGTTCACCCGATCGCTGGTGTACTTCATGACGGACATCGAGACCGGCAAGGCATGGCTCGCCGTGACGATTATCGCCGCCGTTGTCACCACTGCGCTGTTTGGCGTGCGGTCATTGACCGGGCTCGCGTTCACATTGCTCCTTGGACTCATTGGGTTGGTTCCCACAGCACTCATTGGGCATTCCTCAAGTTCCAGCGACCATGAGGGAGCCATCAACTCCTTGGGCATGCACCTGGTCGGCGTGTCCACGTGGGTGGGCGGCATAATCATGCTTGCGGTCCTGTCCAGCCTTCTTACAGGCAGCCGTGCGTCAGGAACCACCGACATCACCGAACCCACACTCAAGCGGTTCTCATCCCTGGCTGGGTTTGCGTTCGTTCTTGTCTTTGCCTCCGGCGTCATCAACGCGGCCATTCGCGTGACCAATCCAGGCGATCTGTTCGGTTCCTCGTACGGCCAGCTCATCCTGGCCAAGGCCCTGGCCACCCTGGTGCTGGGCGGCATCGGCTTCATGCACCGGCAGTGGGTGATACCGCAGCTGGGCAAGAACGGTTCGATGTCGGCGCGCAGGGTTTTGTGGCAACTGATTCTCGTGGAGCTCTTGGTGATGGGCGCGACGTCGGGACTCGCCGTGGCGCTGGGACGTTCGGCTCCGCCGCAACCCACCACGTACGCGCCCGACGCTTCGCCCGCCTTCATCCTCTCGGGCTACGAAGTTCCGCCGGAGCTTACGCCCGAGCGCTGGCTCACTGAGTGGCGCTTCGACTGGCTCTGGGTAGGCGTCGCGCTTTTTGGGGCAGTCTCCTACATCCTCGGCGTCATCAAAATCCGCAGGCGTGGTGACACCTGGCCCGTACTGCGCACCGTCCCGTGGCTCGTGGGCCTGGTGGTCCTGACGTACATCACCTCCGGGCCGCCTGCAGTGTATGGCCGGGTGCTGTTCTCGGCCCACATGGTGGACCACATGGCGTTGACCATGGTGGCACCGATCTTCCTGGTGCTTGGCGCACCCGTGACGCTTGCCCTGCGCGCCCTCCCCGTCCGCGGCGAAGGTGCCCATGGATCCAGGGGCCTGCGCGAATGGTTGCTGCTGTTTGTCCACTCACGCTTCTCGCAGCTTGTCACGCACCCGCTGTTCGCCGCTGCGAACTTTGCCGGCTCCATCGTGCTGTTCTATTACTCGGACCTCTTTGGCCTCGCCATGCGCGAGCACGTAGGCCATGAGCTCATGAACCTGCACTTCCTGTTGACGGGATACATCTTCGTGCTGAGCATGATCGGCAGCGATCCCTTGCCGCGCAGGGCTCCGTATCCGATGCGACTGCTGCTGTTGCTGGCCACGATGGGTTTCCACGCGTTCTTCGGCGTCTCCATCATGGGTGGCACGGGCCTCCTCGCTGCCGACTACTTCGGCAACCTCGGCCGAACCTGGGGCCCGTCCGCTTTGGCGGACCAGCAAATGGGCGGTGCCGTTGCCTGGGGCATTGGCGAGGTCCCCACACTTCTGGTGGCAATCGGGGTGGCCGTCATGTGGTCGCGTTCGGACGAGCGGGAAACACGGCGGGTCGATCGGGCGGCGGATAGGAATAATGACGCCGACCTCAGTGCTTACAACGATATGTTTGCCCGGCTGGCAGAGCGGGATGCCAAGGTGTCCAGCCGACAGGCAAGCCCAGGGACAACATCGGGGAACAAGCCGGCGACCGGACCGGGCAACAACCCGGACGGTACCCCGGGCGACCATGCCGGGGACGAATCCGGGCAAAGCGAACGAAACACCAAGCTGGAAGGACGCTGATGAGCGAAACCGTACGCACCCAACTCCGGGTCCGGGCCTCCGAACTGGAGGGCCGCGGCTGGCTCAATACCGGCGGGAAGTCCTTGGACCTCGAATCGCTTCGGGGCAAGATTGTGCTGCTCGATTTCTGGACGTTCTGCTGCATCAATTGCCTGCACGTCCTGGACGAGCTCCGGCCCCTTGAAGAGAAGTACTCCGATGTCCTGGTGACCGTTGGGGTCCACTCTCCCAAATTCGAGCACGAGGCTGACCCCGTAGCGCTGGCCTCGGCCGTTGAGCGCTACGAAATCCACCACCCGGTGCTGGATGACCCCGAGCTTGCTACCTGGAAGGCATACACGGCCCGCGCCTGGCCTACTTTGGTTGTCATCGACCCCGAGGGCTACATCGTGGCCCACCTCTCCGGCGAGGGCCATGCAGACGGCCTCGCCGTCCTGCTGGAAGAGCTCGTGGCAGAGCACGAAGCCAAGGGCACCCTGCACCGAGGCAATGGTCCCTATGTGGCTCCCGAGGCCACTTCCGGCACATTGCGCTTCCCGGGCAAGGCAACGCAACTGGACAACGGCAACTACCTGGTGGTTGATTCCGGGCATCACCGCTTGGTTGAGGTGGGTCCTGATTTCGAGACGGTTGAGCGCGTGATTGGCTCGGGCGTCAAGGGCTTCGCAGACGGCGCGGCCGATGCTGCCCAGTTCAACGAGCCCCAGGGCGTCGCAGTGCTGCCCGCAGCTCTCGCCGCATCGCTTGGCTTCGACGTTGTTGTTGCCGACACCGTGAACCACCGCCTGCGCGGCGTCAACCTTGGCACCGGCGAAGTACGGACCATTGCGGGCAATGGCATACAGCGCCTGCTCGACGCCGGCCCTGCCCGGGTGACGGAAAAGGGCGCCGGAAGCTGGTCCGAACACCACGACGGCGGCCCGGCGGACTTCGCTGCCGACGCGCTCGACGTCGGGGTACTTGGCCTCGGTACCGGCGTCTCCCTGTCCTCTCCGTGGGACCTGGTGTGGAGCGGGAAGCTGCAGCGCGTGGTGGTGGCCATGGCCGGTACCCACCAGATCTTCGCGTTCGACCCCGTCAGCGGCATCGTCTCCATCCTGGCGGGCTCCGGCCTCGAAGGACTCCTGGACGGTCCCGCGGAGGAAGCTTGGTTCGCCCAGTCGTCGGGCCTGGCCATCGATGCCGAGGACAACATCTGGGTGGCCGACTCCGAGACTTCGGCACTGCGTCGCCTGGTTGTCGGTGAGTCCGGCGTAACGGTGGAAACCGCCGTTGGCGCGGGCCTGTTCGACTTCGGCTTCCGCGATGGAGAGGCCGCTGCGGCACGCCTGCAACACCCGCTTGGCGTCACCGTCCTGCCGGATGGCTCGGTTGCCATCGCTGACACCTACAACGGCGCTGTGCGTCGCTACGACCCCTCGACCAAGACGGTGTCCACCTTGGCCCGTGGCTTGGCAGAACCCAGTGACGTGGTGGTAGTCAACCACCAGGACACGGAACCGCTGCTGGTGGTGGTCGACTCCAACAAGCACCAACTGGTCCTGGTACCGATTCCCAAGGAAGCCCAGCAGGTTGACGAGGGCGCCTCGCAGACCCAGCGGCCCAAGAGTCCCGTGGCTCCGGGGAATCTGGATCTCACGGTCCGTTTCAAGGCCCCGACGGGCCAGAAGCTTGACGACCGCTGGGGCGACCCCACCCAGATGAAGATTTCCTCCACACCTCCTGAGCTCATAGTCTCCGGTGGCGGAACTTCAGTGGGCTTGCTGCGGACGGTGGAACTGAATCCGTCCGTAACCGAGGGCATCCTGCACATCACGGCCCGCGCTGCGGCCTGTGACGGCCCTGAGACGGAAGACGGCGAGATTCCGGACCACGCGGCATGCCACCTGTACCAGCAGGACTGGGGTATCCCTGTGGTCCTTCAGGCGGATGGCGACTCCGAATTGGTCTTGGACCTGCGGGGCATGGACTAAAGATACGGGCCGGCCCGGCGCTGTTCCCGCAAGGGGGCGGGCCGGGCCGTTTCGCGTTCCGGAGAGGAACCGGGCACCCGGCTTCCGGGAACCGCGCCATGCCGGGCTCCCGTGCAGTGCGGAGCTTGCGGGCCCGCTCCTAGAACGTGAGCAGCGGCGTGACCGTCACTGTGCTGCCGTCGGTATCCAACTGCGTAGTGAAACTGAAGTCATGCACCACGTTGAGGTCGTTCACGGCCCCCGTAAACAGGTTGATCTCACGGGCCGTCAACCTTGCCTTGCCGTTGAGCGGTGCCACTACCCATTTGCCGCCAAAGGGCTCGATGGTGATCTTGGGGTATTCCGTGATTTCCCACTTGATGGTTCCATCCACCACCCGCGCGTTGCTGGCGTGATAGAACGGGCAGTCGGGCTGGAGGCGTTGTTGTTCCGTGGCCTCGGCCGCACAGCCGTCCAGGAACTCACGGACTTTGCCGGCGACGGCCTCATCCATGGATTTCGTCGAACGGGTTTGCAGGTTCAGGGGTGCCTGCCCGCCGTCGCGGTTTGAAACGAGGGCCGAGGTGGCGGGAGCCTCGAAGAACGTGCCGTTCAAGCTGGCCTCGTATTTGCCGGGAAAGAACACAGCAAACGTGTTGTGGCCGTTGGGCATATTGACCGGGACGCCGTTCAGCGCGGCTTCGCTCGCGTTCACCACCGTGACGTCGATGGTTGGCAAGGTGGTGGGCACGAACGCCCATTTGCCGAAGAACAGCCACTGCGTACCGGTGCGCTCCATGAGGAACTCGGTGTGGAGCCGGCTGCCGTCCAATGTGTAGTCCACGGGAACTGCCACGCGGTTGCCGTTCCGGGATTCGGCGTTGCCGATCTTGACGTCGGACAACTTGGACGCGGCCGTTTGCAGGGCCGTGCCGTCCAGCATGGCGGCGTTCGCGTTGGGAACCTTGGCACGCAACAAGCCCAGGGCTTGCTCGCCTTCGCCCTTCTGCAAGGCCTCCAAATACTCCCGCACGGGCTGCTGCGGACTGGCTACTGAGTTGCTCACGAGGTTGATGCAGACGATCGCTCCGGCGACAGCAAGCATCAGACCGAGCAGCCATCCGGCTGCGGTCTTGACCAACGCTTGACTCAACTGCACGACCTTTACGTTACCTGCCGTGGCGGCAATACCCGTGCAGCGAGACCCTAAGGTGACTTAGCAAGAACGCCTGGAAAACGCGCGACGGCGGTGGGCCGCACAGCTGTGCCGCCTCCCGCCGTCGTGGTTTCAACAGCGAAACCAAGCTACCGGCGGCGCCTGGACGAGGTCCCGAAGACGCCGCGGATCAGGTCGCGGCCCAGCTGGGTTCCCATGGACCGGACCATGCTCTTGAGGCCGCCGCCCAATGCGCCGCCGAGGGCACCTGCGAGGTCGCCGAAGACACCCGAATCCTGTGAGGGCGCGGGCGCCGGCGCGGGAGGCACGGACGGTGCCGGATAGGACTCGGGGGCGGGGCGCGAACTGGGACGTCCGAGGATCTCTTCCTCGATGCGGCGGGCTTCGGCGTCGATGTCGGCTTGGGAATTGCCGGAAGGGGCAGAGCCGGGAACCGGCGGCTCGCCCGGCGCGGCGGCACCCGTTGACACCGGCGCGGAACCATTCAGCTTCTCGTAGGCCGAAACGTTGTCTACCGCCGTCCCGTACTTGGCCAACAGCGATGACGCTGCCACGGTGCTGCGGACCAGGTCCTCCGTGCTGGGTCCCATGACGGATTCGGGTGCCCGGAGCCGGGTGAGCGCCACGGGGGTAGGTGCGCCCTTCTCGTTCATGACGGTAATGACGGCCTCGCCGATTCCCGCGGAGGTCAGTGTTTCTTCGAGGTCGTAGTCGCTGACAGGGAACGTGGACACGGTAGCCTTCAACGCCTTGGCGTCCTCCGGAGTGAAGGCCCGGAGGGCGTGCTGCACGCGGTTGGCGAGCTGGCCGAGTACGTCCGCCGGCACGTCCTTGGGGGTCTGGGTGACGAAGAAGATCCCGACGCCTTTGGAACGGATCAGCCGGACGGTGGTGGTGATGGCTTCGAGGAAGGCCTTGGACGCGCCGTTGAAAAGCAGGTGTGCCTCGTCCAGGAAGAACACGAGCTTGGGCTTGTCCAGGTCGCCGGCCTCCGGGAGGTCTTCGAACAGATCGGCCAAGAGCCACATGAGGAACGTGGAGAACAGGAGTGGCTTGGTCTGCAGCGTGGGCAGTTCGAGGCAGCTGACCACACCGCGGCCATCCGGCGCTGTGCGGAGCAGTTCTGCAGTGTCGAACTCGGGTTCGCCAAAGAACTTCTCCATGCCCTGGGCTTCGAGTGCCACCAGTTCGCGGAGAATCACGCCGGCCGTGGCCTTGGACAGCCCGCCCAGATCCGCGAGTTCGGCCTTGCCCTCGTCCGAGGTGAGGAACTGGATGACCGCGCGGAGGTCCTTGAGGTCAATGAGTTCAAGGTTGTTCTTGTCCGCAAAATGGAAAATCAGCTGGAGGCTGGATTCCTGGGTGTCGTTGAGGTCCATGATGCGCGAGAGCAGGATGGGGCCGAACGAAGTGATGGTGGCGCGTACCGGGATGCCGTTGCCGTCTCCGCCAAGGGACAGGAACTCGACGGGAAAGTTCTTGCCTTGCCACTCCTGGCCCAGTGCCGCGGTACGCGCGGTCAGTTTCTCGCTGGCAGTTGCCGCCGTCGCCAATCCCGAGAGATCACCCTTGATGTCGGCGAGGAAGACGGGGACGCCCGCCGTCGAGAGCTGTTCGGCGATCATGTGCAAGGTGACGGTCTTGCCTGTACCGGTTGCACCGGCCACCAGGCCATGCCTGTTCATCATGGCGAGTGGGAGCCGGACCTGCGCTTCCTTATGGACTTCGCCGTCCACGATCGCGGCACCCAGCTCGATGGTGGCGCCTTGCAGGGTGTACCCCTGCTGGATGGTGGCAAGTTTTTCAGCAGTGGTTTTCGTGGCCATGCGCATAGCTTAGCTGTGCGGCACAAGATCCTTGCTGAAGGCCAAATGCATGATTTCCTCGGGGTCCGCAGTGAGGTCGAAGAGCGCTGTGTAGCCGGTGGCGAGGTAGAGGTTCTTGGCTTCCGGCTGGCGCGGTCCGGTGGTCAGGTACAGCTTGGAATAGCCGCGGCGCAGGGCCTCGGCCTCCAGTTCGGCCAGCACCCGGCGCGCCAATCCGCGGCGTCTGTGGGCCGAGTGGGTCCAGATGCGCTTGAGCTCCGCTGTGTCCTGGTCGTAGCGGCGGAATGCGCCACCCGCAACCGATTCGCCGTCCTCCTGGATGATGAGCAACGCACCGTGCGGAGCGGCGAACTCCTCTGCGGGGTAGCGGTTGAGTTCCTCCGAAGCACCCTCGCTGCTGAACAAGTCGCCGTAGCGAGTGTCGTACTCGACGGCGAGCTCGTCCAGGAGCGGACGGACACGGGGATCGTCCATGGGCAGGCTGAGGACGGAAAGGCCCGACGCCGGGAGGGTGGGTGTTGCGGTCATGTCTTGCCTTTCGTAGGTGGTCACCCAAGTAGGTAGCAGTTGTGCGCGTTTAGAGGGCTCATAACGCGCACAAATGCGACCTAGTTGGGCTGGGGTGCTGGGACCGAAGCCGCGAGCGTTTCCAGGATCCGGCGGGCCAGGGCGTCGTTTTCGCGGAAGGGTGCCGCGTTGGTGTTGGGCCGGGCAAACGCTCCCGCGCCCCACCCCGACGTCCATGGACCCACCGCGAACAACCCCTTCTGAGCTGTTCCAACAGGGGAGAGGACCTCATGATTCCCGGACACCAGGAGTTTTCCGGTGGAGTGGGCACCCTCGGAGGTGAGCAGCCTCTGTTCGGTGCCCCTGCCGGCGTCGTGCAGGTCCAGCAAGGCGGGGTTCGCCGAACGTTCCACGGAGGCGGAAGGCAGCCGCGCTTCGATGTATGCGGCTGCGTCCACCACCACGGGCGACTGGAAAGAGCCCGCCACGAAACGTCCGGTTGCTTCGTCGGCGCGGACCCACATGCCCGGACCAAGGAACTTGAGGAACCCGGCCCGGTGCAGTGCGAGCATCTCGCGGAGGCGGTGGGCGGGCGGCCCTGAGTCCACGAAGCTGAAGAAGCCGTGCCACCAGCCGTGGATGGCCTGCTGGGAGCGCGCGTTGAGCCTCTCCTGCGGGACCAGGCGGCCAAGGTCCATGTAGACGAACAGCAACGCCATGAACAGCGCCAGGGTTTCGGAATGGTCGGGGCTGGTCCGCAGGTCGAGGTCGCGCTGGATGTACGCGGTGACGGACCGCTGCACGGCTTCATGGGAGTCGAACGCGCAACCACTCAACGGGTGGTCCACCGCTTCGAGGTCCAGGCGAAGGGCGCGGTCCGGCACTGCGAAGGCTGCCAGCTCTTCGCGCTCGCTGCTGTACCAGTCAAGGGCGTCGAAGCGGGCCTCGAAACTCGCCCACGTTCCCAGCACCCGATCCGGGTAGCCGGTGAACAGCTCGCGGTAGTAGGCGTAGCCGGCGTCCTTGGCGATGAGCGGCCAGAGGTGGGCGCGGAAGTCGAGTTCCTGGTGCTCGGCCAGCAGCGCATCGATCGCCGCCGCGGTGAAGTACCGGGGGCGCTCCACTGGAGTGCGCAAAGAGGAAGAGATCTTGGAGTGGTACGGCACGCCGCGCCGTGAGCCTGCCCAGAGCCGCGGTTCGGCACCGGACGGCACGTAGTCGAGTTCGCCGTCGGGCTTTTCCTCGAACCGGCCACCGCGACCCTCGAACAGCAACACCAGCAGGTCCACGAACGCCAGGCCCATGCCGGAGACAATCACGTCCTGGCCAGCGGCGATGGGGGAGTAGTCAACGTCCGTGGTGTACGACGGCGGCGCATGGAACCCGCCGTTCTGCGTCGCGAACCCGCTCAGCCGCGCCGATTCCGGTTCGGACTGCGAATCCGTGTGGCCCAGGGCGTAAACCACGACGTCGGCAAGCACCTCGGTGCCGGAGGCCAACCGCACGCGGTGCGGACCGCCGTCGTAGTCGCCGGAAGCGGCAGGCTGGACGGAGGTGGCAATGTCCTGGTGCACGGTCACGGAAACGTCCGGCCCGAGGGACGTCACGGCACGGCGGAAGAACCATTCAAGGTACGTGCTCTGCAGCTGCCGCGTGGGAAACGTGGCGGGCGTCAGCGCGCGGAGTTGCTCCAGGATGTGCGGCTCAAAAACGGGAACATCCCGAATGGTGCCATTGAGCACGCCCTCGGCCCAAGTGGCCAAAGCGGGCCCGTCCAGCGCGGGGCCCTCGCAGGCCACGGAAGCGTCGGTAAACATTGTGACATCCGCGGCGGTGGAGTTCATCAGGAGGCCGGGACCTTGGTCGTAACGCCAGATCCGGCCGGAACCGGGTTGGTGCGGCTCGATGACGTGGATCTGCAGGGGGCCTTCGAAGAGTGCGGGACGGCTGGCGGCGAGCCTCTCCAGGACACCCGCCGTGCGCGGACCGCCGCCAATAAAGACGATTGCGGGAACTCGTGACGGCATCTGGATCTCCTGTAAAGCAGTGGGTGGTACGCCCAATCTAGGGACAGGCCCGCGCCCCGGTCGAGGCGCTGGTAACGGCCGTTCACCACACGTCATTGAGCGTTAAATGACGAAAAACAAACGACTCATATGGCGTTATGTGAATTGCTTTTATGACGCTGCGCGAACCCTTTTGAAGTCGCACTAAGTCCCGTGAAGAAGTGCAAATTCCCGCCTTGCTGGCTGTTCCGGGCACCCCTAGATTTGCAGAAATCCGATAGACAACAACCCCTACCGAAATGAGGTGGCGCATGAGTGCAATCGCACCGCCTGCCACGGCGGAAAACGCACCGCCCACCGTCGACTACTCCGATTACAAACTGGTTCCCGCGAGGCACCCGTGGCGCTGGGTGGGTACCGTGATCGTCGCCCTTGGAGTGGCGGCAATCGTCTGGTCCCTGGTGACCAACCCGCGCTGGGAGTGGGGCGTCGTAGCGCAATGGTTCACCGCGCAGTCGGTGGTTACCGGTTTGGTGGAAACCCTCAAACTGACCGCGATCTCCGGCGTCCTCGGCTTCGTGCTCGGTTTCATCCTGGCGCTGATGCGCCTTTCCGCTTCGCCTTTGCTGGTTTCGGTCTCCTGGACGTTCTCCTGGATCTTCCGCTCCACGCCGCTGCTGGTCCAGCTGCTCCTTTGGTACAACCTCGGGTACCTCTACGAGAAGATCAGCCTGGGCATCCCCTTCACCGATGTTCGCTTCTTCGAGGCACAGACCACCACGCTGATCAGCCAGTTCGCGGCGGCAGTGCTGGGCCTGACCTTGAACCAGGCAGCGTACTCGGCGGAAATCATCCGCGGCGGCATTCTCTCCGTGGACCAGGGCCAGCTCGAAGCCGCTGCGGCATTGGGCATCCCCGCCTGGAAGCGCAACACCAGGATCGTCCTGCCGCAGGCCATGCGCGCCATCCTGCCCAACGCCTTCAACGAGATCATCGGCTTGGTCAAGGGCACCTCGATTGTCTACGTCCTTGCCTATTCCGAGCTGTTCTACACCGTCCAGGTCATCTACAACCGGACCCAGCAGGTCCTGCCGCTGCTTCTGGTGGCCACGCTCTGGTACGTCGTGATCACATCCGTGCTGAGCGTCTTCCAGTACTACATCGAACGCCACTTCTCCAAGGGAGCCGTCCGGAACCTGCCGCTGACGCCCTTGCAGAAGGCGCGCAAGTTCTTCGCCAGCCACGCCCCCGTTAATACCGGGAAGGAATCACGATGACCACCGTCTTCTCCTCCTCCGAAGCGGCCGCGGCCGCCCACCTCGAAGAATCCAAGCTCGCCGGAGGCGCCCCCGGGCCGGAGCAACGCACGACGGCGGCACAGCCTGCCGCTTCAGGTCCGGCTTCCGCTGAGGCCACCAAGGGCCAGGTGGACATCACCAACGTCCGCAAGTCCTTCGGCAACACCGAGGTCCTCAAGGGCGTCTCGCTCTCGGTTCCCCCGGGTGGCGTCGCTGTGATCGTCGGTCCTTCCGGTTCGGGCAAATCCACGCTCCTGCGCACCATCAACCACCTGGAAAAGGTGGACGGCGGTTTCATCACCATCGACGGGGAACTCGTGGGCTACCAGGTCCGCGGCAACAAGCTCCACGAACTGCGCGAGAAGGACATCCTCAAGCAGCGCACCCACATCGGCATGGTGTTCCAGAACTTCAACCTGTTCCCGCACCTCACAGCGTTGGAGAACGTCATCGAGGCGCCGATCGTGGCGCAGGGGCGTTCCAAGGCGGATGCCCGCAAGCGCGGCCTTGAACTGCTGGACCGCGTGGGCCTCAAGGACCGGGCAGATGCGTACCCGCGGCAGCTCTCCGGCGGCCAGCAGCAGCGCGTAGCCATTGCCCGCGCGCTCGCCCTGGACCCCAAGATCCTGCTCTTCGACGAGCCCACCTCAGCGTTGGACCCCGAACTGGTCAACGAAGTCCTGGACGTCATCCGTGAACTGGCCAAGTCCGGCACCACCCTGATCATCGTCACGCACGAGATGGGCTTTGCCCGGGACGTCGCGGACACGGTGGTGTTCATGGACCAGGGCCAGATTGTCGAGTCCGGCACGCCCCAGGACATCTTCAGCAATCCCCGCGAGGAACGCACCCGCAGCTTCTTCTCCAAAGTCATCGAACCAGCTTTCAACATCTAGGAAAATCTCCATGCTTCGCACCACCGGCACCACAACCAAAGGCAAGCTCCTGGCACTCGCGGTGCTTCCCGCCGTCGTTCTTCCCGTCCTGGCCGGCTGCTCCGATCCCGGCGCCTCGGCTGCCAAACCCGAGTCCGCGGCAGCCAAGAACGGCGTGGTGTACAACACCTCCGTGGACCAGAACCGCATCCGCGTTGAGAAAGACGCAACTGCAGCAGCTGCCGTTCCGGCTGCCATCTCCAAAGACGGCAAGCTGACGGTGGCCACCACGGCCGGTGCCATCCCGTTGTCCTTCCATGCCACGGATGACAAGACCCCGATCGGCGTTGAGATCGACATCGCCCAGTTGGTCGCGGACAAGCTCGGCCTGGACCTGGACCTGCAGGTGACCTCGTGGGAGAACTGGCCGTTGAAGACCCAGTCGGGCGACTTCGAAGCAGTCTTCTCCAACGTCGGAATCAATGCGGCCCGCGTCAAGCTGTTCGACTTCTCCACGTACCGCGCGGCCTACATGGGCTTCGAGGCGAAAAAGAGCTCCAGCTACGACATCAAGGGCTCGGACGACATTTCCGGCCTGAAGATTTCCGTTGGCTCGGGCACCAACCAAGAGAAGATCCTGCTGGCCTGGAACAAGGAACTCGAAGCGAAGGGCAAGGCTCCGGCCACGCTGCAGTACTACTCCTCCGATGCCGACACCATCCTGGCGCTCTCCTCGGGCCGCACGGACCTCAACCTCGCCCCGTACCCGTCCGTGACGTACCGCGAGAACACCCGTGACGACCTCAAAGTGGTGGGCAAGGTCAACGCAGGCTGGCCCTCTGAAACGCTGGTGGCAGCAACCACGCTCAAGGGCAACGGACTGGCCCCGGCCATCACCGATGCGTTGAACTCCACCATCAAGGACGGCTCCTACGCCAAGGTCCTGGAGCGCTGGGGCCTTTCCGAGGAAGCCGTGCCGGAGTCCAAGACCGTCACCGAGGCTACCTTTGGGACGGGCAAGTGAAATTCCAGGTCCTGGATATCATCCCCCACTTGAAGAACCCGGTGACGGGGGAGATCGTCTCCACCGCTGACCGGCTCAACCAGGTGGTGGAAACCGCCCGCCGCGCCGAGGAACTCGGTTTCGACAGCTTCTCCGTTGGGGAACGTCACGCAGGCGAGTTCGTCTCGTCATCCCCGACGACGGTCCTCGCCGCGATTGCCGCCGTCACCACTCGCATCCGCCTCCAGACCGGTGTCACCGTGCTCTCCGTCCTGGACCCGGTGCGCGTGGCCGAGGACTACGCGACCATAGACCAACTTAGCCGTGGCCGCCTGGAACTGGTGATCGGCAAGGGCAACGAGGTGCTGCAGTACCCGCTGTTCGGCCTTTCCCTGGATGACCAGTGGGACCTCCTGGCCGAGAAGTACGCGTTGCTCCGCTCGCTGTGGCGCAAGGAGAGCGTTACGTGGTCCGGTCGGTTCCGCCCCGCGCTCACCGAACCAACCACGACGACGCCACGCCCCTTCGCCGGTTCACCCCGGATTTGGCACGGCTCGGCTACAACCCAGACTTCCGCGGCGCTCGCAGCCAAGTGGGGCGATCCGCTGTTCACGGCCAACGCCATCCAGCCCCGGGAAAACTACAAGGTCCTGATCGACCACTACCGCGAAGAGTACGAACGTCACGGCCATGATCCGCGGCACCAGTACATCGGTTCGGGCAGCGGCGCCGGGGGCGTGTTCATCGCGGACACCACCCAGGAGGCCAAGCGCCAGTACGGTCCGGTGTATGAAGGGCTGACGGCAGGCCGCAATGTGCCGGGCAACAACTCGCCCTTCCGGGACATCGACCATGCCGTGGCCGAGGGGCCGGCGCTGGTGGGAAGCCCGGAACAGGTCATCGACAAGATCCTCAGCTACCACTCGCTGTATGGCCATGACCTGCAGTCGATCTCCTTGCCCACCACGCTGCCGTTTGAACAGCAACTGGAGATCCTTGAGCGTTTTGCCCAAGAGGTCATTCCGGCCGTCCGTGCTTCCGCTCCCACCACCTTGTGGGAAACCGGGGATCCGTTCGCAGGCCGCCCGGAGTTTGCCGGGGCCACCGAACCGGACGCAGCAGCAACCGTCACCGCCGACCATGCTTTGAACAGGAGCGATACCGCACATGTCTACGCACACTGAAACTGCGCTCGAAGCCTTTGACGAGGAATGGCAGGAATGGCACGCAGCCCACGAACGCCACCGCGCCCACCCGCATGGCTTCCTCGCCGTTACCCATCTCCATTGGCTGACCGCCGAACCGACCCGGCTGGATGGCGCGCCGGGAACCTGGAGCGCGGAGGCCGACGTCGTACGCGTTGTCCTGGAGGCGGGCGAAACCCTTGTCCGGGATGACATCGAACTGAACACCGGCGAAGTAATTGAGCTTGGGCCCATCGAGGAACGCGGTGGCATCAACCTGGTGTCCGGAGACACCGTCATTGAGGTGGCAAAGCGCGGCGGCGAGTACATCGTGCGGCCACGCAACCCGGAGAACACGCTCCTGAAGGAGTACCAGGGCACATCCGCCTACACGCCCAACGCCGCCTTCGCGGTAGCCGGGACGTTCGTGCCGTTCGACGAGCCGCGGTCAACCACCGTGGGCGCCGCCGTCGAAGGCATCCAGCACGTCTACGAAGCCCCGGGTGAAATCCGCTTCAAGCTCGCCGGCCAGGAGCTCGCACTGACCGCGTTCAACGGTTACGCGCCGGGGTCCTTGTCCGTGCTGTTCACCGACCAGACGTCCGGCAAGACCACCTACGCGGCCAACCGTTCGCTGTCCGTGACACCCTCCGCCGACGGCTCCCTGCAGCTCGACTTCAACCGTGCGGTCAACCTGCCGTGCGCCTACACCGACCTCGCCACCTGCCCGCTTCCGCCCGCCGAGAACCGGCTGCCCGTGGCCATCGAAGCCGGCGAAAAGATTCCCTACGAACGTCAGGACCAAAAGTGAGCTCCAACAACAAGCCCGGATTCCTGGCCATCGAACTTGACGGCGCTGGCTGGGACGGTGGCTCCTTCGGCAGCCTCGCCGAAGCGGTCCTCGCCGCCGAGTCCGCCGGATTCCACGTGGCAACATTTGCCGATGCGCCGGACGCCGGACGCGTCAATGCCCTCCAGCGCGCAGCTTTTGCCGGCCCGATCACGCGGACCATCGCGCTTGCACCCGAGGTGGACACCGCCTACACCGAGCCTTTCCACATTTCCACGCAGCTCGCGAGCCTGGACTACGTGTCCGGCGGCCGTGCCGGGTGGATCGCCACCGCAGCAGAATCGCCCGAGGCTGCTGCCGCCGTCGGACGTTCTTTCGTCACCGGCGAGGCACTGGGCCAGGAAGCGGCCGCGTCGATCGAGGTTGGTCGTCGCCTGTGGGACTCCTGGGAGGACGACGCCGTGATCCGCGACGTCGCTACCGGCCGGTACATCGACGTGGACAAGCTGCACTACGTGGACTTCGAAACGCCCTCCGATTTTGCCGGGACAGCCTACTCCGTGAAGGGCCCCTCCATCATCCCGAGGCCGCTCCAGGGCCAACTGCCTGTCCTGGCTTCGGCAGCCCTGGTCAGCGAAGGCGCGGTGCCCGCGGATGCCGTGGACGCTGTGCTCGTGACCGCTCCTACCCCCGAGCTGCTGGCTGGCGAGGTCCGCGACGTGCGCGCCCGCCTGGGCGCTTCGGTGGCGATTGTGGCCGAGCTCGACGTCGTCCTCGACTCCCGCGGTGAGGCGGCCGCGTCGCGTGCCGGGTCAGGTAACGAACGTGCGCAGTATGTTGGTTCGGCGGCCGGGCTCACCGAGCTGCTGGACGCGCTGCTGCAGGAGGCCGACGGCGTTCGGCTGCACCCGGCTGACTTGGCGCTGGAACTCGACGAGCTGTCCCGGTTGGTCCTGCCGGAACTGCGCCGCCGTGGTTCGTTGCGGGCGCCGCTGCAGGACGCGACGTTCCGTGACCTTCTGGGCCTGGAACGGGCCGACAACCGCTATTCGACCTCCGCTTCCGCTGGTAAGTAAGGGAACACCATGACACGCGACATCTTCCAGCCGAGCGGCCAGATCCAGTTCGGCATCTTCTTCCAGGGCGTCAACTCCGGCACCATCTGGAAAGCTGCCGAATCCGGCTCGCAGACCGACTTCGAGTCCTTCCGCCACATTGTCCAGACCGCTGAGCGTGGCAAGTTCGCTGCGTTCTTCCTCGGCGAAGGGCTGCGCCTGCGCGAGCACCTTGGCCGGCCGCACGCCCTTGACGTCGTGGGCCGCCCTGACGCGCAAACCATGCTCGCCGCCTTGGCTTCGGTGACCAAGAACATTGGCCTGGTGGCAACGCAGAACACCACCTACAACGACCCCGCGGACCTGGCACACCGCTTATCCTCCCTGGACCTGATTTCCGGTGGCCGCGCCGCCTGGAACATCGTCACCACGGACAATGCCTGGACGGGAGCCAACTTCCGCCGCGGTGGCTACCTCGACCACGCTGACCGGTACAAGCACGCTGAGGCCTTCGTCGAGACTGCCAAGCGCATCTGGGACTCGTGGGAGACGGAATCCGGTCCTGCCCGCCGGGTCCTCCATGAAGGCCAGCACTACACCGTGGATGTCACTCCCCGCCTGCCGCGCAGCGCCCAGTACCGTCCCGTGCTGTTCCAGGCCGGTGACTCACCCGACGGCCGTGATTTTGCCGCCCGCCAGGCAGACGTGATCTTCTCCGCCCACCCCAAGTTCGACGACGCCGTGGAATTCCGCCGCGACATCGTTGCCCGTTCGGTTGCTGCCGGGCGCGGGGCCAACGCCGTGCAGATCATGCCGGCCAGCGAGTTCATCCTCGCTGCGACACCCGAAGAAGCACAGGAGAAGAAGGACTGGGTCCGCAGCCTGCAGATCGGTCCGCAGCAGGCCATCGCCTACCTGGAACAGTTCTGGGGCCGTGAGCTCTCCTCCTACGACCCCGATGGTCCCCTCCCGGAGATCGATCCCGTGGTGGAGGAAACGTCCGAGACCCGCGGCAGCGGATTCCACGGTGCCAAGGCCCGCCAGCTCGCCGACCAGTGGCGTGCCGAAGCCAAGGACAAGGGCCTCTCCATCCGCGGATTCGTCACGTCCAAGACCGCCCGGATCGATGCGACCTTCACGGGTTCCTACAACGCGGTGGCAGACCACCTCGCCGAGTACGCCCGCGTTGGTGCCGTGGATGGCTTCAACATCTCGCCTTGGCTGATCCCCACCGGCCTGGACGACATCGTGAACCGCCTGGTTCCGGAGCTCCAGGAACGCGGCGTCTACCCCACGGAGTACCGCGGCACGACGCTGCGCGAAAACCTGGGCCTCGAGACGCCGGTCCGTTCCAGTGAGGTCCTCCAGGCATCATGAGGAAGTTGCTCGATTTTGCTGGATCATTCCTCCGCCGCTTCCGTTCCTGCCTGGAATCGCGCGGCACTGGACGGGTGGGTAGTGGAATGATCCAGCAAAATCGGCCGCAGTCCGACGGCGGGCAGGGGACAGTGCGCCTCCAGCTCGCCGTGTGGGAGCAGCAACTCTAGCCCTTGGCAGGCTAGAGCAGCTCGCGGAACACGTTCCAGCCCGAGCCGACGGGACCGTAGGGACCCCACAGCACGCCCGTGGAGGCGCCGGTTGAATAGGTCACCAGGTCACCGTTTCCGTTGACCGCGAACAGGTTGTTGTAGCGCTGGTGGCCGAAACTGCCCAGGCCGGCGATGTTCGTGAACGTGTCCCAGCCTCCGCTGATTACGGCGGAGGAGTCCCAACCGCCTTCGCCATCGGCCCGGTAGATGGAGATGTTGCCGTTGCCGTCCCGGCCGAAGACCTCCACGGGGCCATCGCCGTTCATATCGCCGCCGGTGATGATCTTGTTCATCACCTGCCACCCTTGGCCCACCTTGGACCGGGAGAGCCAGCCGCCTTCTCCGTCGCCCGGGTAGAGGTAGAGATCTCCGGCCGCGTCGCGGGCCAAGACATCGTTGAGGCCATCTCCGTCGAAGTCGCCCGGGCCCACGATCGAATCGAAGATGTTCCATCCCTGGCCCACCTGGCGCCTTTCCTGCCAGCCTCCGTCGCCGTCGCCGGGGTAGAGGAAGAGCTTGCCTGATGCGTCCGTGGCGAGAAGGTCGTTGAAACCATCCCCGTCGAAGTCACCAGGGGAGAAGACGATTCCCATCGCATCCCAGCCTTGGCCCACCTGACGAGGTTCGTCCCATTCCCCGAAGTACGTGGGGCAGGCACCCTCGCAACTGCCGGGAATGTAGGTGTACGTCCGCGGGTAAAGGATGAGCTTGCCGTCCTGCGTGCGGCCCAACGCCTCGAAATTTCCGCGGTCCGTCCAGCCCATGGCACGTGATGAGGCTTTGACCGGGGCTGTGTCCGGGCTGATGCGGGTTTCGTCAGGGCAACTCGGTTCAGCCGGCGTGGAAGGGTGGACCTTGAGGGCCAGTCTGTGGCCAAGGTCCGCGGGCACGATCTTGAGCACCTCGCCTTGGCGCTCCGGTGGCAACGCGACACCGTCCCGCAACCACTCGGCCCGGTAGCCGTTTGGGGTGGTGCCGTCCGGGTTCTTGCAGCCCGCGTACTCGTAGTCGTACTGCTTGCGGAGTTCGGCACCAACGTAGGGGACACCGTCAATGATGGCCGTTGGGCCGACGGCCGGCGCCGGGGGCGCGGCTTGGGTGGCCGGAGCTGCGCCCACGAGTGACGCTCCCACCATCATTGCTGCTGCCGCGAAGATTGCCGTGCGCGCTCGAAAATTCCCCATTGTTCCCCCCGGAAGCCAGCATCGATAGTGCGTGGGTCTGTGCTGAGCGTACCTCACCGGTGGGGGTGCTGGGCAGGAGTTCCGGGAGCCACCATGAACACGTCCACGGGATCCTCGGACTCCAGCTTGAAGCCCAGCCGCTCGTAGAGGTTCCGCGCGGGGCTGCCCTGCAGGACGTTGAGGCGAAAAGGTCTGCTGTCCGCGAAGGTTGCCATGACCCGGCGGAGGACCGCTCCGCCCAGACCACGTCCCTGATGCGCGGGTGACACATAGAAGTGTTCGATCCACTGTTCGTCTTTTTCAGGCCTCACCGCGATGACCCCGGCGTCTGTTCCCTGGACCCGGACCACATACGTGTTCTCGGGACAGAAGGCCTCCAGGAAGCGGTTCCGGACGCGGACAGAATCGAACCTGCCGAGGCGTTCGAGGTCCGGACGCATCACCACGGCGCGAAGCTCGGCAATCCAGTCGGCGTCGGAGCTGGTGGAGGGGCGGAGGGTGAACTGTTCAGGCACTTCACCAGCCTAAGTCGTTCAGCCCTTCTCCTGGACCGGGTTGTCCCTGACCGTAGTCTCCTTTTGCGTCGCCACCCAACTTGCGAGCACCTTGAGGGCATCCTCGGAAGGCGTTGCCGGATCAGCGGTGTACACGTTGATCCGCAATCCAGGGTCTGCGGGGAGCTCAAGCGCTTCGAAGCTCAGGTCCAGGTCACCGACAATCGGGTGATGGAGCCGCTTGCGTCCGGTCCGGTGGTACTTCACATCGTGCCGCGCCCATCTGGTCCTGAATTCCTCGCTCCGGGTTGAGAGTTCGCCGATCAGGTCAGTCAGGTCCTTGTCGTACGGGTTTTTCCCTGCGGTGGAACGAAGCACGGCCACGATGTCGTCCGCGCTGCGCTCCCAATCGGCAAAGAACTGGCGCGCCTTGGGATTCAGGAAGGTGAAGCGGGCACTGTTCGGCGGTGTGGTTTCCTCGGCCATCAAGTCCATATACAGCGCCGCCCCGAGCTCATTGGACGCCAACACATCGCCACGGTCGTTACGGACCCAAGCGGGCGCCGTCGTAATGGCATCGATGACGCGTTGAACGCTCGGGCGGACAGTCCGCGGGCTCCGTTTGCGCCGCGCCTTTGGGGCGGCCGTGGCCGCGCGGGCCAGATCGAAAAGGTGGGCCGTCTCGGCGTCGTCAAGCTGCAACGCGCGGCCGAGCGCCTCCAGGACGCTGTCCGAGGCGCCTGACAGGTTCCCGCGCTCAAGCCGGATGTAATAGTCGATGCTCATGCCGGCGAGCATGGCCACTTCCTCGCGGCGGAGCCCAGCCACGCGTCGGTTGCCGCCATAGGCAGGCAGTCCCGCAGCCTCTGGCGTGATGCGTGCCCGCCGGGAGGTCAGGAACTTCCGAACGTCGTCACTGTGTGTCATGCCAGCAACGCTACGCTGCCCGGGTCCAGCGAGGGAGGCACCGCCATTACTTGGGACCGCCAAGGGGGTAATGACGGGCACTCCCACTGCCTTGCTGCCGTACATAGCGTTGTTGGCATGACTATCGAACTGACCCTCAACAATGGCGTGACCATGCCGGCACTCGGCTTGGGCGTCTTCCAAAGCGCACCGGAAGAAACGACGGCGGCCGTCGAGGCCGCGCTCGCGGCCGGCTACCGGCACATCGACACTGCGGCGGCCTACGGTAACGAGCGCGAGGTCGGCGAAGGCCTTCGGGCCTCGGGGCTGGACCGGGCCGAGGTCTTCATCGAGACCAAAGTCTGGGTGAGCGATTACGGCTACGAGGAGACCCTGCACGCCTGGGACAAAGCTGTGGGCAAGCTGGGCGTGGACTACCTTGACCTTTTCATCCTCCACCAGCCCGCGCCTGACCGCTTCGACAAGACCATCGCGGCGTACAAGGCCCTGGAGCAGTTGCTCTCCGATGGGCGGGTCCGTGCCATCGGCGTGAGCAACTTCATGCCGCACCACCTTAAGGAACTGCTGGCTTCCACGGATATTGTGCCGGCGGTGAACCAGATTGAGCTGCACCCCTACTTCACGCAGCCGGACGTCCAGGCAGCGGACGTTGAACACGGCATTGTCACCCAGGCGTGGTCGCCGATCGGTGGCATCACCTTCTACCCGGGCTGGGGAGAAGAACGCCGGAACGTCATGGAGGATCCGGCGATTGCGGCGATCGCCCGGGAGCACGGCAAGACGCCGGCGCAGGTCATGATCCGCTGGCACCTCCAGCAAGGCCGCTCGGCCATTCCGAAGTCCACCAACCCCGGGCGCATTGCCGGGAACTTCGATGTTTTCGACTTCGAACTCACCGCGGGAGACCTCGCTGCCATCGACGCGCTGGACCGTGGGGTACGGAACGGCCCCGACCCGGACGTAGCCCGGCCTGAGCGTTTTGCCATGGTGATTCCCGAAGCCTGATCGTCCGGATAGGGATGTCCGTTGCCTGCCTGACCGTAGGATGAAACGGACGAAAGGGGCAGGCTCATGGTCACGCGCGAAGAGGTGGAAGCCGCATACTCCAGGACGTCGGGGTGGGTGCGCCATACGCCGGTTGCGGAAAGCGGCAACCGGGAACCGTATCACTTGTGGTTCAAGCTGGAATACCTGCAGCACACGGGGTCGTTCAAGGCCCGGGGCGCTTTCAACCGGCTCCTCACAGCGCGGGAAAACGGGCAGCTGAATCCGGAGATCGGGGTGGTGGTCGCATCCGGAGGCAATGCGGGGTTGGCCAATGCCTACGCCGCGGCCAAGCTGGGCGTTCCGGCTACTGTCTTTGTGCCCGAGTCGGCTCCGGCCAACAAAGTCCACAAGCTCTACGCCATTGGTGCCCGCGTGGTCCAGGGTGGTGCGGAATACGCAGAAGCCTACGCCGCGGCCGTCGCCTTCGCTAAGGAGAAAGGCGCCGTCTACTGCCACGCCTACGACCAGCCGGAGATCGTGGCCGGTGCCGGCGGTGTGGGGCTTGAGCTCCTGGACGAACTGCCCGACGTCGAGACGATCCTCGTTGCTGTAGGTGGCGGCGGGTTGATGGGCGGCATCGCGGCAGCGGTTGAGGGCAGGGCGCGCGTGGTGGGAGTGGAACCGGAAACCGTGCCCACCCTGCACACTGCCTTGGCCCATGGCGAACCGGTGGACGTGCCCGTTTCCGGAATTGCCGCTGACTCCCTCGGCGCACGGAGGGTAGGCGAAATCGGCTTTGGCGTAGCGAAGCGGACCGGGGTTCAAAGCGTCCTGGTCAGCGACGACGCCATCATCGACGCCCGCCGCAGACTTTGGGAGGGCCACAGGATAGTGGTGGAACACGGTGCCGCGGCTGCCTACGCCGCGCTGCTCTCGGGTGCCTACGCCCCGCGCGATGGTGAGACGGTCGCCGTCGTGCTTTGCGGCGCGAACACGGATCCTGCGCACCTCTGAGCACCCAAGTAGGTCGCATTTGTGCGCGTTTTGACGCCTCAAAACGCGCACAAATGAGACCCAGTTGGGCAGGCGGGCACAAAGAATCCCCGCCGGTTGGTGTCCGGCGGGGATTCGGCGTCGGCAGGTCTGCCTGCCATGAGCGGTTCCTACTTTTTGGGCAGGCCTGCCGGGTTCAGTTCGGAGGCCGGGATCGCCTCGGAGGAGAGGCCCCAACGGTCCAGGATCTTGCCGTAGTTGCCGTCCTTGATGAGCTTGTTCAGGGCGGTCTGCGCTGCGACGGCCAGGCCGTTGCCCTTCTTGGTGGTGAACGCGATCTCGGCCTTCAGCGGCCAGCCGCCTTCCAGCGTTCCTACCTGCTTGGTCTTGCCATCCTTCGCAGCCTTGTAGGCGGCGGAAGCGTTGGGACCGAAGGTCAGGTCCGCGCGGCCGGACTGCAGGGCCAGCTGGGAGGCGGAATCGTCGTCGTAATACTGGAAGTCGACCGGCTTCAGCCCGTTCTTCTTGTTCTCCTCGTCCCAGCGGACCAGGATGGCTTCCTGGTTGGTTCCGGAGCCCACGATGATGCGCTTGCCCGCGACGTCCTTGGCTTCCTTGACCTCGCCGATGTTCGAATCGCTCTTGGCGTAGAAGCCCAGGAGGTCGTTTCGGTAGGTGGCGAAGTCGAATTTTTCCTTGCGGGCTTCGGTCACCGTGACGTTGGAGAGGACGGCCTCGTACTTTGCGGATTCGATGCCCAGCGGCCAGTCCGCCCAAGCAACAGGCAGAACCTCGACCTGGAGGCCCAGGGTCTCGCCGACGGCATAGGCGATGTCCACTTCGCTGCCGATGAGGGTCTTGTTGTCGGTGGCGAAAAGGCTCAAGGGAGCTGCGCCGCCGGTGGTCACGACGGTGAGCTTGCCGTCGGCCTTGATGGCGTCCGGAACCTGCGCTGCAGCTGCGGAGTCAACGCTGACCTTGATGCGGTTCTGCTCCGGAGTGAGGTTGAATTCCTTGGTGCTGGAGCTCGAAGCCGCGTTCGACGTCGGTGCTGTCGCCGCCGTTGCGCCCGGGTCGGAGCAGGCTGCGAGGCCTAAGAGAGCGGTTGCGGCCAGCGCCGCAGTGACGCCGGTTTTGGCTGCAAATCGTGCCATGGTTTCCCCTTTTGGTTTGCCTTCGTGAAAGTCTGATGCGTACTTGTGGCTGCAACTATCCGGCAGGCCGGAGAGCAGGGTCAAAGCACTTTGACACGCTGGGATACAAGGGTTCACGGCGGTTAACGGGACGTAGAACAGGGTCATAATCGCTGGTCCCAGGGCACCGCGACGCAACTCACAGAAATAAGCCGGGTACCGCCGTCGTTGTCGGTTAAGTGCGCCGCCTCCTGTTTGCGGCCACCGCGAAACGTACCGAAAGGCATCCCCGTGACTGTTCCTCTGTCCATCCTCGACCTGGCGACCATTGGAAAGGACCAGACGGTAGCTGAAAGCCTCGCCGGCAGTGTTGCCATGGCGCAGAAGGCCGAAGAGCTGGGGTACCGCCGGGTCTGGTACGCCGAGCACCACAACATGTCCGCCATTGCGTCCTCGGCCACCAGCGTCCTGATCGCCCACGTGGCCGCGCACACCAACACCATCCGGCTGGGGGCGGGCGGCATCATGCTCCCCAACCACTCGCCGCTGACCATCGCCGAGCAGTTCGGCACCCTGGAGACGCTGCACCCGGGCCGCATCGACCTGGGCCTGGGACGCGCTCCCGGCAGCGACCAGAACACCATGCGGGCGTTGCGTCGGGACCACACCTCGTCTGACAGTTTCCCGCAGGACGTCCTGGAACTGCAGGGCTACCTCACGGGACCCACCCGCATCCAAGGCGTGGAGGCGACGCCGGGCAAGGGCACCAATGTGCCGCTGTACATCCTGGGTTCGTCCCTCTTCGGTGCGCAGCTTGCGGCCCAACTGGGGCTTCCGTACGCCTTTGCTTCACACTTTGCGCCCGCCGCCCTGCGCGATGCGGTGGCTATTTACCGCCGTGACTTCAAGCCCTCCGAGCAGTTGTCCGAGCCGCACGTCATCGCCGGAGTCAATGTCACCGCGGCAGACACCAACGCGGAGGCGCAAGCCATCCATCTCGCCGTAAAGCGTGCCCGCGTTTCGCTGTTCTTCGGCGGCGGACGGCAGTTCACCGATGACGAGGCGGACCTTGTCCTGGACTCCCCGCAGGGACAGCACATCGCCCAGATGATGAAGTTCTCGGCCGTGGGTACCCCCGACGTCGTCCGTGAGTACCTCGACGAATTCGCCAAGCATGCCGACGCCGACGAACTCATCGTGGCCCACCAGAGCACAGGCACGGAGGAGCGCCTGCGCTCGGTGGAGTTGGTGGCCGAGGTGGCCGGACTGGTCCCGGCCTGATCCGGACCTGTGTTGGCCCGGGGGACAGGCGCCGGGCCGCCAAAGAAATTTAACGCACCTGCAACTACGAGGTATACGAGGGAAACAATTCGGGCGGAAACTATACGTATCCGCTTCGGAAGGATTCGCTATGCCTACGCCGTTGAACCAGACAGTCGCCGATTCCGCACTGTTGATGAACTCGCTGCCGCTTGGCCTTCTGCGATCGTTCGTCCGGCCCCACCAGGACCAGGGGATTACCGAGGAACTCATGGCGGACCTGAAGATCCTCTCGCGGGAGCCAGGACTGCTGGTGGCGTGCAATTACGGCGGCACGCTGCACTCGGCGGAAGGCGTCTCCACCGAAACCCTGCCCCTGGACAGTGCGGCAGTGGCCCTGCGTGCGTTGGCGGCCTTGCCGAACACGCACACGGCCATCATCTCCGGGCGTTCCTTGCGCGACCTTGCCGCGGTGTCCAGGCTGCCCGCCGAGGTCCACTTGGTGGGTTCTCACGGCGTTGAGTTCGACATGGGCTTTGCCTACAACCTCACCCTGGCCACGGAAACGTTGCTGCAGCAGGTGGCCACGGCGCTGACCGAGGCTGTTGCCTATGAGAAGGGCGTCAGCATTGTCCGCAAACCCGCAGGCGTGGCCGTGCACACGCGTCCCGCGGCGCCCGAAGTGGTGGAGCGGGTCATCTTCAAGTCGCAGCAGATCGCGATTGAGTTCGGCGTCTACTTCATCATCGACGGAACCGTGCTGGACCTGACCGTGGACGAGCCCGCGAAAGGGAAAGCCCTGGAGACGCTTCGCCAACGCCTCGGCGTCAGCGCGGCGCTCTTTGCCGGCGATGCCGCGAGCGACGAAAAAGCCCTCGCCACCCTGCGCGGCCCGGACCTGGGCCTGCACGTCGGGCCGGGAAGTACGACGGCGGCCTACACCCTTCCGGATCCGGAAGCCTTTGCGCGCGTACTGGCTTTATTGTTCGAACTCCGGCGGTCATGGCTCTTCGGCGAGGACGCAGTCGGGCTGGAACGGCATTCGATGATCGGCAACGGAACCTCGACGGCCCTGCTCACCCCGGATGCGAAGGTCTGTTGGATGAGCCACCCGCTGCCGGACTCCGGATCCTTGTTCGCCCACATCCTCGGCGGGGACCCGGCCGGTCACTTCAGCATCGAGCCGGTGAAACCCTCGCCGGTGCTGGCCCAACGGTACGTGGACAACACCATGATCGTGGAAACGCGCTGGGCCGACGTCACGGTGACCGACTACCTCGAACCTGCTCCCGAAGGCATCACCAGCCTGGTCCGCGTGCTCTCCGGCACGGGCACGGCGCGGGTGGTCTTCGCGCCCCGGCCCGATTATGCCAACGCGCCGTTCAACATGGAGATCCGCGGGCATGAGGTCCATGTTGTGGGGACCTCCGATCCGATCATCCTCATCGCTCCCGGCGTGGACTTCACCATCACCAATGACAGCCGGCACGCCACTGCCACCGCGGAAGTACCCCTGCAGTACGGTCCGGTGGTGCTCAACCTGCGCTGCGGGGATACGGAGTCCTTGCCCGCTGACCTGGGAGGAGAGCCCGAGCGGAGGGCCGCCGTCGGGCAGTCCTCGCGGGACTGGGTCAAATCCCTTCAGCTGCCCACCGTCAACACATCGCTGGTGAGGCGGTCGGCGCTGGTGCTGAAGTCGCTGGTTCACGAGCCGACGGGAGCCGTCCTTGCCGCGCCAACCACGTCGCTGCCGGAGGGGATCGGCGGCACCCGCAACTGGGACTACCGCTACTGCTGGCTGCGGGATGGGTCCATGACCGTTAACGCGCTGGTTGACCTCGGTTCCACGGACGAGGCCGATGGCTTCCTGCGTTGGCTGGGCCGGATCCTGGAGAACGCCCCGGGGCCGGAGTGGCTGCACCCGCTCTATTCCGTGACCGGAGCTCCGCTATCCACCGAAGCCATCGTGGAAAGCCTGCCGGGCTACGCTGGGTCGCGCCCGGTCCGGATCGGCAACGCTGCAGACCACCAGGTTCAGCTGGACGTGTTCGGACCGATCGCCGAACTGATCCATGATCTCGGTGAACGCCGCGGCTTCCTCCCCGACGAGCACTGGTTCCTCATGGAACAGATGGCCCACGCGGTGATCGCCCGGTGGCACGAGCCGGACCATGGAATCTGGGAGGCGCGGCGCCCGCCGCGGCACCATGTGTACAGCAAGGTGATGTGTTGGGTGACGCTGGACCGGGCGTTGCGTACTGCGGCGTTGCACGGCCGGACGGCGCACGCCGACTGGTCCTCCACAGCAGACACCATCCGCGAAGAGGTCCTCCGGGAGGGCTGGGATTCGTCCGCGGCTTCCTACACCGTGGCCTACGACAGCCCCGACCTGGACGCCGCCGTGCTGCACATTGGCCTGTCCGGGCTTTTGGACGTGAAGGACCAGCGCTTCCTGGATACCGTGACTGCCGTTGAGCGCGAGCTGCGCGTCGGGCCCACCGTTTTCCGGTACAGGTACGACGACGGCCTGCCGGGTTTGGAGGGTGGCTTCCACATCTGCACCACCTGGCTGATTGAGGCGTACCTCGCTGTTGGCCGTTTGGATGACGCCTTGGAGCTGTTCAACCAGTTGGTGGCCTTGTTCGGGCCCACGGGCTTGTTGCCGGAGGAGTACGATCCCGCCACGGAGACGCACTTGGGCAACCACCCCCAGGCGTACTCACACCTGGGCTTCATCCGCTGCGCCCAACTCCTGGACCACTACCTGGCGAGTGCCGACGTCGAGTAGCCGCCCAACTGGGTCGCAGCTGTGCGCGTTTTGAGCGCTCATAACGCGCACAAATGCGACCCAGTTGGGGCGCTTAGGTGAGCAGCAGCGCTACGGCAATCATCGCGGGAACGGCGACGATCGTGGTGATCAGCACCGTGTCCTTGGCAACGGTGATGCCTGCCTGGTAGCGGTTCGCGGCGACAAACACGTTCTGGGCGGTGGGAAGCGCAGACGTCACCACCACCGCGAAGAGTGCATGGCCGTCCATGTTCAACGCGAAGCGCGCGAACAGGTAGGCGACCAGGGGGTGCACAACCAGCTTGAAGCCACTGGCCAGGAGCGTGTCCAGCCTGCGGCCGGTGGACTTCTGCAACGGCCTGGAACCGTTAAGGCTCATGCCGAACGCCATCAGCATGGCCGGAATCGCCGCCCCGCCAATGAGATGGATCGGCTCCAAAATCAGCGTCGGCACCTGGAACCCTGTGCCCGCCACGATCAAACCCAGCGCTGAGCCCACGATCATCGGGTTCTTCAAGATCATCAGCAGGAAGCGCAGGGGAGTGGTTCGGTGCGTGCTGGTGCTGGCATCGAGGGCCATAAGATACACCGGCGTGAAGAACGCCAGCTGGAAAATGAGCAGCGGAGCCACATAGCTCGCATCACCCAGGACAAACACCGCGATGGGAATACCGAGGTTCGCTGAGTTGGCCAACGAGGAGCTCATGGAGGACATGAGCGACTCAGGCAGACTGCGCTTCAGCCAGAACTTGGCTATGAGGAAGAACAAAAGCCCGGTGATGATCGCACCGACCGCCGTGACCAGCAGGGGTGCAGCGAACACATCGTGCAGCCTGGCCTTGCTCAGCGTCTCGAACAGCAGGGCGGGGCTGGCGACGAAGAAGGTCAATGAACTGAGGACCGACCGCGCGTTCTCACCGAGGATGTTGCGACGGCCAACGAACATGCCCACCAGGATGATGGCCCACACCACGAAGAACCCGGACAGTACGCCGATCATGATGGCGCACTGGCGGGAAAGAGTTGGGTCACGCCTCCAGCCTAATCAGATTTATTGGACCGGTAAGCGTTTACGGGCCCAAGGTCCGTCATCCGGACAGCTGTGAAAAACCACGACGGCGGCACTCGCGCGAGTGCCGCCGTCGTAGTTTGGCGTGTGGTTGCGTCAGCTGAGGTGCGCTGCGTTGCTCAAGGCGTGCGGTGGGCGCAGCAGCCCCGGGGTGTGTGCCTCGGCGGGATCGTTGCCGAGCTGCAGGATCTGGTTGTCCTGGCCGACATGAACCACCTTGGGCTGGTAGGACTTGGCCTCTTCGGTGGTCATCTGGGCGTAGGTAATCAGGATGACGAGGTCGCCCACATGGACCTGGTGGGCCGCTGCACCGTTGATGCCGATGACGCCCGAACCGCGCTCGCCGGCGATGGTGTAGGTCTCCAGGCGGGCCCCGTTGGTAATGTCCACGATGGAGACGAGTTCGCCCGGCAGAATGTCGGCAGCGTCCAGAAGGTCCAGGTCAACAGTGACCGAACCGACGTAGTGGAGGTCGGCGTGAGTCACCGTGGCGCGGTGAATCTTGGACTTGAACATTGTGCGGATCATAATGCGATCAGTTTAGCGCGGGACCCCTCGCGGGCGCTGTGACGTAGCAGACGTTCGGGCCATGGGCTGCGTGAAAACGGTTACCATCGCTGAGGGCCATCATCTGCCGAATCGAAGGACAAGAAGCTTGGACGGAGTACTGAAGGGCTTCTTCGTGGTGGGCGTGGTCCTGCTGGTCGGCTACGTCCTGGGCAAGACCAACGCCTTGGGCCCACATGGCAGCAAAGTGCTCTCTGCACTCACGTTCATGGTGGGCCTGCCCAGCCTCATGTTCTCCACTATTGCGTCCAGGCACATCAGCGACGTCCTGAGTCCCACCGGCTTGATCTCGGTGGTCACGGCCTCGGCGGTGATGCTGCTGTTCGCCCTCGCCGGAACGATTTTCCGCTGGGGTGTCCGCCGGACTACGATCGGTGCCCTGGCTACGGGAATCGTGAACTCCACCAACCTCGGCGTCCCGCTGTCCCAATACATCCTGGGGAGCACCACCTACGTGGTGCCCATCATGTTGTTCCAGCTGGCTTTGGTGACGCCCATTGCCCTGACCATCCTGGACCTCACGAACCCTACCGCCACCAAGGTCTCCGTGTGGCGGATACTGGCCACGCCCTTCAGGAATCCGGTGACGGTGGCTGCCATCCTCGGCGTCATTGTGAGCGCTTTGGGCATCGAGCTGCCGTCGTGGACGCTCGATCCCCTGAAGCTCGTGGCCCAGCTCGCGGTGCCGCTCATGCTGATCATCTTTGGTATGTCGCTGCATGGCCTCTCCGCCGGGCAGGGGATCGGGGATAGGGCTCCCACCACGCTCGCCGTGATCCTCAAGTCAGCGGTCCAGCCGGCGTTGGCGTGGGTGCTGGCGGTGTTCGTCTTCCGCTTGGATTCCTTCAGCACGTTCGTGGTCACGGCCTGCGCCATCCTGCCCACGGGCCAGAACGTGGTGCTTTACGCCCTCAGGTATGGGGTGGGCCAGAAGATCGCCCAGTCCACGGCCGTGACCACGTCAATCCTCGCCGTGCCGTTGCTGCTGGGGGCGGCGTGGGTGATGGGGTAGCGTCCGCAGTGCTCGGGCGGCGGCCAGGGCTTCCTCTGCCACAATCTCGTAATTGTCGGCGGGGGCGCTCAGCGCCACAGAATGCTCTCCGTATTTTCGAAAAGCGAGTTGGACGAGTTCGTCGGCGTCTTCAATGCCTAGTGCGAGCACGATGTGGCCAAGGTCCTCAATGTCTTTCGCTCGCTCCGCTGCCATCTTCATCGCAGCCAAAGTGGGCAGATCGGCAAGTTTGACGGCTGATGAGGTCCCATCGGGACCGGCAATCCATCTGGCTTCATCGGGGAGAAATGCCGCCGCGCTGCTATTCAGCCACTTCGAGGGCAAGTCGTACCGCTGGGCCATGTCGGCAGCGACTTCATCCACGATCTCACCAGGAGCGTATCGAGCATCTATATCTGTGGTCGCGCGGTCCAGGAGGCCGTGCAGTAAAAGCGCGGCGCCGCCTACGATCTGGATGTCCAAGGTGACGCCACGGGATGCAAGCCGGGATTCCACTTCCCGGAGCAGCTCAACCACGTCATCGCGTCGGAATTCGTGCATGCTGTTCAAACCGTCGCCAAATCTCTTTCCCGGATCCAAACGTTCATGGCCGCGATCTCGGTGGGAGTCTCTCGGCGGATGAGGTCTTTCATTCGTTCGCTGACAGGGTGCAGTTTCTCGGCCAGGAAAACCGGCTGTGACGAAGCCTTGGTGTTTTTCGCCCACTTGGGTGCGGGAGTGCCGGTTTTGGCTGACACCCACAGGGTGACTGCGCCAAGAGCTGCTCGGTAGGCATCATCATTGACGGAGGGGCCTGTAGGCATGAGGGCCCGGCCCGCTGCGAGCGAGGAGCTCGTGTATTCCCCCAGCAGTCGAATGGCGTAGTGGTAATCACCCTCGCGGAGAGTGCGTGCAAAGTCCCCAGCGAATTCACGGGAGGCAGTGTTGTTGGAATTTATTTCGAAGCCGAGGGTCCGCATCGCCTTTAGAGCCAGACCAAAAGATGCCCCCTCCTTACCCGATTCCAGCTCCACAATGAACTTCCGGGAGGTTCCGATAGAGTCGGCCAAAGCTTGCTGAGTGTAGCCTTGGGCCTTCCGTCGCTCGCGTATGGCGATGCCAATCGCCTCGGCATTCATTTCCATGGCTCAATTATGACACCATGCGGTTACATTATCCACTAAATGTAGGGCGGGACGGCTAAGGAAGAACCATGAATGAAGTAAAGCTCACTGGGCAACTCGTGTGCCGCGACCGTGATGAAGTGGCCGTTGTTGTCGAGCACCTTGCCCCCCACATCGAGTTGACGCTCGCTGAAACCGGCTGCGTCTCCTTCCAGGTGAACGCAACCGCAGATCCCTTGGTGTGGCAGGTCGACGAAGTGTTCCATGACGCCGCATCATTCAGGGCACATCAAGCCCGCGTGGCCGCCAGCGACTGGGGTCGGGCCACCGCCGGAATTGAGCGCCGCTACACGGTGACGGGACTCTGACGACCAAGCTCGTAGCGCACCAGTTCCGTACCTGAGGCAACAAGCGCACGCAGCTCCGCCAGCCCACCGCTCAATACGCCCGCGGCCCGGGCCTGGACCAGGATGTTTCCCAAGGCAGTCCCTTCCACCGGCCCCGCGATCACGGGCTTGCCCGTCGCGTCCGCGGTCAGTTGGCAGAGGAGCCGGTTCTGGGATCCACCGCCCACTATGTGCACCACGCTGGTGCTGCGGCCGGTGAGCCGTTCGGCGTCGGCCAGGGTCCGCGCGTAACCTGCCGCGAGGCTGTCCATGATGCAACGCACGACGGCGGCAGGCCGGTCCGCGAGCACGTCGCCGTTGTGCCGCACGGCTGCGCGGATGCGTTCGGGCATGTTGTCCGGCGCCGTGAACGCGGGGTCGTCCGCGTTGATCTGCGGCCCACCCGGCGGCAACACGGCAGCGGCGTTGAGCAGGGCAGGCAGTGATTGGCTGAAGCCCTGGGCTGCCCAGGTGCGTTGGCATTCGCTGAGCAGCCACAGCCCGCCGACGTTGCGGAGGTAGCGGATGGTTCTGTCGACGCCACGCTCGTTGGTGAAGTTCGCGGTCCGGCTGGCTTCGGACAGTACCGGGTGGCTCAGTTCCACTCCCACCAGGGACCACGTGCCGGAAGAGATGTAGGCGAAATCCTGGTCCAGCGCGGGGACGGCTGCGACGGCCGAGGCGGTGTCGTGTGAGCCCACGGCAACCACTACGGTGTCCGCGGAGAGACTTGTACGGTCCGCGATGGCCGGCAGGAGGGCACCTACTGTTTCCCCGGGCTGGATCAGGGGCGGGAAGATGTCCCTCGGCAGTCCCAAGGCGTCGAGGATCTCGGTGGCCCACTCGCCGGCAACAGCGTCAAACAGCCCGGTGGTGGAAGCGTTCGTGGCTTCGGTGCGGCGAACTCCGGTGAGGAGGAAGGCGATCAGGTCCGGGACGAGGAGTGCCTGCAATCCGTCGAGGGAAGGTTCGGCCGCCAGCTGGTAAAGGGTGTTGAACTGCAGGAACTGAAGTCCCGTGGTGGCGTAGAGCTTCTCCGGGGGGACGACTGCGTGGACGCGTGAAACGGTGGAACGGCTGCGTTCGTCGCGGTAGCTGAACGGCACTGAGACGAGCTTGCCGGCGTCGTTCACCAGTCCGTAGTCCACGGCCCAGGTGTCGATGCCGATGCTGGCGATCCGTTCCCCTCGGGCAGCGGCAACGGAAGCGGCAGCCTCCAGCCCTTTGAGTACCTCGGCGAAGAGGGCGCCGAAGTCCCAATGGAGGCCGCCGTCGAGCTCTATGACCCCGTTGGGAAAGCGGTGGATCGTCTCGAGGGAAACGCCTGTGGAGGGAGAGACGTGGCCGAGCATGACGCGGCCTGAGGAGGCGCCAATGTCGATGGCGGCGAAGACCTGGTTGGCCTGGGGCGATGGCACCGCCCCGGCGTTGGCCGGGGCGGTGCTTGTCGTTGCTGCGTTGTTCACGATGTGACCTATCGGAGGAACGCTGCCGCGACTCCGGCGTCTACGGGGATGTGGAGGCCGGTGGTGTGGGAGAGTTCGTTGCTGGTGAGCACGGCTGCGGCGTTGGCTACGTGTTCGGGGAGGACTTCGCGTTTGAGGAGGGTGCGTTGGGCGTAGTACTTGCCCAGTTCCTGCTCGTCCACCCCGTACACGGCTGCGCGTTTGGCGCCCCAGCCGCCGGCGAAGATGCCGGAGCCGCGGACCACGCCGTCGGGGTTGATGCCGTTGACGCGGATGCCGTGATCGCCCAGTTCCGCGGCGAGCAGCCGGACCTGGTGGGCTTGGTCGGCTTTGGTGGCGGAGTAGGCGATGTTGTTCGGGCCGGCGAACACGGAGTTCTTGGAAGAGATGTAGATGATGTCTCCGCCCAGGCCCTGGTCGATCATGACCTTCGCCGCGGCTTTGGAGACCAGGAACGAGCCCTTGGCCATGACGTTGTGCTGGAGGTCCCAGTCCTTCTCAGTGGTTTCCAGCAGCGGCTTGGAGATGGACAGGCCGGCGTTGTTGACCACCAGGTCCAGGCCACCGAACGCGAGCACGGCCTCGGCGATCGCGGCCGCGATCTGGGCTTCGTCGGTCACGTCGGCCTGGACGCCGATGGCGACGTCGGCACCGCCCAGTTCCTCAGCCACCTTCTGTGCGTTCTCAAGGTTCAGGTCGGCAATGACCACGCACGCGCCGTCGGACGCCAGACGGGTGGCGATCGCCTTGCCGATGCCCGACGCCGCGCCGGTCACCAGCGCGATGCGGGTGGCGTGGGATTTGGGCTTGGGCATCCGGGCGAGCTTGGCTTCCTCCAGCGCCCAGTACTCGATGCGGAACTTCTCGGATTCCTCGATCGGGGCGTAGGTGGAGATTGCCTCGGCGCCGCGCATCACGTTGATCGCGTTGAGGTAGAACTCGCCGGCCACGCGGGCGGTCTGCTTGTCCTTGCCGAAGGAGAACATGCCCACACCAGGGACCAGCACGATCGCGGGGTCGGCGCCGCGCAGCGCGGGTGAATCAGCGTCGGCGTGGCGGTCGTAGTAGGCCTGGTAGTCCTGCCGGTAGGCGGCGTGCAGTTCCTTGAGCCGGGTCACGGAGTCTTCGATGGAGGCGTCCGCGGGCAGGTCGAGGATGAGCGGCTTGACCTTAGTGCGGAGGAAGTGGTCCGGGCAGGAGGTGCCAAGCGCACCCAGGCGCGGGTGCTCGGTCGCGGCGAGGAAGTCAAGCACGACGGCGTCATCGCTGAAGTGCCCCAGCTGCGGTTTGTCCGTGGAGGCCAGGCCGCGGATCACCGGTGCCAACGCTGCCGCTTTGGCACGGCGCTCGGCCTCGGGGAGGGCGGCGTAGCCCGGCAAAGCCGGCCCGAAGGGCTCAGCCTTGCCGTTGTCGGCGATGTAGCTCTCGGCGGTGTCGATGATCCACAGGGAGTTGGCCTCGGCTTCCTCGGACGTGGCGCCCCAGGCCGTGATGCCGTGCCCGCCAAGGATGGTGCCGATCGCTTGTGGGTTGGCGTCCTTGATCGCTGCGATGTCCAGACCCAACTGGAACCCGGGACGACGCCACGGAACCCACACCACCTTGTCGCCGAAGATCTTGGACGTCAGCGCTTCGCCGTCCACCGCCGTCGCGATCGCGATGCCCGAGTCCGGGTGCAGGTGGTCAACGTGGGCAGCGTCCACCAGGCCGTGCATGGCGGTATCGATCGAGGGGGCCGCGCCGCCCTTGCCGTGCAGGCAGTAATCGAACGCGGCCACCATTTCGTCTTCACGCTCGACGCCGGGGTAAACGGACTTCAGCGCCTGGAGACGGTCCAGCCGGAGCACGGCAAGGTTCTCGGCCTTCAGGGTGCCCAGGTCGCCGCCGGAGCCCTTGACCCAGAGCAGTTCGACGTCCTGGCCGGTGACCGGGTCCTTCTCGGTGCCCTTCGCGGAGGTGTTGCCACCGGCGAAGTTGGTGTTCCGCTTGTCCGCGCCCAGGCGGTTGGAACGGGAAATCAGCTCTTCAACAGTCTTATTGCTCATAGGAATCAGGCGCCCCATCCGGCTTGCTGGCCGCCTGCGCGGTCCTCGTTGATCTTCTTCTGGTAGCCGCTGGCCTTGTAGGCAGCGATCGGGTCGGCGGGCAGGCCGCGGGATTCGCGCCATTGGGCCAGTACCGGGCGGACGTCGGTGTAGAAGGCATCGTTGAAAATGCCGTTCGCGGCCAGGACATCCCCGGCACGCTGCGCTTCGTTCAACGCGGCGGTGTCCACCAGCAGGGCACGCGCGGTCATTTCCTGGACGTTGAGGACCGAGCGGATCTGGCCCGGGATCTTCTCTTCCAGGTTGTGGCACTGGTCCAACATGAGCGCAACTCCCGATTCTGCACCGAAGCCGCCGCCGCGGATGACCTCGTGCATGATGCGGAACAACTGGAACGGATCAGCCGCACCAACAATCAGGTCATCGTCCGCGTAGAAGCGGGAATTGAAGTCGAACGAACCCAGCTTGCCCAGCCGCAGGAGCTGCATCACGATGAACTCGATGTTCGTGCCCGGGGCGTGGTGGCCGGTGTCCAGGCACACGAAGGCCTTCTCGCCCAAGGCCAGGGTCTGCGCGTAGGAGGTACCCCAGTCCGGAACATCGGTGTGGTAGAACGCCGGTTCGAAGAACTTGTACTCCAGAACCAGCCGCTGCTCGTCACCCAAGGCGGCGTAGATCTCCTGCAGGGACTCCGCGAGTCGGTCCTGGCGGCCGCGCATGTCGTCCTGGCCCGGGTAGTTGGTGCCGTCGGCCAGCCAGATCTTCAGATCCCGGGAGCCTGTGGCGTGCATGATGTCGATGCACTCCAGGTGGTGATCGATGGCGCGGCGGCGGACAGACTCGTTGGACGAGGTCAAGGAGCCGAACTTGTACTCATCATCCTGGAAAGTATTGGAGTTGATGGTGCCCAAACCAACGCCGAGCCCCTCCGCGTACTCCCGGAGGGCTGAGTAGTCATCCACCTTGTCCCACGGGATATGCAAGGCAACCGTGGGGGCCAGCCCCGTGAGCTCGTGAACCTTCGCGGCGTCGGCGATCTTTTCCTGCACTGTGCGCGGCGTACCCGGAGTGCCGAAGACCTTGAACCGGGTCCCCGAATTCCCATAGGCCCAGGACGGCACTTCAATGGCCAATTCTCCCAAGCGGCCCAGGGCCGATTCTGTGGTGTTCATGCTTCTTCTTTCTGGTGGGTAGGGGCGTTGCCGGAAGCCGACGCCAGTTGGTCTTCAAGGTTGAAAACTTCTTCGACGATCTCGAATCCCTCGTCCGGAGGGACATCGCTGTTGGCAAAAAGGGTGGCCATTTCGGCCTGCCATCGAGCGTTAACGTCAGTGAGGGCCATCCGGGCTTGGGCGGCCTGGTAGTCCTCACATTCCAAGTAGCCGATGAGCTGCCCGTCTGACGCGAGAAAGAGCGAATAGTTGTTCCAGCCCGCATCCTTGAGTGCCCGGAGCATCTCGGGCCATACGGCGGCGTGGCGGCGCTTGTACTCGTCCATCAACTCTGGCTGGACTGAGGAGCGGAAACATACCCTCATCTGCGGTTCTCCGGGGTTACTCGTCTTTGAATCGTTTCATTTGTTACGATTCAAACTACCCTCGGATGAAGGAGGGTGTCAAGGCGTTTCCTCCAGGCAAAACAAGAAGACAGCGGAGATCGGAAAGCATGTCCCAAACAGCGAGCATCAAAGACGTCGCCACCCATGCCAAGGTTGCCGTGGGTACCGTCTCCAACGTCCTGAACTACCCGGACCGGGTATCACAAAGGACCAAGGAACGCGTGCTGAAATCGATCGCCGAGCTCGGCTTTGTCCGCAATGACGCTGCCCGCCAGCTGCGCGCCGGCCAGAGCCGCACCATTGGCCTGATCGTGCTGGACGTCGGCAACCCCTTCTTCTCCTCCGTTGCCCGTGCGGCCGAGGACGCTGCCACCGCGCTGGGCAGCGTGGTGCTGGTGGGTGACAGTGGCCAGGACGCCTCCCGCGAAGTCCACTACATGGACCTGTTCCAGGAGCAGCGTGTCCAAGGCCTGCTGATCTCACCCGTGGGCGACGTTGCAGAACGTATCGACACCCTCCGCGAACGCGGCGTTCCCACGGTGCTCGTGGACCAGCTCGCCGACACTGACCGCTGCAGCTCCGTCTCTGTGGATGACGAAGAAGGGGGCTATCTTGCCGCCCGGCACCTGCTGGACATCGGCCGCCGTCGTTTGGCTTTTGTGGGAAGCCCGGCCATCCGGCAGGTGGCACATCGCCTTAACGGTGCGCAGCGCGCCGTTTCCGAGGTTGAAGGCGCCACCATTGAGGTCCTCGACTCGGCAGGCCAGACGGTCCTTGCGGGACGGCAAGTAGGCAACAAGCTGGTGGAACGCGATCCTGCTGAACGCCCGGAAGCCGTCTTCTGCTCCAACGATCTCCTCGCGCTCGGCGTCATGCAGTCCCTCACCATGTTGCGGACGGTCCGGATCCCGGAGGACGTAGCCCTGATCGGCTACGACGACATCGACTTTGCGATTTCCGCCGTCGTGCCCCTGAGTTCCATCCGCCAGCCCACAGAGGCGCTGGGCCGGACGGCGATTGAGCTCCTTGCCGAGGAGCAGGACAGCGGCGGAACCAAGCACCGCGCCGTCGTGTTCACCCCCGAGTTGGTGGTCCGCCAAAGCACCGCCGGCGCCCCCAACTAGGTCGCATTTGTGCGCGTTTTGAACGCTCAGAACGCGCACAAATGCGACCCAGTTGGGCGGAATTACGACGCGCGGAGGCTGGCCAGGTATTCGACCGGCGCCAATGCGTCGGGCTGCTTCGTCTGACGGGTGATGCCGGGAGTTGACGCGGCTACCTTGTCTGCCGAGCGGCCCAGGCATTGCAGGAGGCTGGAGACGGAAACGCCGGCTTCCGACCTCTGGCGCAGCGCCGAAACATGGCGCCGGGCCGTGCAGCCGTTGATGCTCCTGGCGGCGATCTTGTCCGTCGGTACGTGGTCGAGGGCTGGTACCAGCGCTATACCGACGCCGGACCGGACCAGGCCGCGGATGGCGTCGTAGTTGTTGCTGCGCACGCTGATGCGCGGAGTGAAGCCCCCGCTGGCGCACAAATGCCGGAGGCAGGCATCACCGGATGAGCCTTCCTTGGCGGAAACCCATTTTTCCTCCACCAGGTCGTGGAGCCTAATGGCCTCTGCATCGGCCAGCCGATGGTTGTCCGGAAGCAGGAGCAGGAGTTCCTCGGCCAGAAGCGGAACGGCCACTACGTTGGATGGCCATTGCTGGGGCACAAGGTCGTAATGGAAGACCACGGCGACATCCAGCGCTGCGTCCCGGACCAGGCCGGCCAGTTCTGAAGGACAGCCTTCTTCGAGTTCCACCGTCGAGCCGGGATGCCTGCGCAGGTAGGACGCGAGGCCGCCGGGAAGGAGTCGCTGGCTTGCAGTGCTGAAGCTGCCCAACCGCATCAGGCCGTAGTCACCCTTGCTGAAGCCCTTCATCTCGTCCTCGAGCACGCTCAAGGCATTGATGATGTCGTGTGCCCGCGAGGCCAGGAACTTAGCGGCTTCGGTGGGGCGTATGCTCTGCGCGTCGCGTTCCACGAGGGATGCCTGCACGGCGCGCTCCAACGCCGCCACTTGCTGGGAAACGGCAGATCCGGTGTAGCCGATTTCCCGCGCCGCATCCGCGAAGGAGCCCGTCCGGAGGACGACTGACAGGGTGCGCAAATGGACTGGATTTAGCATGGCTCTGCTACTTCTCCGCAGGTGGAGTGAGCAGGCGTTCCACATCCACAACCCCGCCTGCGGTTTCGAAATCCAGCTGCGCTTGCTCGCGGAGCTGGTCATCCGCCAAGTAGTCGGCAACGGTCAGGGCGAGGCCGACTGCACCATCCACCACCGCCCGATCACCGGCCGGGCTGACGGCGTGTTGGCCAAATTCGACCGTGTGCATGGGTGTTGTTTCGTGGGAAATGCTGATGGTCGGGTGGATGGACGGGATGCGCAGGCTCAGGTTCCCCAGGTCCGTTGACCAGCCGCCACCCACAAGCTCCGTTTCCAGGGTGATGGCCCTGCCCCGCGCGGACATGTGCCCGTGATACCGCGCCGCCAACGCATGGTTGCTCCGGACAGGAAGATATGCGGGAAACGGGTCCCACGCGGTCTCCAGTCGGGTGCCGGTCATGAGCGCCGCTCCTTCCAGGACGTCCTGGACCCTCGCGGACAGCTCCACCAGCCCGTCCGGGTCCAGTGAACGGATTTCGACGACGGCGCTCGCCAAGTGGGGGACGACGTTCACCGCAGATCCGCCTTCCGTGATCAGGCAGTGCAAGCGGTCCGTGGCGGGAATGTGTTGACGGAGTGCGGCAATTCCTTGATAAGCGGCAACCACGGCGTCGAGGGCGTTCCTGCCCATTTGCGGCGCGGAGGACGCATGCGCCGCAACGCCGTGGAACGTGACTTCAACGTCCCGGACGGCCAAGGATGCGAAGGAAGCCACTTCGTATTCGCCCGTGAACGGATGCAGCATGACCACGGCGTCGATGTCGTCAAAGGCCCCGGCCCGGGCCAGGAGTTCCTTGCCGTTGCCGTTTTCTTCGGCAGGGGTCCCGAGCAGGACCACCGATCCGCCGAGTTGTTCGATCTGCGAGGCAACTCCGAGGAAAGCTCCCAGGGCGGCCGCGCAAATCACGTTGTGTCCGCATCCGTGTCCTACCCCGGGAAGGGCATCGTATTCGGCCAGGACGGCGACTTTGGGGGACCCGGAACCTGCCTCGGCGCGCAGGGAGGTGCGGAGGCCATAGCGGCCTACTTGCACCCGGAAGCCACGGTATCTGAGGAACTCGGCGGCAAAAGCTACGGACAGTCGTTCTTCGAAGCCAACCTCGGCGATGCCATGGATGCCGTGGCTGAGTTCGAGGAGGTCGGTGGTGAGTTCCTCGATGCTGTTGGTGATGTTGCGGGCCACGGATTCAGGGGCTCCGATGATGCCGGTAAGGGTCAGTTTGGACGGGTTCATTTCCACGGTGTCCACGTGGCGTCCTTTCGGGGAGGGGGTGTTTGGCCTGCCGGATGGACTTCGTCGTCCACTGGCTGGCTCGTTGTTTAACTTAAGATACATCTGCATCTGTCTTAAGAACAGCTAATCATGCAAGATTGTTGCATGACCGAAAAGCCATTGCCGGACGTCCCCCGGCTGCGCCTGCTCAACGAGGTTGCGCGGCAGGGATCGCTTGCCGGGGCTGCGCGGGTCCTGGGCATCACATCCTCGGCCGTCTCGCAGCAGATCAGCATCCTCGAGCGGGAAACCGGTGTGCAGCTCCTGGACCGGTCATCGCGCGGGGTGGGATTGACGGGCGCGGGCGAGATCTTGGTGGAACATGCCCGCGCCGTGGTCCGGCTGTTGGAAGCAACCCGGGCGGAGATGGACCAACTCAGCGGGGAATTGGCTGGACGTGTGCGCATTGGCTCCATTCCGTCCCTCGCCCGGAATGTGCTGTTGCCTGTCGCCGACAAGTTGGAGGTGACCGCTCCCGACGTCGAACTCACCGTCAACGTGGTTGAACCCGTGGACAGCATCGAGCAGTTGCTGAATGGTGCCCTCGACATAGCGATCGTGGATCTTTACGACAACGTGCCCGTGGCCTTCCCCGACTACCTCGTCACAAAAGAAGTCATGAACGAACCCCTGGTCCTGGTGACGCCGCCTGGCTACGTGGTGCCGCCGCGGCTCAAGCTGACAGACCTGAAGAACGCCGACTGGGTGCTTACCCCCGAAGCCGGCGCTTGTGGCCAAGCCGTCCGCTATGCGTGCCGGACGGAGGGATTCGAACCCAACAGCCGGTGGGTGGTTGACGATCTGTTGCTGTTGGTGGAGGCCATCTCCCGGGGCCGCGGCATCTCCTTGCTGCCGCCGCTTTCCGTGGACAGCACGGTGGCGCCCGTGGGCATCCATGCATTCGACAAGCCCAGGATCCAGCGCCGGGTGCTGACGGTGACGCGCAGCAGCGATGCCCGGCGGCCCATCGTGAAGGCTGTTCTCGACGAAGTCCACGGTCTTTTGGGCGCCGCTGCCGCCTGAGCCGCGCCCCGCCGTCGTACGCAAATCGTCAGCGCAAGAAAGTCTTTCGGAAGCGCCAGCAAACCTCGTTCTGTAGCCGGATCAAACCCCTGTTTTTCGTTCCATGCTTGAAGTGATCAGTGACGATCAGCACAAAGGAGAACGAAAAAATGACCACCCTCGAACGCCGTTTCGCAGAGCTTCCCGGCCACTGGCAGGTGCCTGGCCACTTCAAGATCAACCACAGCCATGGCATCCGCGTGGGGGACATGATCTACGTCGGTGGCCAGGAGGACCTGGACGAGCAAGGCAACGTCCGCAACCCCGGCGACATCGTGGCCCAGTGCAAGTCCGTCATGGAATCGCTCAAGCGGGTCATCGAAGAACTCGGCGGAACCATGGGCGATGTTGTCCAGTTCAACACTTTCTACGCCGGCGAACTCAGCTACGAGGAATGGCAGCGGACGTACGACATCCGGTTTGGCTATTTCCCCGCGCCGGGCCCGACTGCCACCGGCATCCTGATTGGCGAGGAACTCAACCTGCCGGGCATCCGCGTTGAGGTCAACGCCGTCGCAATCGTTGGGAGCGCGGCCACCCGCGTTGAAGCGTTCGACGGCGGCACCCCGGCCATGCTCGATCTTCCGGGCGAACGCAATGACTAGCATCAAGCCCCAGCTTGGCGTCATCCTCTGTGACCTTGACTCGTATCCAGTGGATTACGTCGAATGCCCCACCCCGGATGCGCCCGGCATCAGTAACAACCCGGTAGGTTTCTTCGAAAATCCGGCCAGTTGGCAGGGCCTTCCCGTTGCCTATGCCGTGGCCCGCGGCGCCCGCGTTGAGCCACTGGTCAACGGCGACCCCGAAGCCATCGAGGCGTTCTGGGCAGCCAGTGAAAAGCTTGCCCACTGTCCTTTGGTCATCACAGACTGCGGATTCTTCTTCTACGCCCGCAAGGACATGCGCCAAACGGCCAACGTCATCACCAGCGGCCTTGACCTGCTGCCGATTGCCTCCGTGCTTATCAGCAAGGACATCGGAATCCTCACTGTGTCGGAACCCCTCGCCACCAGACTCCTCGGCGATCACGTGCTTTCCTCCCGCATTGTCATCGCCGGAATGGAAAGCGAGGCCGGTTGGGCCACCATGCTCACCAACGACCACGCGCTCGGCAACGGCTGGGACCAGGCGTTGCTGAAGGAAGGCGTGGCGGCCGTGGCCAAGCGGGAGTTCGGCCCGGGCGGGCGATTCGAAAACGTTGGCGTCTTGGTCCTGGAATGCACGCTCCTGCCCGAATTCCGCCAGGAGATCCAAAAGTACACGAGCGTCCCGATTCTCGATGTCGCCTCCTTTGCGCTCAACGCGCTGGGCAAAGGGTTCGACGCCGGTGCTGCCGCCGGCACCCTGCCACCCTCCTCCTCACAGTTCGCGCCAGAGCCATGACCCAAGTCAGGAACGAATCAGCCATGCAAGAAGCCACTGAAGGGCACCGGACTGCCATATCGCTGGAATCAGTAGTTAAGCGGTTCGGGGACCACACGGTGATCGACCACGTGTCGTTGTCCGTCCGGGAGGGCGAAGTGGTGGCCATCATCGGTCCCAGTGGCGCCGGCAAGAGCACATTGCTCCGGTGCATCAACCTGCTGGAGGTACCGGACAGCGGTCGCATCACGGTGGAAGGCAACCAGGTGGATGCTGGCACCGAGATCAGCCACAAGGACCTGGTCCGACTGCGCCGCAACGTGGGCATGGTGTTCCAGTCCTTCAACCTCTTCCCGCACATGACCGTGCTGCGGAACATTTCCTTGCCGCAGGAACGTGTGCTGGGCAGGACCAGGGCTGAAGCCGATGCCCGCTCCATGAAACTGCTGGAACGGGTGGGCCTGGCGGACAAGGCCCAGCAGTACCCCAGCCGCTGCTCCGGCGGCCAGCAGCAACGCATCGCCATTGCCAGGGCGTTGGCGCTCGATCCGCAGGTGATGCTGTTCGACGAGCCAACGTCGGCCCTTGATCCCGAAGTGGGGCTGGAAGTGCTGGCCGTCATGCGTGAACTCGCCACCGAAGGCATGACCATGGTGGTGGTAACCCACGAGATGCAGTTCGCCAGGGATGTCTCGGACCGCGTGGTGGTGATGGCAGAGGGCGCCATCCTGGAACAGGGTGACCCGGCCGACGTCTTCACCTCTCCCAGCATGGACCGCACGCGGAAGTTCCTGCGGGCTGTATTGGAGCGCTGACATGGAACATCTTGGTGTTGTGGCCCAAGGCGTCTCCATGACGCTGCTGCTGACGCTCTCCTCCCTGTTGTTCGGCGCGGTTGGCGGAATTCCGTTGGCCCTGGCCCGTCGTTCCCGCTTGGTGGCCGTGCGGTTTGTGGCCCGTTCGTTCATTGAAGTGCTCCGGGGCATTCCACCGCTGGCGTGGCTGTTCATCATCTACTTCGGCGTCGGAACCGGCGTGCTTGAGCTGAGTTCCTTCGCAGCGGCCGTGATTGGTTTTGGACTCGTATCCTCTGCCTATATGGCGGAGATCTACCGGGGTGGCTTGACGGCAATCCATGAGGGCCAATGGGAGGCAAGCGATGCGCTGGGACTGTCGCGGATTTCCACCCTGGCGTCCATCATTGGTCCGCAAGTCCTCCGGGTGTCCATTCCGGCAGCTGCGACCTTCGCGATCGGCCTCTTGAAGGACTCCTCAGTGGCCTCGGTGATCGGCGTGCAGGACACGATCTACTGGGCCGGACACGAATCAACCGTCACGGGCGACGCCATTGTGCCCTTCCTCTGGGCAGCCGGACTCTACGTCGCCATGACCATTCCCTGTGCTTGGGCAACGCGGTTGCTGGATGCCAAGCTCCGAAAGAGGGTTGCGCGATGATGTTCTTCAACGATTGGGTGGACTACTTCCCGGACCTGTTGGGTGGGCTGGGCGTGAGCCTCCAGCTGACCCTGGTGACCCTGCTCCTTGGCCTTCCTGCCGGGCTGGTCCTGGCCTTGGGCGCAGGATCCCGGAACCGCGTCATCCGGGTTGTTTCCATTGGCGTGATCGAGATCGGCCGCGGCACCCCGGCCCTGGTGGTCCTGCAGTTGTTCTACTTCGGACTACCCTCCGCCGGGATGACGTTGACCGCGTTCGTGGCGGCCTCCCTCGCCCTTGCCTTCACCACCGCCGCCTACACGAGCGAAATAATCCGCGGCGGACTGCAAGCAGTGCCCGGTGGAGAGGTGGAAGCAGGACACGCCCTGGGAATGGCCCGCCGCGACATCCTTCGTTTTGTTGTGATTCCCCAGGGGATCAGAATCGCCATCCCGCCGCTCATGGGGTTCGCGATCATGGTGTTCCAGGCGACCTCCTTGGCCTACACCATTGCCATGCCGGAATTGATGAGCCAGGCATACTCCATCGGCTCCACCACTTTCCGCTACCTGAGCATCCTTACCCTCGCGGGCCTGATGTACGCACTGATTACCATTCCCGCGAGTTCCCTCAGCAACTTCGTCGAGCATCGACTGGCGCGTCACCGTTGATACGCCATCCAGGCAAAGGAACCACCATGAAACTACGAATGATTGCGTCGGCAGTGGCTGCCTTGACGCTCGCTTCGGCCCTCAGCGGCTGCGGCGGTGGCACACAAGCCGCAGACTCCAGTACCCCGGCCGACTGCAAACCTGCGTCCGAATTCAGCACCATGAAGAAGGGCGCGCTGACGGTGGCGGTGTATGAGGCACCGCCCTACGTCACCTTCAAGGGCAATGAACTCGGGGGAGTCGACGGCGACATCCTCATGGGTTTTGCCCAGAAGCAGTGCCTGTCCATCAACGCCGTTTCCGCTGCGGCCGCCGCAGTAATCCCCACGGTCCAAGGCGGGCGGGCAGACGTGGCCACAGGCGGTTGGTGGAGGTCCAAGGCCCGATCCGAAATCCTGTCGTTGACCGATCCCATCTACACCGACCAGATGGTGCTGATCTCCAAGGACGGGCTGAACAAGGTCACGGATCTGAAAGGCAAGAAGGTAGGCACAGTCAACGGCAACGTCTGGGTCGACGACGCCAAGAACTACCTCGGCGGTGAGCTTCAGCTTTACAAGGCTCCCGTGGACCTTTTCCAGGACCTGAAGTCCGGCCGCATCGACGTCGGAATTGACGGCTTTGGCGAGGCGCACAACAACAGCAACGGCCTCAAGGTCGAAGTCCTCGAACCGGACAACGCCATCAAGGCTTCGCTCGAACCACCGCAGACGTGTTTCCCGGTGACCAAGGACAATGCCGGGCTGCTTGCAGCGTTGAACTCATACGTTGATAGCCTTCGCAAGGATGGCACGTTGGAGAAGATCGTGGTGAAGAACGGCTTCCCAGCCTCGGCAATCAACACCGGCGATGCCCGCCTGATCGGCTGACCCCACCCAAGTAAGTAGCAGCAGAGCGCGTTTTGAACCCTCAAAACGCGCTCTGCTGCGACCCAGTTGGGTTGACTAGAGCGCGTAGATGCTCCAGGACGCCGTATGGGTTGCCCCGGGTTCGAGGCGGACGAGGTCTGTTCCGCTGTTGAACGCGTCGGGCGGGCAGGTCATCGGTTCAACGGCCAGTCCCAGCCTGTTGGGGAGGGGTGCCGGCTTGTCTGCCGTATGGACCTGCAGCCAGGGGCAGCTTTCGTCCCACGACATTCCGACGCCGGTGCCCGCCGGGTCCCGCAGCGACAGCCGCGCCAGCCCGGCGTCGAACGTTACGTCCGTAAACGCATGGTCGATTTCCGTGGTGCCGATGGCCCGGGCGGAGCGGAAATCGAACTCGTGGCCGTCCATGGAGGAAAGCGAAACGGGCAGCAGCCGGTCCGGCGTGACTTCCAGGAAGGCCCCGACAGGTGCTTCAAGAATCCACTCATCCAACGGCGACGATCCAGCCACCAGGTATGGGTGGGGACAGACACCGTAGGGTGCGGCGACGTCGGCGGCGTTCACCGCGGTAACTGACGTGTGGAGCCCGGAGTTATCCAGCGCGTATTGGGCCTCGAGCTCCACCACGAACGGGTAGCCCGCCGTGGGCCCCACCGTGCACGTCAAGGTGACCGAACCGGCGTCGTGCTCCTTCATGCTCCAGTCAAGCGGGAAGGCGAGGCCGTGCAAAGCCGTGCCCCGCTCCGGCTCGTTGAGGGGCAGCTGGTGAGTAATGCCGTCGAACGTGTACCTGCCATCGGCGATCCGGTTGGGCCACGGCGCGGCGATGATGCCGCGGTAGTCCGGAATCGGGCCGCCTTCGGGGAACGGAACCACCAGGTCCCGGCCGTCGCAGCGCAGCACGCGAAGCGCAGCGGCACGCTCCGTGACAACCGCCTCGTAGCCGCCCGCTTTCAGGCTGAATTCAGCGCTCACAGGCCGCCTGCCAGTTTGTAGTAGGCGGCGTTCCAGGCGAGTTCTTTCTTGAAGTTTTTGATGGTGGTGCCTTCGTCGATGGTGAGCAGTTCCGTGCGGGCGATTTCGGCGAAGTCCTCGAACACGTCCAGGCCCACCTGCGTGGACAATACCGTGTGGTGTGCGGCGCCGGCGGTGAGCCACGCGGCGGCGGAGGTGGCGAAGTCGGGCTTGGGTTCCCAGAGTGCGCGGGCCACCGGCAGGTTGGGCAAAGGCTGGTCAAGGTCGACGACGTCCACGGCGTTCGCGACCAGGCGGAACCGGTCGCGCATGTCGGACAAAGCGACGACGACTCCCGGGCCCGCGTCGGTGTCGAACACCATTCGGACGGGGTCTTCCTTGCCGCCGATGCCGAGCGGGTGGATCTCGACGCGCGGCTTCTTCGCGGTCAGGGACGGGCAGACTTCAAGCATGTGCGCGCCCAGGATCTTCTCGCTGCCCGGTTCCAGGTGGTAGGTGTAGTCCTCCATGAGCGAGGCGCCGCCGGGCAGGCCGCCGCCCATGACTTTCGCGGCGCGGACCAGGATGGCGGTCTTCCAGTCGCCCTCGGCGCCGAAGCCGTAGCCGTCGGCCATGAGGCGCTGCACGGCCATGCCCGGGAGTTGCCGGAGTTCGCCGAGGTCCTCGAAAGAGGTAGTGAAGGCTGCGGATCCGTTGGCCTCCAGGAAGCTGCGCAGGCCCAGTTCGATCCGGGCGCTGTAGCGCAGCGACTCGTGCCGGGCGCCGCCCGCTTTCAGCTCCTCAGCCACCTCGTAAAGCCGCTCGTACTCCGCGACAAGCCCGTCGACGTCGGACTCTGCAGCGGTGTGGACCGCGTCGGCGAGTTCGTTGACGGACCAGGTGTTGACCGAAACGCCGAAGCGGAGCTCGGCTTCGGTCTTGTCGCCTTCGGTGACGGCGACGTTGCGCATGTTGTCCCCAAAACGCGTCAGCTTCAGGTTCCGGACAGCGGCCCAGCCCGCCGAGGCACGCTGCCACGCGCCCACCTGGCGGGCGACCCCGGGGTTGGAGACATGCCCGACGACGGTCTTCCGCGGCACCCCGAGACGGGACTGGATGTACCCGAATTCGCGGTCACCGTGGGCTGCCTGGTTGAGGTTCATGAAGTCGAAGTCGATGTCCGCCCAGGGAAGGTCCCGGTTGGCCTGGGTGTGCAGGTGCAGCAAGGGCTTCCGGAGGGCGTCGAGGCCCTGGATCCACATCTTGGCCGGGCTGAACGTGTGCATCCACGCGGTCACGCCGATCACGGAATCATCCGAGTTCGCTTCCAACGCCGTGCGACGAATGGCATCAGAATCGGTCAGGACGGGCTTCCACACAAGCTTGACCGGTACTTCGCTGCTGGCGTTGAGGGCGTTGGCGATTTCCTGCGACTGCGCTGCGACCTGCTTCAGGACGTCCTCGCCGTAGAGGTGCTGGCTCCCGGTGAGGAACCAGACCTCGTAGTGGTCCAGGGAAGTCGAGCTGGCAGAGGTGGCGTTGGGCATGGGGTTCTCCTGAAAGTTGGGTGGCCGGGCTGCGGCGGTCTGGGGGCGGGCCGGTTCAGCGGCCGTAGACGTTCTGGTAGCGGTCATACAAGGAGGCGATCTTGGCCTCGTCAATGGGCAGCGGTTCGCCGAGTTGCCGTGAGACGTGGACGGTTTTGGCGACTTCCTCGCACATCACTGCCGCTTTGACTGCGGATCGGGCGTCCTTGCCGATGGTGAACGGTCCGTGGTTTTGCATGAGCACGGCGGGGGAGTTGGAGTTCTTGAGGGTCTCCACGATCCCGTGGCCGATCGAGTCGTCCCCGATCAGCGCGAAGGGTCCCACTGGGATGGGGCCGCCGAATTCGTCACCCATCATGGTCAGCACGCACGGAATCTCCTCGCCCCGGGCCGCCCACGCGGTGGCGTAGGTGGAGTGCGTGTGCACCACGCCGCCCACTTCCGGCATGTTCCGGTACACGTACGCGTGGGCCGCAGTATCCGAAGACGGCGAAAGATCCGGGTTGCCCCAATCGACCGTCCCGGCGCTGCCCGTGTTCATGCCACGCACCGGTGTCCCGTACAGGTCAGTGACCACCATCAGCTCCGGAGTTAAGTCGTCATAGGAGACGCCGGAGGGTTTGATGACCATCAGCTCGTGTCCCGGAATTCGGCCTGAGACGTTGCCCGCGGTCCAGACAACGAGCCCGTACCGGGTCAGTTCAGCATGCAGTTCGCAGACTTCCTTGCGGATCCGCGCGATGGTTTCCAGAAGCGCGCTCATGCGGTGGCTCCTTCCATGCTGCCTGCGGTGATGTCCGACGGCGGTGCTGCCGTCAGCGGCGCTGCGGCAGTCGCCGTCGTGGTTTCGCGTTTGGTCCCTTCACGTGCCGTCCGCTGGATGGCCTTGAGCCGGTGCATGACGCTGTTGGTTCCGCGACCGAAGTAGTCGTGGAGGGTCTTGTATTCCTGGAACAGGACCTCGTAGGCGGCGACGTTTTCCGGGATAGGGGCGTAGACCGCGCCGGGTGCTGCTGCCATGGAAGCGGCAGCTTCGCGGATGTCCTTGTACTTCCCCGCGGCCACGGCGGCATGGATCGCCGAGCCGAGGGCGGGGCCTTGCTCCGAGCCGATCGTCGAGAGTTTCAGGCCGGTGATGTCGGCGTAGACCTGCATGAGGAACTTGTTCTTCAGGAGCCCACCGGCCACGATGAACTCCTTCACCGGAACACCGGAATCCCTGAACGCATCCACGATGGTCCGGGTGCCGAAGGCTGTGGCCTCCAACAGGGCCCGGTAAGTGTCTTCGGGTTTCGTAGCCAGCGTCTGGCCCAGGACGACACCGGAGAGCTCGTGGTCCACCAGCACGGAACGGTTGCCTGAATGCCAATCCAAGGCGATCAGGCCATGCTCACCGATGGCTTGCTTTTCCGCGAGTTCGGTCAGGTACTCGTGGACGCTGACGCCCTTGTCGGATGCGGCCTGGTGGTATTCCGGCGGGACACCGTTCTTGGTGAACCACCCGAAGATGTCGCCCACACCGGACTGGCCGGCTTCGTAGCCCCACAGCCCGTCCACGATGCCGCCGTCCACCACGCCGCACATGCCGGGGACTTCGCGCAGGACGTCGCCGTTCATGACGTGGCACGTGGAGGTTCCCATGATCGCCACGAGTTGCCCGGGTTCCACCGCGTTTGCCGCCGGAGCGCTCACATGGGCGTCGACGTTGCCTACGGCTACCGCGATACCGGCAGGCAGCCCGGTCCAGGCGGCGGCTTCTTCGGTGAGGTAGCCGGCAGCATCGCCCAAACGGCCGATGGTGTGCTGGAGTTTCTCGGAGACAAAGCCTTTGAATGCAGGATTGAGCGCTGCCAGGAAGTCCTCGGAAGGGTATTTCCCGTCCTGGTAGATCCCCTTGTAACCGGCGGTGCAGGCATTGCGGACGTATTTTCCGCACAGCTGCCAGACAATCCAGTCCGCTGCTTCCACCCAGTGGTCCATGGCGGCGTAGATTTCGGGGTCTTCTTCCAGAAGCTGAAGCCCCTTGGCGAACTCCCACTCCGAAGAGATCAGGCCGCCATACCGGGGGAGCCACGCTTCATTCCGCTCTTCAGCGAGCTGGTTGATGCGGTCGGCCTGGGGCTGCGCAGCGTGGTGCCGCCACAGCTTGACGTAGGCGTGAGGGCGGTCAGCGAAGCGTTCCAGTTCGTTCAGCGGCGTGCCATCCGCCGTCGTCGGAACCATGGTGCAAGCGGTGAAGTCAGTCGCGATACCCACCACGTTCTCCGGGTTGATGCCCGCATCGGCGACGGCGGCCGGTACTGCGTTGCGCAGGACGTCGCGGTAGTCGTTGGGCACCTGCAGGGCCCAGTCCACGGGTAGCCGTTGACCCGTGGCCGGAAGGCTGTCCGAGACCACCGCGTGGGGGTACTCGAATACGCCGCTGCCGAGTTCCTTGCCGTCCGAGACACGAACGACGACGGCACGGCCAGACAGGGTGCCGTAGTCGACGCCGACCACATAGCTGTTAGAAATATCGCCCATTAAGCATCCTTAGTTCATCTCCGCCACATCGCGGTCCGAACCCATTGTGAACGCTAACAATTTTCGGTGTCAACCACTTGACGCAAGTATTGTGAGCGTTCACAATGGCATTCGCACCACCTGACGTTTGGACTGTGCGCCCCCAGAGCCCGCAGTCCCGCAAAAGCGTTAACCACCGGACGCGCAGATGCGCCCGGCCTGCATCAGAGTTCGCGGCGATGCTGCCGCGGAAGGAGAGCAACGTGAGACTGAAGAAACTCCTGGGCGCCGTAGCGGTTGTCCTTACCTTGACCGTGGGTGCCACGGGCTGCGGCAGCCGTGGAGGCTCGGCCGATGCAAGCAGCGCTGCGAAGCCGAGCGATTCGTTGGTGGGCATCTCGATGCCCACCCAGACATCCGAGCGATGGATCGCTGACGGGGCCAACGTGGAGAAGTCGCTGAAGGATCTCGGCTACAAGACCGACCTGCAGTTCGCAAACGACGATATTCCCACCCAGGTCTCGCAGATCGAGAACATGCTGACCAAGGGTGCCAAGGCCCTCATCATCGCCGCCATCGATGGAACCACCCTGACCGACGTCCTGGCCAAGGCCAAGGAACAGAACGTCAAGGTCATCGCCTATGACCGCCTCATCAACGGCACCCCCAATGTGGACTACTACACCACGTTCGACAACTACACCGTGGGTGTACAGCAGGCGACCTCGCTGCTGACCGGCCTGGGCCTGGTTGACGCAAGCGGCAAAAAGGTAGAGGGCAAGGGCCCGTTCAATGTTGAATTGTTCGCGGGCAGCCCGGACGACAACAACGCCAACTTCTTCTGGACCGGCGCCATGGACACCCTCAAGCCGTACATGGATGCAGGCACCCTGAAGGTGCCGAGCGGCCAGACGAAATTCGAGCAGGCGGCCATCCTGCGCTGGCAGGCGCCGGTAGCCCAGAAGCGCATGGAAGACATCCTCACTTCGGCTTACAGCTCGGGCACCAAGTTGAACGGCGTACTGTCTCCTTATGACGGCCTTTCCATCGGCATCATCTCCGCACTGACCAGCACCGGTGGCTACTCAACGGGGAGCCTCCCCGTCGTTACGGGCCAGGATGCGGAAAAGGGTTCCGTGAAGTCCATCGTCGCCGGCGAGCAATACTCCACGATCTTCAAGGACACCCGCCAGCTCGGTGCGCAGGCCGTGAAGATGGTTGACGCGGTCCTCAAGGGCACCGAGCCGGAAACCAACGACACCAAGACCTACAACAACAAGGTCAAGGTAGTTCCGGCATTCCTCCTGAAGTCGGTCATCATCACCAAGGACAACTTCCAGAAGGAACTCATCGACTCCGGCTACTACAAGGAAGCCGACATCAAGTAAGGGCGCCCCTCATGCTGCGGCTCCGCCTGAAAGCGGCGGGGCCGCAGTCTCCCCAGAGCCGGCCGAACCATCGCCCGGCAACGATTCAACCAGTCAGTGGGAATTGACGATGAATGCACCCATTCTGCAAATGCGCGGAATCACCAAAACCTTCCCCGGCGTAAAGGCCCTCCAGGACGTTACGCTCGATGTCAACCGGGGCGAAGTCCACGCGATCTGCGGTGAGAACGGAGCCGGCAAATCAACCCTCATGAAGGTGTTATCCGGCGTCTACGCACACAACACCTTCGACGGCGACATCCTCTTCGAGAACCAGCCCTGCGACTTCTCCAGCATCACGGACAGCGAGAAGCGCGGCATCGTAATCATCCACCAGGAACTTGCGCTGAGCCCCTACCTCTCCATCGCGGAGAACATCTATCTCGGCAACGAGTTGGCCACCAACGGCTGGGTGGACTGGCGGAAGACCAACCTTGAAGCCGCAAAACTGCTGGCCCGCGTAGGGCTGAGTGAGAACCCCGTGACCCCCATCCAGCACATCAGCGTAGGCAAACAGCAACTCGTGGAGATCGCCAAGGCGCTCTCCAAGGACGTGAAGCTCCTGATCCTGGACGAGCCAACCGCTGCGCTGAACGATGAAGACTCCGACCATCTGCTGGACCTGATCCTCCATCTCAAAGGCCAAGGCGTCACCAGCATCATCATCAGCCACAAGCTCAACGAGATCCGCAAAGTGGCTGACGCCGTGACCATCATCCGCGATGGTAAATCCATTGAGACCCTGCGGCTCGACGAGGGACAGATAACGCAGGAACGCATCATCCGGGGCATGGTGGGACGCGATCTTGAAAGCCTGTATCCGAACCGGACCCCGAACATTGGCGAAGAAGTCCTCCGCATCGAGGGCTGGACCGTCCAACATCCCCAGGATCATTCCCGGACGGTGGTGAAGGATGCAAACCTCAATGTGCGCAAGGGCGAGGTTGTTGGCTTGGCCGGGCTCATGGGCGCCGGCCGGACTGAACTGGCAATGAGCGTGTTCGGCCGGACGTACGGTCGGGCCGTCTCCGGCAAGGTCTACAAGTATGGCAAAGAAATCAACACGGCCACAGTCTCCGATGCCATCGGCCACGGCATCGCGTACGCCACCGAAGACCGGAAGCACTACGGCCTCAACCTCATCGAAGACATCAAACGGAACATTTCCATGGCTGCCCTTAACAAGCTCGCCAAGCGCGGCTGGGTGGACGGCAACCAGGAAACAACGGTGGCCAACCAATACCGGAAGAGCATGAACATCAAGGCTCCCTCCGTGGCCGCCATTACAGGCAAGCTCTCCGGCGGAAACCAGCAAAAAGTCGTCTTGAGCAAGTGGATGTTCTCGGACCCGGACGTCCTGATCCTGGACGAACCCACCCGCGGAATCGACGTCGGTGCGAAGTACGAGATCTACACGATCATTGCCGAGCTCGCAGCGGCCGGGAAGGCCGTGGTTGTCATTTCGTCCGAGCTTCCGGAGCTTTTGGGCATTTGCGACAGGATCTACACCCTGTCCGCGGGCCACATCACCGGCGAAGTCCCCATAGCCGAGGCCACGCAGGAAACGCTCATGCACCTCATGACCAAAGAGAAGGAATAACCAACATGTCCGCCCTACGAGAATCCCTTGGCTTCCTCACAAGCCGCCTCCGCCAGGTTGGCATCTTCGTCGCCCTGATCCTGATCGTCATCCTTTTCCAGATCCTGACCGACGGCATCCTGCTTGAGCCGCAGAACGTCACCAACCTAGTGGTCCAGAACAGCTACATCCTGATCCTGGCCATAGGCATGGTGATGGTCATCATCGCTGGCCACATCGACCTTTCAGTCGGTTCCATCGCCGGATTCATTGGCGCAGTGGCCGGTGTCATGATCGTGCACTGGGGATGGGCCTGGTGGGTCGCCATTCCCGCCTGCCTGTTGGTTGGCGCCTTGGTAGGTGCCTGGCAGGGCTACTGGATCGCCTATGTGGGTATCCCGGCCTTCATTGTCACCTTGGCAGGAATGCTGATCTTCCGCGGCCTGACACTCATCACGCTCAAGAACCAGCAGATCACCCCGTTCCCCAATGAGCTGCGCGCATTGGGTGGCGGCTTCCTGCCGGACATTTCCGGCGGCAACTCTGTCCTGGAATGGCTGACCGTCATTCTTGGTGTTGGTGGCACCGCGGCCATCCTGTTCCAAGCCATCAAGGAACGCCGCGTCCGCCGCAAGTTCAATCTGGAAAACGAACCAATGGCATGGTTTGCCGTCAAGAACGGGTTCATCGCCGTACTCATGCTGGTCATCACCTTCCTCCTGGCCAGCTACCGCGGAACACCGATCGTCCTGATCGTTCTTGCCGCTTTGGTGATTGTTTACTCGGCCCTCATGAACAACAGCATCTTCGGCCGCCACACGTACGCGATCGGTGGAAACCTCCACGCCGCCGAGCTGTCCGGTATCAAGACCAAGAAGGTTACTTTCCGCTTGTTCGTGAACATGGGTGTGCTGGCCGCGCTGGCCGGCCTGGTGTTCACTGCCCGCTTGAATTCCGCGCAGCCTGCGGGTGGCACCGGCTTTGAGCTCGACTCCATCGCAGCCGCATTCATCGGCGGCGCCGCAGTCCAAGGCGGCATTGGAACCGTGGCCGGAGCAATGATTGGCGGCCTCATCATGGGCGTCCTCAACAATGGCATGTCCATCCTGGGCCTGGGCACGGACTACCAGCAGCTCATCAAGGGCCTGGTGCTCCTTCTGGCCGTCGGCTTTGACATCTTCAACAAGAACCGGACGGGCGCAGGTGGCGGATCCGCCATTGGCCGCCGGTTCAAGTGGAAGACCACCCCTCCGGCAACGGAATCAGCCCGCCCTGCCACGAGCGAACCCGTAGGCGCTGAAGCCAAATAGCCGCCAGGTCTGGCCTGCATCCGACGCTCAACCCCAGCCGGCGGATGCAGGCCAAGGGACCTGGCAATTGAACTAATGAAGGAGTGACTCGGATGCCGCTGGGCGTTCCATCGTCGCGGCCTCCGGTCATGGGGGACGTTGCCAAAGTTGCTGGAGTCTCCCACCAGACGGTTTCCCGGGTCCTCAACAACCACCCAAACGTGAGCGACTCCACCAGGGCACGCGTGGAGGAAGCCATCACCATCCTCGGCTATCGGCGGAACACGGCGGCCCGCAGCCTGGTGACCCGTCAATCCCGGACCATTGGTGTGTTGGCATGTGAGACGGCCCAGTACGGACCGGCAAGCGTTTTGTTGGGGGTGGAGCAGGCTGCTCGGGAAGCCGGCTACTTCGTCAGCATCGCAAACCTCCGTGAAGTAACGCGCGAAACCATTGACGATGCAATCGCGCACTTTCGGAATCAATCAGTAGACGGAATGGTCATACTGGTGCCGCATCCCCACATCCTTGCCGTCCTCCAGGAAGTCAGCGTTCCGATGCCGATGGTGGCAGTTGGCTCCGGAGACGCGAATTACTTGACTGGTGCGTCCTTGAACCAGATGCTGGGCGCGCGTTTGGCAGTGGAACACCTGATCGGACTTGGCCACCGCCGTATCGCCCATGTCTCCGGGCCGCCCCATTGGATCGACGCCGCCGAGCGCATCAAAGGGTGGCAGGAAGCACTGGCGCGAGCCGGGCTACAGGCGGACGTACTGCTCGGAGGCGACTGGAGTGCCGCATCGGGATATCGAGCCGGGCTGGCCCTCCTTCAGTCGCACCACGTCACCGCCGTGTTTGTGGCAAACGACCAGATGGCCATGGGCGTCCTGAGGGCCGTGCACGAAGCGGGATTGAAGGTTCCGGCCGACATCAGCATCGTAGGGCACGACGACCAGCCTGAATCCGGCTTCGTCCTGCCGCCTCTAACCACCGTCAAACAGGATTTCGAGCAGCTTGGACGGCGGGGCATGGTAGCCGTTCTGGGGCTGCTGGAGGGGGCTGAACAATCCGTCCAGGAGATGGTCGGCCCGGGGCTGGTGATCCGTTCCACCACTGGCCCGCCTGGAACCTCGCGGCAGTGAGGTCCGGCAACTGGTGCGCAGCGTTCAGGCGCGGACTGCCGCCGTCGTGGATCTGACCACCAAGCGGGGTCTCACGGTGACGGGGGCGCCAGGCGCCCCTGTTTCCAGCCGATCCAGAAGCAGTCCGATGCAGCGCTTGCCCAGTTCCTCGAAATCCTGTGCCACCGTTGTCAGCGGAGGGATGAAGTAGGCGGATTCGGGCTGATCGTCAAAGCCCACAATGCTGATGTCCTCGGGGACCCGGACTCCGGCTTCATGGAAGGCCCGGAGGACGCCCAGTGCCATCTGGTCATTGGCTACGAACAGTGCCGTCAGGGACCGCTCCGCCGCGATCTTCAATCCTTCGCGGTAACCGCACTCGGCACTCCAGTCACCCTCTATCAACGCCGAGGCGCCCAGTCCGGCATCCCCCAACGCATCCCGCCAACCTTCTATGCGGGCCGCCGCGTCGATCCAGTCCGACGGGCCGGACAGGTGTCCAATGCGTTCATGGCCGAGTTTGGCCAGGTGCTCCACCACCAAGCGGGCTCCTTCCCGTTGGTCTACGGTGGCTCCGCTCAGCTGTTCATCGCCGATCGCGCCGACGGCAACCAGGGGCACTTGTGTGGTTACGTCCTTGAGGACCTCGAAGGTTCCCGGGTGGGGGACCGTCACCACGATCCCGTCCACTCCTTGGTCCATGAAGTGCGCAATCGCGTCTTTGATGGTCTCCGGCGTGACGTCCCGCAGTCCAGCCACGCTGACGAAGTACCCGGCGTCCCTTGCCGCTTGTTGCACGCCCAGGAGCGTATGGGACGGCCCGTATTGTGCCAACTCGCTTCCCAAGACCCCGATGGTTTGCGAACGCCTCGTGACCAGGCTCCGCGCCGCGATGTTGCGGCGATAGCCGAGTTCGATGATTGCCTGCTCCACGCGTTCGCGGGTCTTGGCGCTCACGTTCGGGTGACTGTTCAACACACGGGATACGGTCTGGTGGGACACGCCTGCCACGCGCGCGACGTCCTCCATGACGGGAGGACGGTTCGGGGCGGAATGTTCGGTGCTCACCCTGTCACGATAGAGCACCCGGCCAGTGGATCAGCCGATGGCGGCCTTCGCGGCGTAACGGCGGTACCTGGCCAGGAACTCCGGAACCACGCCCTGTTGGCCGGCATCGAGCTTGACTCCCTCAAGAGGCCACTCGGGAAGTGATCCCGTGAGGACTCCCGCTGCTTGCCGTGCCGCGCCGTCAGCCACGTATTCACCGGGCTCCGGGACGAACACGGGCAGTCCGAAGGCGGCTGCCGCCACCTTCTGCACCGCTTCGGATTGGGCTCCGCCGCCCACGAGGATGACGCGGCGGGCGGCCACGCCTTGCGCTAGCAGCGCTGCCAGGCCATCGGCCAAGGAGCACAGGACGCCCTCGACGGCGGCGCGGGCCAAGTTTGCGGGGGTGTAGTTGGAGACTGTTATCCCGTGGAGGGAACCCGTGGCATCTGGAAGGTTGGGAGTCCGTTCGCCTTCAAAGTAGGGGACGAGAGTCAGGCCCTCGGCACCTTTGGGGGCCGACAAGGCCAGCTCGCCGAGTTCCTTCAGGGTCACTCCCAGCAAGGAAGCCGTAGCATCGAAGATCCGCGTGGCATTGAGTGTGCAGGCCAGGGGCAGGAAGTGGCCGGTGGCATCGGCGAAGCCGGCCACCAGCCCGCTTGCGTCCTTGGCGGGTACCTCAGAGACGGCAAAGACCGTACCCGATGTTCCGATCGATACCACAACGTCACCGACGGCGGCGCTGACTCCCAGCCCTGCGGCAGCGTTGTCGCCGGCGCCCGGGCCAATCAGGGCTCCGGACGGGGTTTTCCCTGCGGTATCCAGCGGACCGACAACGGCAGGCAAAGCAGGCACGTGGCCGAGCGTGTCCTGGAGTACCTCGGGCAGATACTCTCCCTGTTCTGCGGAGAAGTAACCCGTGCCGGAGGCATCGGAGCGGTCGGTACGCAAAAGTTCCAAGGAAGCAGGGCCGGACCCAGGACCGTGTCCGGCCAAACGCCATGACAGCCAGTCATGCGGCAGGCAAACGGCCGCCGTGCGCCGGGCATTTTCCGGTTCGTTCCGCGCAAGCCAACGGAGCTTGGTGGCGGTTAGCGAGGCGACGGGCACGGTTCCGGTAAGGGAGGCCCAGTACAAGCCGCCCGAGGCGGCGTCCCCCTCGCCGGCCTCACCAATCAGTTCCTCGGCGTCACGTGCCGAACGGGTGTCATTCCAAAGCAACGCGGGCCGCACTACCTCTCCGGATTCGTCGAGGCACACCATGCCGTGCTGCTGACCGCCGACGGCTACGGCCGCGACGTCGTCCAGTCCTCCCGCCAGCGCGATCGCTTCCTGCAGCGCTGTCCACCAATGGTCAGGGTGGACCTCTGTGCCGTGGGGGTGGGACGCGCGTCCTTGGCGCACCAGGGCGCCGGTCTCTGAGTCACGGATGACCACCTTGCAGGACTGGGTGGAGCTGTCGATGCCGGCGACGAGGGGCATGGGTTTTTGTCTTTCTAAAGCGGCTGCCGGGCCTGGAGTTCAGGTCCGGGCCCGGCGGCGGATGTTCTTTACGGTTTGGCTTAGCGTGCGCCGAGGAGGTGCTCGATGGCCAGTTGGTTGAGCCGGACGAATGCGAACGAGCGTTCGGCGGCCTTTTCTGCGTCGAAGGACTCGAACGCAGTGGCGTCGGCGAGCAGGTCCGCGGTTGATTCGCCTGCGGCCAGGGTGCTTTCGCCGAGCTCGAACACGCCGGAGGTTGCGAGAGCCTCCTGTACTTCGGGATCTGCGCGGAAAGCGAGGGCGCGTTCCTTGAGGAGCAGGTACATCGCCATGTTGGCCTTGGCCGATTCCCACACGCCGTCGTATCCGTCGGTCCGGGAGGGCTTGTAGTCGAAGTGGCGGGGGCCGTCGTACTTCGGACCGCCGTTCGGGAAGCCGTTCTCCAGGAGGTCCACCGTGAAGAAAGCGCTGGTGAGATCGCCGTGGCCGAACACCAGGTCTTGGTCGTACTTGATACCGCGCTGGCCGTTGAGGTCGATGTGGAAGAGCTTGCCGGCCCACAGTGCCTGGGCAATGCCGTGGGTAAAGTTCAAGCCGGCCATCTGCTCGTGGCCCGTCTCCGGGTTGAGGCCAACGATGTCCCCGTGTTCCAGCTGGGCAATGAACGCCAGGCCGTGGCCCACGGTCGGCAGGAAGATGTCACCTCGGGGTTCGTTCGGCTTGGGTTCCAGGGCGATGCGCAGTCCGTAGCCCTTCTCCTTGATGTAGCCGGCAGCGGTGTCCACGCCCTCCTTCATGCGGTCCAGTGCGGCGGACAGGTCCTTGGAGCCGTCGTACTCGCTGCCTTCGCGGCCACCCCACATGACGAACGTTTCCGCACCGAGCTCGGCCGCGAGGTCGATATTGCGCAGCACCTTGCTCAGGGCAAAACGGCGGATGGAGCGATCGTTGGAGGTGAAGCCACCATCCTTGAAGACGGGGTGGCTGAACAGGTTGGTGGTGACCATGGGCACCTTGAGGCCCGTCTCAGCGAGTGCAGCCTTGAAGTTCTTCAGGATCAGGTCACGCTCCGACGCGGAGGCGTCGAAGGGAACGAGGTCGTTGTCGTGGAAGGTCAGTCCGTAGGCGCCGAGCCCGCTGAGCTTGTGGACGGCTTCCACGGGATCCAGGGCGGCACGCGTCGCAACGCCGAAGGGATCGGCACCTGTCCACCCGACGGTCCAGAGCCCGAAGGTGAAGCGGTCCTGAGGGGTTGGTTGCGGGGTCATGGTTGCTCCTTTGCAAAGCGTGGGACGAGGCATGGAAGGGAACGCCTCAATTAGTTTTCAATCTGAACTATATGGGCCATAATGGATGATGGTCAATGGAAAGCAGCAAGAAAATCTTTCAAGCCGCGAGGATGGTCCATGTCAGTGAATGAGCAAGCAGCGCCAGGCCGCGTCGGCGATGTCCGGCGTCGTAACCTTTCGCTTGTCCTCGATTCGATTGCCAAGACTGGAGACGCCAAGCCGAGCAGGGCCCAAGTGGCTGCCGGCACCGGGCTGACCAAGGCTGCCGTCTCCAGCCTCGTTGCGGATCTCGTGTATTCCGGCCTCGTCGCCGAGGTGGGCCTCTACCGTGACGGTGAACGCGGACGGCCCGGCCAGGGCCTTGAGCTGAATACGCGGCGTGGTGTGATTGGCATGGAAATCAATGTGGATTACCTTGCTGTTGGCCTGGTGGACCTTGGTGGTGCGCTTCGCTTTACGTCCACCGTCGAGTCGCATAACAGGGGACTCGCGCCGGGTGCCGTCATGGCTGGCTTGAAGCGCCTTGTCGACGAGGCCAAAGCTGCCGCGGGCGCTGAGAACATCGATATCCTCGGTGGCGGTCTCGCTGTGCCTGGGTTGGTTGACGAGCGCCGCAGCGTTGTGATCTCCGCCCCCAACCTTCACTGGGACCATGAGCAACTCGACCCGGGCGCTTTGTTGCACGGCGCGCCACTTGGCGTCCGGCTTTCCAACGAGGCGAACAGTGCGGCGCTGGGCGAGCTTTGGTACGGCGCCGGGCCGGCTGACTTCCTGTATGTCTCGGGAGAGGTTGGTGTGGGTGGCGGTGTGATCATCGGCGCCGACCTGTTCATGGGGCCTGGCGGCTCCGCCGGCGAGCTTGGCCATATGGTGGTGCATCCCGATGGCCCCAGGTGTTCGTGCGGCGGTGCGGGGTGCCTCGAAACCTTCGCAGGCCAGGAGGCCATTTTCCAGGCCGCGCGGATTCCCGACGGGCCGTTGTCGGAGCGCATGGCGGCGTTGCTGGCAGCTTTGGCGGCCAACGGGCCGGAGGCAGGTAAAGCGGTTCACGACGCCGGGCGGTACTTGGGCGTGGCGCTCGCCTCGTCGGCGCGGCTCATGGACCTCAAGGGCGTAGTTCTGGGTGGCCACTTCGCGGAGTTGGGGGATTGGCTCAAACCGGCGGTATTGGAGAGTTTGAACCGCCATGCGCCGGGTCTGCTGCGCCCGGAGGACCTTCGTGTCTCGGAGTTGAAGCACTCCGGCACGTTGCTCGGTGCTGCAGGCCAAGTGATCCGAGCGGTGATCGAATCGCCTGGCGAATTGATCCTGGGGGTTCCTCCGACTAGCTGAAGATTCAGGCTTTCCTACTAATCGTCAGTATGCTTAGTATTGATGAGTCAGTTGTTCGCGCAACCTACACCCACGAACAGGTGCCTCATGACTACAAACGAATCAGCACGGACCAGCACAGCCAAGGCCGCCACGGCCCCGTCACCGGATGACTCCCGCAAGCCGGACAGTCCGGATGATTTGGTCAAGCCCACGTGGATGTACATCCTCAAACGCACGCTGCGCGAGTTCAACAAGGACCAGTGTCCGGATGCCGCGGCGGGCCTGACGTACTACGCAGTCCTGTCCCTTTTCCCGGCGCTGCTGGCGTTGGTGTCCCTTCTCGGCATCTTCGGAGATGCCGGCAAAACCACCGCCGCCTTGCTGGACATCGTCCAAAAGTTCGCTCCGGGCCCGGGCGTGGAAGCGATGCGCCAGCCGATCGAGGAGCTGACCCGCTCCAGCGCGGCCGGACTCACCTTGATTTTCGGAATCGTAGTTGGGCTGTGGTCGGCCTCCGGGTACACCACGGCGTTCGGCAGGGCCATGAACCGCGTCTACGAAGTGGATGAGGGCCGCGGCTTCGTCAAGCTTCGTGGCACCATGCTCGCGGTCACGGTGGTGGCTGTGCTTGGTGCCGGGCTGGTTGCGGCCATGCTGGTCCTCAGCGGGCCCGTGGCAGAGGCTGCCGGGAGCGCCATCGGCATGTCGGAGGTGTTCCTGACGGTCTGGAACATCGCGAAGTGGCCCGTGCTCATAGCGATCGTGGTGGCCATCATCGCCGTGCTCTATTACTTCACACCGAACGTGAAACAGCCCAAGTTCCGCTGGATGAGCCTGGGTTCCTTCATAGCCCTGGCGCTGTTTGCCCTTGCGTCCCTGGGTTTCGGTTTCTATGTGGCCAATTTTGGCAACTACAACAAAACCTATGGCACCTTGGCCGGCGTCATCATCATGTTGCTGTGGCTCTGGATCCTCAACATGGCACTCTTGTTTGGAGCCGAGTTCGATGCCGAAATGGAGCGCGGTCGCCAACTGCAGGCCGGAATCGAAGCTGAGGAAACGCTCCAACTGCCTCCCCGCGACACGAAACGCAGCGACAAAGCACAGAAACAAGAGGAAGAAGACATTCGACGCGGCGAGGAACTCCGCGAGAACAGCGGGGAACGCGAGAACAGTGGCAAAGAGGATGAACGGAAAGTATAGGAAGCTGAAGTCCGTCAAAGGTGGCGATTCGCTGGAGATCCGCGGTGAAGTTTTCAGGGTCACCTCAGCGGAACCGGATGCGGAAACCCATAGTGTCCGGCTGGATCTTGAGGATCACGACGGCGGCATTCTCACCTTGATCGGCGTGCCTGGTGCCCAGGTCCGGATGGTCCCGCAAACGGCCTGACGGTCGCCTCCAAGTGGCTCCCTAAGCGTCGCCGGGGAAGCCCTGATCGGCGTCGTCCCACCAGCCCTCCCAAGCGCTGGACGTGAGGCGTTCCGTAGTGAAGACAGATGCGGGTTCGTTGGTGGAATCGCCGGACGGGCCGCTGTGGCTGCCGCTGGCGTCGAGGAAAAAGTTCAGGGTCTTCAAGAGCATCATGGTGGTGTCCTTTCAGTGGGTTCGTGGACGTCTTTGTCCAGGTGAATCCAGCGTAGGAGGCCATTGTTTCCTCACGTCGACGCAATGTTTCAGCCGTGTACCACTTCCCTCACATGCCCATCCGGCGCCTTGCGGCGGACAGGAAAGGCACAACGGTGCACAAGCCCATATCCGCAGCCGCGCCGTCACGACCAACTTTGCGCCAGAGTGCGCGGTGAGGCGCCACGATTGCGGCGTGTCCGCCGATGTGGGCGATCAAAGTGGGTGGTAGCGGCACGCCGCCGCTCTCCGAAACACAAAGCGGGCCCCTGCCGTGACCTTGGCAGGGACCCGCTGGTGGCGCGATCCTCCCGCGGAGCTTAGGGCATCTGCGGGAGGACCAGTCTTTAGGCATACGGGAGGACAAGCTCCGCATAGCGCTGTTTCATGGTTTCCAGGACCGAGTCGCCGTCGGCGTCCCAGATTTCCTGGTTGAAGATTTCAACCTCAATGTCGCCCGTGTACCCGGCATCCCTGACCCAGGTGCCAATGGTCGCGAAGTCGATGACGCCGTCGCCCATCATACCGCGCGAGAGCAGCGCGTCGGCGGCGATCGGCAGGTTGAAGTCGCACACCTGGTAGGACGCGATGCGGTTCTCGCGTCCGGCACGTTCGATCTGCGCCTTCAGTTCCGGATCCCACCACACGTGGAAGGTGTCGACGGCGACGCCAACGGCCTTTGCGTCGTACGGCGCGGCGAGATCCAGGGCTTGGCCCAGGGTGGAGATCAACGCGCGGTCAGCCGCGTACATCGGGTGGAGGGGTTCAAGGACCAAGCGGATGCCATTCTCCGAAGCGAACGGAACCAGCTCCTCAAGGCGGTCCGCGACGCGCTGACGGGTTGCCACCACGTCCTTCTCGCCGGGAGCCAGCCCGCCAACCACCAGGAACAATTCCTGGGTGTCGAGGGCTACAGCCTCGCGGACGGCTTCGAAGTTGTCAGCCAGTGCGGCGGCCTGTCCCTCGGCATCGGCTGCGGTCAGGAATCCGCCACGGCACAGAGACGAAACCCGCAGTCCGGCGTCCTTGATGAGCTTGGCGGCCTTGTCCAGGCCGGCCTCGGCAACGCGGTCACGCCACGGGCCGATCGCAGGGATGCCGGCTCGGGCGCAACCGTCCACAGCCTCGGCCAGGGTCCACTTTTTGGTGGTGGCACTGTTCAGCGAAAGTCGTGAGAAATCCGTGCTCATGCGCCCACTCCGTTGATCCGCAGGTAATCGGACATCCGGAAGGCAGCCAGCGAAGGATCCTTCAGCAAGCCTGCCTGGTCCGCCAGTTCGAAGGTCTTGGCCAGGTGCAGGACCGAGCGGCCGGAGTGCAAACCGCCCACCATCTGGAAACCGGGCTGCTTGCCGTTGAGCCAGGACATGAACGCGATGCCGGTCTTGTAGTAGAACGTCGGGGCGCTGAAGATGTGCTTTCCGAGCTCACGCGTGGAGTCCAGGATGGCACGCGCATCGGCGGCGTTACCGGCGTCGTACTTTTGCAAGGCGACCGAAGCAGCCGGATAGATGGCCGCGAAGATGCCCAGCAGGGCGTCCGAGTGGTGGGTCTCGTCGCCGTCGATCAGCTCCGGGTAGTTGAAGTCATCGCCCGTGTACAAGCGCACACCGGAAGGCAGGGCAGCGCGCAGGGCGACCTCGTGCGAGGCGTCCAGCAGGGAAACCTTCACGCCGTCCACCTTGTCCGCGTGTTCGCGGATCTGGCTGAGGAACGTCTCGGTGGCCACCGAGACGTCGTCGGAGCCCCAGTAGCCGGCCAGCGCGGGATCGAACATGGTGCCGAGCCAGTGCAGGATGACGGGCTGGTCCACCTCCTGAAGGAGGGTGGAGTAGACGTGCAGGTAGTCATCGGCGCCGTTCGCAACCTTGGCCAGTGCGCGGGACGCCATGAGGATGACCTTGGGACCGGCTTCGCTGACGACGGCGATCTGCTCACGGTACGCGTCGATCACGGCCTGGATGCCCGCTGCGCCGTCGGGAAGGGCAGCGATGTCCAGCTGGTCGGTGCCCGCGCCGCAGGAAACGAGGTCGCGGACGGACTTGCCCGCCGTCGCCGCGTTGCTCCCGGCCACCACGGAGGCGGCTTCTGCACCGGTGCGCTTGATGAGCTGCTGGGTGGCGGCCCAATCAAGGCCCATGCCGCGCTGTGCGGTGTCCATGGCGTCGGCGACGCCCAGGCCGTAGGACCAGAGCTCGTGGCGGTAGGCCAGGGTGGCGTCCCAGTCGAGCTGCGCCGGGGCGCCGGGGGTGTTGTCCGCAGCGACCTCGGGGATGACGTGGGCCGCTGCGTAGGCGCGGCGGGCCGTCAGGGGAGCGGTCGGCTTGGCCCACGAGGTGGCGGGCTGGAGGCGGTACTCGCGTGTGCCGCCGTCGTTGGTGGGAAGAATCAGTGACGTCATTAGAGGGTGATCTCCGGGATGTCGATGGTGCGGCGTTCTGCCGAGGACTGCAGGCCGAGCTCGGCCAGCTGAACGCCGCGGGCTGCGGAGAGGAGGCCGAAGCGGTGCTCGCGGCCGGCGACGACGTCGCGCAGGAATTCTTCCCACTGCAGCTTGAAGCCGTTGTCCAGTTCAGCGTTGGCGGGGACTTCCTGCCACTGGCTGCGGAACGACTCGGTGACGGGCAGATCCGGGTTCCAGACGGGCTTGGGGGTGTGGGCGCGCTGCTGCGCAACGCACTTGTTCAAACCGGCGACGGCGGAACCGTGCGTGCCGTCGATCTGGAACTCAACCAGTTCGTCACGGTAGACGCGAACGGCCCAGGAGGAGTTGATCTGGCCGATGACGTCGTCGCCGCCCGGGGTTTCGAGTTCGAAGATGCCGTAGGAAGCGTCGTCGGCAGTTGCCTTGTATTCCTTGCCGGCCTCGTCCCAGCGTGCGGGGATGTGCGTGGCGGTCTTGGCGTTGACGCTCTTGACCTTGCCGATGATGCCTTCAAGGACGTAGTTCCAGTGGCAGAACATGTCCGTGGTCATTCCGCCGCCGTCTTCCTTGCGGTAGTTCCAGGACGGGCGCTGGGCAGCCTGCACGTCGCCTTCGAACACCCAGTAGCCGAATTCGCCACGGATGGAGAGGATGCGGCCGAAGAAGCCCTCGTCCACCAGGCGGCGGAGCTTGACCAGGCCGGGGAGGTACAGCTTGTCGTGCACGACGCCAGCGGTGACGCCGGCTTCCTTGCCGATCTGTGCCAGTTCGATGGCTTCTTCCAGGGTTTCGGCCGTGGGCTTCTCGGTGAAGATGTGCTTACCGGCGCGCATTGCCTTCTTCAGGGTGGCGGCGCGGAGGCTGGTCATGGAAGCGTCAAAGACGATGTCCACGGTGGGGTCGGCGATGACTGCATCCAGGTCGGTGGACCATTCGGAGACTTTGTGCAGCTCGGCGAGCTCGCGGATCTTGGCTTCGTTCCGGCCCACCAGGATCGGTTCAACTTGGACCTTGGTGCCGTCTTCAAGGGTGAAGCCGCCGGCATCGCGGATGGGGAGGATGGACCGCAGCAAGTGCTGGCGGTAGCCCATCCGGCCGGTGATGCCGTTCATGGCGATGCGGATCGTCTTTGTTTCGAAGCCCATGTTTTCTCCAGTGCCTTGTGTACTGCCCGCAGCAGTGCGGGCAGCAATTGCGAATACTGAGTGGGAAAGCGCATTCCCATTGCTTCGATAATGCACCACGCCCCGCTTACTTGGCAAGCGCTTTCCCAAAACTCCATGGATCCTGACATAATTTCCCTAGCGCCAGCCCCGACGCTTACAGACAAGGAGGGCCCCGTGGCCGCCAGCACACTCAGTGAAGTAGCCCGTTTGGCGGGGGTTTCCCTTGCCACGGCGTCCCGTGTCCTCAACGGCTCGTCCCGGAAGCCGGCCGAAGGCATCGCCGAGCGCGTCCGTGAGGCCGCCGACAAGCTCGGATACGTTCCCAACGCCCAGGCCCAGGCGCTGGCGAAGTCCAGTTCCGGCCTGATTGGCCTGATCGTCCACGACATTGCCGACCCCTACTTCTCTGCCATCGCACGCGGGGTGCAGGACGCGGCCCGCGAACAGAACCGGATGGTGTTGCTGGCCAGCACTTCCGGCGCGCCCGCCGACGAACGGGAAGCCGTGGCGGCGTTCGCCGCGCGCAGGGCGGATTCCATCGTCATCGCCGGTTCGCGTTCGGCGCGGCCCGAGGACCAGGGCGGCAACGCGGAGTTGGCTGCGGAGTTGGACCGGTACTGCCGCAACGGCGGACACGTGGGCGTGGTGGGCCACGGGATCGTTGGTGCCACCACTGCCGAGGGATATCACGTGGTGGAGGTTCCCAACGAGGAGCTTGCCGCGGGCCTCGCCACGGAACTGGCTGCCTCCCACAACGGCACCTTCCTCATCGTGGCCGGGCCTGAGGGGCTGTTCACCTCGGATGACCGCGTCAGGGGATTCCAGCGTGGCCTCGCCGACTCTGGCCGCCCCGCCGCCGAGGTCGTCCGCAGCGGCTTCAACCGCTCAGGAGGATACGAGGCAGGGCTGGATCTTGCCGGGCGCATCAAGAACTCGACGGAGCGCCTGTGCATTTTCGCCGTCAACGACGTCATGGCCATCGGGGTCACCGCAGCGCTCCGGTCCGAGGGCGTCTGGATTCCCCGGGATGCGACCATCGCCGGTTTTGACGATATCGAAACCCTGCGCGACTTCCGTCCCGCGCTTTCCACCGTCTACTTGCCCCTTGAAGACATTGGCCGTCTCGCCGCTGGCGCACCGGATGGCGGCTCGGTCAGTGGTTCCGTCAAGCTGCGCCGGAGCACCGAAGTTCCAACCGACAACCCCGCCTGACGCGACCGTGGACCGAGCAATTCACGACGACGGCAGGCTGGCTTTTGCGCCTACCACTCCGACGCTCAAGGAGCCTTCCGCGCTGGCGGTGATTCCCGCCGTCGGGCCTTCATCGGTGCCGGCGCCGGCGATGCTGGTCCTGCCCGGGGGAGGCTATGCCCGGCAGGCCGACCATGAAGCCGAACCCGTGGCTGAATGGCTGGCCTCGCTCGGAGTCCATGCGTTCGTGCTGCGTTACAAGGTGGCGCCACATCGCCATCCCGAGCCCCTGGCGCATGCCAAAGAAGCCATGCTGTGGATCCGCAGCGGCGCTCATGGGCTCACAGTTGATTCCAAACGCGTGGGCGTTTTGGGCTTTTCCGCCGGTGGGCACTTGGCCGGCTCCTTGTCGGTGGCGCTGCCGACTGGTGACCCCACGCTGGATCAAGCTGGTGCCGTCCCCGATCTCAGCGTCCTTTGCTACCCGGTGATTTCCTTCGTGGATTCCGTGCATCATGGGTCGGTGGACAACCTTGCCGGCGAGGGCGCTCCTCCGGACCTCTTGGAGCAACTCTCGCTTGAGCGCCGGGTCCAGGCGTCCACTCCACCCGCGTTCCTGTGGCACACCGCGGACGACGAAGCCGTGCCGGTTAGCCACAGCCTTTCGTACGCTGCCGCCCTGGCCAAGGCGCGGGTCCCGGTGGAACTCCACGTCTTCCCGCACGGCGTCCACGGAATTGGTTTGGCTGGCGGCATGCCCGGCGCCGGGCAATGGCCAGATTTGTGCGCCGCGTGGCTGTCCCGGGTGTGGGGTTAGGGGCCGGACACTACCTGTGCGGGGTCTTCCACATGCAGTGGATGCTGCGATTACTGCGCCGCGGGCAGCACGGATAGCATGAAAAATGCCACCCCAGCGGAGTGGCATTTTCCTGATCTCATTTATCTTCAAGCGTAGGCTTGCGCCCTCAACGATCGTCGCAGCACGTTTGCTGTAAACGTATGAGTTACGCGGCCAGCTCGAAGATCAGAGCGGACGTGTAGCGTTTAGGGCATCTTCACCGGGCAGTTTTGCGGGCGGGTGTTACGGGAATCCGGGTACCGCGAAGTCCCGAGGAACTTGGCTCCGGGCTCCTCAGCAGTGAAAGCGGCCGGTGGAGGACCGGCTTACGGGCACATCATGGGCCTGAATGTTCTGTGACTGGACCGATAATGGCAGGGTTAGATCATCTAGAGACCATGGAGGTACGGCATGGACGATCTTGATGAAGATGAGCTTGATGGAATTGAATTTCTGGAAGGCCTCCCGCCATTAGTGCGCGCTTCCCGAACTGGAAACCTCGGCGAGGTCTGTTCACTGCTTGCCCAGGGCGTTTCACCTGCAAGGCCGATTCCGACGGATGGTCCGCGCTGCACGCCGCTGCATCGCGAAACTATGCTGAGATCATTCGGGTACTGCTCGATGCGGGGTGTCCGGTCGACGTCATGGACGATTCCGGTTTTACCCCATTGCTCAACGCCGCTGGCCCGGGGAAGACCGAGACAATCAGTCTCCTCCTTGCCGCTGGAGCGGACCCTAACGTCAGGGAATACCGACTGCTTCAGACGCCCTTGCTACGTGCGGCCGACTACGGAAACGTCGAAGTCGCACAACTGCTTATCGATGCAGGAGCGCGCATCGACGACAAATCCCGCGGTGTCACGGCTCTGATGACGGCTGCGGAGTCGTCGGACGGGCTGGAAGCGGTAAGCGTCCTTCTGAAGGCCGGCGCAGATCCTCGAATAGTGGACGACGGAACAGATGAAAAATTCGTAGGGATGACCGCTGCTGATTACGCGCGTCGTGTGGGCAACACCTTGATCGCGGACTTGATCGAGGCCTGGACGCAGCGACATACAACGAGTTAGCCAGAACATGTACGGTGGTGGATCCCTCCTCCGACATAGGGCAGGTATGCCTGCCGGAGAGCTCTCATGGATGCGTGTATTGGGTAGTCTCAGCTGGTGACTGACTACCGGCAACATCCCAGCGTCGTAGCACATTGGCGCGATGGTTCACTCCAGCCGCTTCCGGAGGCTCAGGAAGCGGAAGAGACCCTATGGTTTGCGGTGCCCGCTGAACCTGACGCCGAGCAGATGTGGGAGGGTCTTCGGGGTCGCCTGGAAAAGGATGGCACAGCGACTGTCTTGGCAGTCCCTGCGTATCTCTATGACGTCAACTTTGGCGACCGCGTGAACGTGATGCGATCGGCGGAAGATGCAATTGTTGCCACCGGAGTGGAGCGCGACGCTCTGAACTTCACATTTAGAGTGCTGCTGAAATCGGATGACCCCAACGCGTGGCAGCCTCTGGCCTCTGAACTTGCCGAGCAGGGTTGCCTCCTCGATTTCATCTCTCCGCGGTTCTTCGCCATATCTTGCGGCGAGCCCCAGGCGCAGGAAGTCGCCGACAGATTATTCGCACTGGACCGCGATGGCGTCCTTCATTATGAAACTGGAAGAACACAGCAGGTGAAGTAGGCAGCCGATGGAACTGCTGTCCGGTAAAGGACCGGCTTACGGAAGTCACTTCGATTCTGGCAACGGGGCACGTCCAGTACCCCTACACGATCTGAGCGATGATTGTGGCCATGACATCGGATCTTGATTGGACGCACTTCCATAGGGCCTTCGGGGAAGACCCAGGCGTGCTCCCTGATGGCGAGGTACTCGGGAGTGCAGACGACGATTGGGATGCAGTGTTTGCGATGCTGCATGGCAGCGGCTGGCGAGTGACAACCAGTGACGGCCATTCACCTCTGCCGCCCAACAGATACGGTCTTGCCGAATTTGAGAGCTTTGCTGTCTGGCCCGTCGATGGAGTACGCGTCAACTTCTTCCCCGCCCCGGATGCGGTGACATTCGACGTCGACCTCCGGGAACTTGTCAGCCAGGCAACAGTAGACGGAGTAGCAGACCTGATGAGAAGGCTCGGAACAACGCTTCGTAGAGATGTCGTGCTGAGAGACGAAGGCTCGAACGGCGCGCCAGCCGTTCGCTACACCACTGCCACGGACCATTTTTCACTGAATTGAAGGCGGGTCCGCAGCAGACCCCCGGCCCGCCCGGTAAAGGATCCCCTAACCGGCGCGTTATGACGCGGCATCTGCGAGGCCCCGCCCATGTTCACGCAAGAGGGCTAGGTGATCGATCTGGCGAGTCGGCCGGCCGTCGTCTCCCACATCGAACTAGTAAGTGGCGGAACCGCAAGAGGAGTGCTGGTCTCCGCGGGGCTGGCTTCACGGCCTTGGGTAGTACTGAGCGGCCATAAGAGCAGTGTGCACTGTACCTGTGCCTCAAAGCGTGCAATTCTCCACCCGACCTGTAAAGATCGGCCTCCGTACGTGCCGAATGCTCCGTCTTAGGGGTTCTCCAGGCTCAGTCAAATGAGTGGGTCCCGCATGGTGTCGGACCTGTTGCGTAGCCGGCTAGGAGATTTGTGTCAGTCCTCGCCCAGGGTGATGCCGTGCAGGAACGCGGCGTCGTTGAGGACGTTCTCCGGGAGGTCGTCCTCGACGAACTCCATCATGATGTCCAGGTCCTTGCCGTTCCCGCGGAGCACGTCGGACACGGCCTGCCAGAGCAATTTCCGCGCCCGGAGCGGATGGCGTTCCGCTTCCGGCCCCCACGAGAAGCAGTGGACGCCCACTACGTGCGGCAGGACCTGGTGAAGGGAGTCCAGCGCCTGCTGGTCGGAAAGCCCGACGGCGGGCTGCCAGTAGGTGCCGACGTTGCCATGGTCAACGCGCTTCAGGAGTTCAAGAGTGGTTTCGGGGGAGTCCGTGAGGGTGTTTCCGTGGTACTCGAAAGCGAGGGCAATCCCGCGTTCTGCCGCGAGGTCGGCTACGCGAACGGTATCGGTCACGACGGCTTCCCAGTGGTCATCGCTGGCCCCGTTGCTGCCAATCTCGCCCGCCCAGATCCGGATGCGGGGGGCGCCCAAGGTTTCCGCGAGATCAAGATCGCGGTCGAAATCGCCGAAGGATCCCGCCCGGTAATAGGAACCCAGGGAGAGAACCGTCAGGCCGGCTTCCTCTGAGGCGTTCCTGGCGTGCTGTGCCGAGGCTGCATCGCTGACATGCACATCCGTGCCCCACTCGATCCCGGCGAGTCCGGCCTCAGAGGCGATACTAACCACCTCGTCAATGCCCTTGGCGCGCAGCGTGACAGAACAGATGCCGGGCGTCAGGTCCGCCAGTGTAGTGAGGTCGATCATTGAAACAGGATACCGGGAATGCGCTTACCCAGTAAGTGGTGACATCCATTCGGACAAATCCGAACACTTGGGTACCGACGAGCGGGACTAGACCGGGATCCAGTAACGACGTACCGGCTCAGTGACACCGAAACTTGGGTCGAAACTCTCCGCTGGTCGGGTGCTTTCCAGCGCACCCCCACAGCTCTCAATGGTTAATGCGGAAGGAAGATTTGAGTCGAGACAGGTCACCAGAACCCTGTCCAGGCCAAGGCTACGGGCCTCGTCCAAGGCACCCCTGAGGGCGAGCTTCGCCGATCCCCGGCGTCTGGCGCTCGGTCGGATTCCGTATCCGACGTGTCCTCCCACATCGGCCAGATACTTGTTGGAGAGTGCGTGCCTTAGGCTCACAGCGCCGAGGTAGGTACTGCCTTCAACAACCCACAATGACGTCTGGTTTGAGAATCCTTCGAGCGGTTGAAAGGTTTCCAAGGCCAGGTTGTTCAGAAGATCTACCCATTTATTGAACCCGTGAATTTCGTGAAGGTTCAGCCCATAACGGTCGGCCAGGAATACGGAAGCGCCGTCTTGGTCACGAGTTCCCCATTCCTCCAGGCTTTCAAGCCAAGATTCTCTGTAATGCGGGGAAGGTGCTACCAAGAAAGGAACAGTCATTTCGCGAGCCTAGTACACAAATCCGGACGGGATCCGATCCCTCCTGGGGCATGTGGATAACATTCCCATCATCCCGGATTTCCTCTGTGTGCATGTTCCGAACACTACGTCGACTTGTTCAGCGTCCTGCCCATGATTGCCTGCGTCAGCGCATCAATGACCTCCGCGTTGGCCAGCGGGTTGCGGATCAGGGTGAAGTCGACGTCGCCAACTGGCGGGAGGTCGAAGCGCTGGGTGATCACTTTGAGGTCTTCGGGCACCAGGGATGCGGGCATTACAGCCACTCCGATGCCTGCGCGAACGGCTGCGAGGACGCCGCTGATCTGCTTGGTACTGCACGTGATCCGCCATGTCCGTCCGGCGGCCTCGAGGGCGTCGATGGCCAGTTTCCGGCTCAGGCTCGGCGCAGGATAGGCAATCAGCGGCACGGGTGCGCCGGGTTCCAGTACGGTCTGTTCAAGTCCCACCCAGGCAAAGTTGTCGTGGCGGACCACTGTGCCGTCCTTGGCCCCGGCAACCCATTTCACGAACACCAGGTCCAACTGCCCGGCGTTGAGCCGTTTGTACAACTGGTCGCTCTGGCTGACGGTCAGTTCCAGGTTGATCTGCGGGTACAGTTGCCGGAATTCGCGCAGGATCCGGGGGAGGCCGGTGATGGCGAGGTCGTCCGCAGTGCCAAAGCGAAGGCGACCCCGCATGGCCGAACCGGAGAAGTAACGCGCCGCGGAATCGTGGGCGGCGAGGATGCTTCGAGCGAAGCCGGCCATGGCATCGCCGTTGTCAGTGAGCCGGACCTCGCGGGTGTCCCTGGCCACGAGAATACGCTTCGCGGCGGTCTCGAGTTTGCGGACATGCTGGCTCACGGTGGGCTGGGCGAGCCCCAGTCGTTCAGCTGCCTTGGTGAAGCTCAACGTCTCCGCGACGGCCAGGAACGAGCGGAGCTGGACGGGTTCAAACAACTAAAACTCCTCAGGCGTTCGGCCGGACCAGGCGCGATGACAGGGGCACTATTGCATTCCGCAATCCTAGTTATCATCCCAATACGCTTCCATAATTGCTGCTGGCAACCATAGCGTTAAAGCCATTCCACCGAAACTCTCGATCCGAGGACTACTTTTGGCACCCCCACCGCCTTCAGCGGCAAACGTCAGCCAGCCCGTCATCGATTCCCTGTCCGCACCACACGTGCCGGACACCGTCACCGAGCCACTCGCCGTCGTAAGCGAAAAGCTGCCCTGGCGGCACACCTTCATCTCGTTGAAGGTCCCGAACTTCAGGATCTTCGCCATCGGCCACTTCATCGCCGTGATCGCCATCTGGATGCAGCGCATTGCGCAGGACTGGATGGTGCTCCAACTGTCCGGTTCCGTCACCGCCGTCGGAATCACCGTGGCGCTGCAGTTCATGCCTTCCCTGTTCCTCGGCCCGTGGGGCGGCATGATGGCCGACCGCTTCGCCAAACGGAAGATCCTCATGATCTGCCAGTCGGCGGCAGCGGTCCTGGCGGCAGCCCTGGCGGCGCTGTCACTCACCCACACCGTGGAGGTGTGGCACGTTTACGTGATTGCCCTGGTTTTGGGTTTCGTTACGGTCCTCGACCAGCCTGCGCGGCAGGTGTTCGTCAACGAACTCGTCGGCCCCAAATACCTGCGCAACGCCATCAGCCTGAACTCCACAACGTTCCAACTGGGCGGCCTGATTGGCCCTGCCTTGGCTGGCTGGCTGCTCACTGCAGTGGGTGCAGGCTGGGCGTTCGCTGCCAATGCGGTTGCGTGCTGCTCCACCGTGACCATGCTGATGATCCTGCGCAAGGACCAGCTCCACCTCAGCCAGCCGACGCCCCGCAAAAAGGGCATGCTCCGCGAAGGCCTGCACTACGCGCTCAGCAAGCCCACCATTTACTGGCCATGGTTGATGGCAGGCTTCGTGGCAGTTTTCGCGATGAGCCTTCCTGTGCTGCTGGCCGCCTTCGCGGACCACGTGTACGACGCCGGTGCCGGAGGCTACGGCCTGCTGAACGCCATGGTTGCGCTCGGTGCACTGACCGGAGCAGTGGCGTCCACCCGCCGCCGGGAGCTGCGGTTGCGGTCGGTGGTCCTTTCTGCCGGGCTGTACGGATTGATGCTGGTCCTCTCGGCAGCGATGCCGTCCATGGTCTGGTTCAGCGTCGCGATGGTCCTCGCGGGATTCTGGTGCCTCATGTTCCTGACTGCCGCAAACCAGATGGTGCAGACAAGCTCCAACATGAGCATCCGTGGACGCGTGATGAGCCTCTACCTTGTGGTGCTCATCGGCGGGCAGGCCATCGGCGGACCGGTGATGGGCTGGCTGGCCGAGCACTTCGGACCGCAAGTGGGCATCCTGATTGCCGGCGGTGTGCCGGCAGCGGCGGCTGCGGTAGTCGCCGTCGTACTGGCACGGAAGTCATCGCTGCAACTCAAGGTGGACCTGCGGGACCGGCGCCGGGTCCTGCGGATCGTGGCCAGGACCCGGACAGCCTGACGGGCGGCCCTGCTCAGGTGGCGTTACTGCGACGCCGCCTGGGCAGGAGCTTCTTGGAGCCGCCCGTGGGTGACCCTGTGGCTGACGCGATCGGCAGTGTCGTCCATACGGACCAGATGCTCCACGGGTTCCATGTAGAAGCGGGCGGTGTTGATGGCACCCTCTTCAACGCCGAAAATGACCACGCCCGTGAGCTCATGCGGTGTGCCATCGCGCCAGGAACCCTGCATGTGGAGTTCCGTCCATACCTGGCTGGCGGTCACACTGTGTGAGACCATCCGTACCTTGATGTCCGGAACCCCGGTAAAGAGCTGTTCCCAATTGGTGCGGATGGTGTCCCTGCCCGTGAATCCCCGGGTGGGGTGGGCGGGGGTTTCGTTGACGTAGCCAGGCGAGAAGCACTCGGCCAGTCTTTCGAGATCGTGCTTATTCGTGGCTTCCAACAGGCGGTGGATGACGGCGAGTGGACCCGCCCCAGCATCGTCGGTGAGAGTCATTGGAGGACCTCCCGGATAGGTGATGTACCTACGATTTTAGGCTCGGGAGCACACAAGAAAAGACCCCTTGGCTGGTGAACTGGTCCATCAGCCAAGGGGTCTTGCTGGAGCGGGCGACGGGAATCGAACCCGCGTATCGAGCTTGGGAAGCTAGCGCTCTACCATTGAGCTACGCCCGCATCGCCCCGGTTGTACGCCGGAGCGAATCCCAGCTTAGCGCAGTTCAGCGGGTGCTCCGGACAGGCGCGCTACTTGAAGATCTTCAAACTGTTCCACCCCGAGCCCACTTGGAAGTAGGTGGTCCACTGGCTGCGGCCCAGACCGTAGTTGTAGAGGTTGCCCTCCATGGTCTGCGCCGTGATGCCACGTGTTCCAGCGCCGGTCAGTCCAAAGCTTGGAACCAAGGCCCGCATGTACTGCCAACCCGTTCCTACCGTCATGGCTGGTCCGTAAAAGCCTGCCCAGCCGTCGCCGCGGTAGTTGATCAGCGAACCCGAGGCGGTCCGGGCAATGAGGTCGTTGGCGCCGTCTCCCTCCCAGTCGGCCATGGTCAGCTCCATGCCGTTCCAGCCTTTGCCGATGATCTGCGGGCCGCTCAGGGCGCCGCCGAAGGTGTTGGGGTAGTAGCGGAGCACGCCGTCAGGGAAGTACCCCACTACGCTGGGCCTAGGATGCGCGTGGGACCACTTGCCCACAGTGATGGTCATCTGGTCCCAACCACCGTTGCCCACCACAACCTGCCCCGCGAAGCCGCCACCGGGAAGCCCCCGGAAAACGCCCAGGACGCCGTTGTTCCACTGGGCCAGGATGTCGTAGACACCATCGATGTCCCAGTCCACCACGAAGCCTTGCTTGAGCCCTGTCCAGCCCGAACCGATCTGGACCGGCGCCGCGTAACTGCCCACCGCCGTCGCCGGGAATCGAAGCAGGCGCCCGGAAGAGTCTGCGGCAACAAGGTCTGCGCCCGACTTGATGCTCGCACCGGCGGCGGTGTTGCCGGCGAAGTACTGCTCCAGAGTGGGGTACCCGCGGCGGTTCATGTCCGTGGCCAAGGCAACACCCACATACCGGAGGTGCCAGGGTTCGTAGCTGTATCCAGTGGTACCCGTATAGCCGTTGGGATACCTGACGATGAAGCCGTACTTGTGGGCATTCGCCGCCACCCACTTGCCCGCCGCGGTGTCCCCGAAGCACGTGCTCAGCCCGCACGAACCGTTCTGGTTGCCCACGTCCACGGCCAAGCCGGTCTGGTGCTCGCTGTATCCCGGACGGGCTGAGATGGTGTCCGCGTACGCCTGGCCATAAATGCTGACGTAGTAGGAGTACACCTGCTGCTGCTGTGCATAGGAGCGGTAGCCGCTCACGATCGAGAGGCCACCCGTGCCGGCATCCGCGGCACCCTGGAACAGCCCGTTGAGCCACGCAGCGGCTTCTGCGCGCAGGTACTGTCCTGAGCCGCGGGCGTTGATGAGGTCGCCCGGCGCGAAGCTTGCGGGGTTCAGGGGCCTGGATTTGTTGACCAGCACGGAGAAGCTTGCCGGATCGCCCACCGGGTCGACGCTCGGGAGCGGGTTGACGGTGGCAGGGACTGCGGCTTGGGCGAATAACGACGCCGGGGCGGCGTTGGCTGCGGCGCTCAGCGGGGCTGCACTCGCCGGAGCGGTGCCCGCCGGAGCGGCGCTCGCCGGGGTTGCGACGGCAACACTGCCGGCCACGGCGATGGCGAGGAAAGCCGCGCACCCGGCCAATCGCCGTCGTACTTTTCCTGCCCATGGTTGTTGGACGCGAACCTGCATTTGATCCCCCACTTCGGTTTTTGCCAGCCGCAGGCACTCTACCGGGCTTGGGCAGGAGTGTCAGGTAACCATTCGGTCAAGGCTCGTGTGGCCGTGTGTCGCGGGCCGCTACGGCTGACTATTCTGAAGGTGTTAGCTGCAGTGTATGGGGAACCGGGCTACGACCATTCGACCGTACGCCGAAAGAGGTTTCCATGGCATTTGCAGCCCATGAAGTGGTGATCAGCAGGGACGCCATGACCGTGTTCGCATTCCTCATGGACGGGATGAACAACTCGCTCTGGCGTTCCGGGATCCGCAGCATCGAACTCCGTTCCGGTGTGCGCGGCGAGAAGGGCGCTGTTTACCAGCAGACCCTCACTGGACCCGGCGGCCGTCCCATCGCCGCCGACTTTGAGATCACCGAGGCCCGTCCGGGGGCGGAAGTCCGCTTCGAGGTAGTGGCCGGACCGGCAAGGCCCAGCGGTGGCTACTACCTCAGCACCGAAGGGAAGACCACGCGGCTCAGGTTCGCGCTGGAGTACCACCCCAAGGGCCTGCAGAAGCTGATGAACGGCATGATCCAGAAGACCATGGAAGCCGAAGTCGCCCAACTGGAGCAGCTCAAGACCGTGATTGAGTCCGAGCCCGCCGCCTGAGGCTTACTGGGCCAGCTTGAAACCACTCCAACCGCCGCCCACGGTGACCGGCGCAGTGAGTCGTCCCGAGGTGAGGTCCCAGTATTCAAGCACGCCGTTGGTGCCCAACCCGGCAACGCCGGTGGTGCCCGGGCCGCCGACGCCCTGCAGGGCGCGGATGCCGCTGTAATCCGTCCATGCCGCGCCGACGATCGGCCGCGCTTCCTGCCGCGGCGTCGCAAGCCCGCTGCCGCGGTACAGGCGGAGATTGCCGGTGGCCTCGACCGTCAACAGGTCCTGGAAGCCGTCCGCGTTGTAATCCACCATGCTCAGGCGCACGGCAGGGTTCCCCGTGCCAATGGCCGACTGGCTCCGGATGTAGGAAAGCCCGGAGTTCTTATAGAGCCACAAACCGCCTGAACCATCCATGGCAACGATTTGGGGGAGCCGGTTGTTGGCGCACCATTGGCCCACGGAGATGGTGAGCGACTGCCACCCCTGGCCCAGGACCCCCGGAGAACCGAAGCCCCCGGACGCCTTGCCCGGGTACACCAGCAGCTGTCCGTCGGTTTTTTGCGCGATGAGGTCGAAGACGCCGTCCCGGTCCCAGTCGGAGACGAACAACTCCTTGAGGCCAGTGAAGCCCGCGGCGATCTGCCTGGCCGAACCGAACTTGGCGTTGCCCAGGGACTGGTAGGAGTACACCGTGCCGTTCTGGGAAACGGACACCAGGTCTGCTGCGCTGCGGATGGACGCAGCTTTCAAGTCCACGGTTGGCGGTTGGTGCTTGTCGCCGGGCTCGCACGCGCCCACAGGGTCCGTAGGTGGCGTCACCGTTCCGCCGGGGCGTGTGGTGGTCCCGGCCGGCAACGTGGTGTAGCCGAAGAAATTGACCACACCCCACAACGTGTAGCGGTTGGGGGTGGTCTGCCAATTGCCGTCGGTATACGTGATGCCGATGCCCATCACGTTGAACCGTGGGTCCCGGAGCAGCGCATCGTGTCCGGGGGAGCCCTTCCACCATTCCACGAGCTGCGCAGCGTCACGGTCCCAACGGACCGCAATGACCTCGCCGGCGCCGTTGTTCGGGTTCATCGCGCGCGGATCAGTCCAGAAGTTGGCCCGGTGCTGGATCACTTCCCGGCTTGCGATGTTGTTGGACCACTCCTGCGCAAGGTTGGCCACGGTTGCGTGGTACTTCACCGGAGCCAGGCCAAGGGAGGCACGGTAGCTGTTGATCGCGTTGAAGACGGTCAGGATCGCGGCCGAGTTGTTGTCCGGGAGCAGGGCGAGGGCGCCGTTGTCCGTGGTGGGACTGCTGCTGGGGGCCTTGCCGGGGAAGGGGGTTTGGATTGGGCTCTGGCTCGCGGTTGGGCTGGGGGCGGTTGCCGTGGGTGTGGGCGTTGCCGCTGGCGTGGCGGGGGTGGTGCTGGTTGCCGTGGGCGTTGCGCTTGCGGAGGCCGACGGCGTCACGTCCGGTAGTGGCCCAGCTGCCGGCGCGGAGGGGGTTGGGTCAACCGATGGTTCCGGATCTGCAGGTGCCGGACCAGCGACTTCGCCGCCGGGAACCTCCGGCGTGGTGGCCTCCAGTGCCGGGGCGTCAGGACCCCACGATGGGCCGATATTTGGAACGGGTGGGGGAGATTCGACCGTGGGTTCGACGGCGACCGGCCGGGTGGGTGCAACTGGAACCGTCGCTGGACCCTGGTCAGTGGCTGTGGTGCCGCTTGGCTCCTCGCCGGGGGCGGGCGATTCCGCCGTTGGCGAGTCGACCGCCGTCGTGCTTGGTTCGGGAGCCTTGAGGCCGGAAGGTGCGCTGCTGGACGGAGTGGTTCCGCCGTCCGGAACTGCCTGCGTGGCAGGCAGGAGTTGACTGGATCCGGCTACCACCAATGCCAGTACTCCGGCCACGACGATTGCCGCAGGCGCTGCCAATTTCCCCACAATTACCCCGCGAATGCTCGATGCCCCCAAAGTCCGGGCGCGGCTTAACCTGTCCGGGAACTATAGTCGCACGGGACGGCGGGGACAATGCATGCGGTATTTTTGATGCTGTGCTGATCTCTGACCGCGATATTCGTGCCGAAATTGACTCCCAACGGATCGCCCTTGAACCGTACGACCCCGCGATGGTTCAGCCGTCTTCCGTGGACGTGCGGATCGACCGGTTTTTCCGTCTCTTCGACAACCACAAATACGCCCACATCGACCCTTCCGAGGAACAGCCTGAGCTGACCCGCCTGGTGGAGGTAGAGGGCGACGAGCCCTTCATCCTGCACCCGGGCGAATTCGTGCTTGGCTCCACCTACGAGACCGTGAGCCTGCCCGACGACATCGCTGCACGGCTGGAAGGCAAGTCTTCGCTGGGCCGTCTCGGCCTGCTGACGCACTCCACCGCAGGCTTCATTGACCCCGGCTTCTCCGGGCACGTGACCCTGGAGCTGTCCAACGTCGCCACGCTGCCCATCAAGCTGTGGCCCGGCATGAAGATCGGCCAGTTGTGCTTCTTCCGCCTGACGTCCTCCGCGGAACACCCGTACGGATCCGGCGAATACGGCAACCGCTACCAGGGCCAGCGTGGTCCGACAGCCAGCCGCAGCCACCAGAACTTCCACCGAACATCTATCTGAGCTTTTGCGCCGAGGGGTTGGCTCTCGGCGCTTTGGCCTGAGATTATCCCCGGAAGCTCACCCCTCGGCGGAGGGCACCAGTTTGGACTACTCCTCCACACTGTGGGTAACCCACACCTGGTCCCTTCGGCGTGCCAAGAATGGTTTCATGCGGAAGCCGGAAACACTGCCCTTTGAATTGCAAGGTCGATCATTCACTTTGTCCGAGCAAAGGGCTGCGGGAGTTTCGGAACATCGTGCATGGGGTGGTGACCTCCTCGTTCCAAGCAGGGGAGTGCGGGTTCCGTGGGGCGCAGCCCAGGACATCTGGCACACTGCGCGGGTCCTGACCTCCGTCTCGAACGGAACAGTTTGCTGCCGGGAGACGGCCGCACTCCTCTGGGGTTGTCCGTTGCCACTCCGGGCCCAACGCAGCTTCCTCATACACCTGACCCGTCGCGATGGAACGCACCGCCCGCAACGTCGCGGTGTCCGTGGGCACCGTATGGTCTTGCCTGATTCCGATTTCTCCTGCTTGGACGGTGTTCCCTTAACCACGCCTGCCAGGACGTGGCTGGATTTGGCCGGGGTGCTTCCTTTCGAGGACCTCGTCGTAGCGGCGGACCACTTCATCTGCGAACAGGAGCGGAGCTTCGGACGCAACCGCGTGGCCCTGTGCTCCCTGGATGACCTGCGTGCGCAGCTCGAAACAGGCGTTGGCCGGCGGGGCATTCGCAAAGCACGGGCTGCACTGGAACTGGCCCGGGTGGGTGCAGATTCGGCGCCCGAGACCAGGCTCCGGCTCGCGTTGGTCCGGGCATTCTTGCCTGAACCCGTGCTCAGTTACGTGGTCTGCTCTGCTGACGGGAGAGAACTGGCGTGGCCGGACCTCGCCTTTCCTGAGTTCAAAGTCGCCATTAATTACGACGGCGGCCATCACCTCACAGCCTCGCAGAAGGAGTCCGACATCAGGCGGGACAAATCCCTGGTTGAGAACGGCTGGATTTCGATCACCGTCACCGCTGCGCACATCCGTTCCGGAGGGTTCGACTTCGCCGCGGTGCGGGTGCGGGACGCCCTCGTTCGTGGTGGGTGGTCACCGAAGGGTTAGGTCTCGGGGTTTTGGGGTGTGGTTCGTGCCGGGAGCTCACCCCTCGGCGGGCGGGCTCGTGTGCGAAGGGGTAGGTCTCGGGGTTTTGGGGTGTGGTTTGTGCCGGAAGCTAACCCCTCGGTGACGCGGCCGCTAGGCCGGGGTGCGCTCGGGTGTGCGAGGCGGGGCTTTGGGAGACTTGCGGAATGCCTTGACCACCGGCTCCACGAAACGCGCGGCGAGTGGTCCCATCACGGCCATGATCAGGACGTAGGCGGTAGCAAGGGCCGCGAGTTCATGGGGCACCGCGCCCGACGCCACTGCCAGGCCTGCGATGACGATGGAGAACTCGCCGCGCGCGATCAGGGCTGCACCCGCACGGAAACGTCCGGGCACGGCGATCCCGGCACGTTTGGCTGCCCAGAACCCGGTCAGGATCTTGGTGGCTGCGGTGAGCACAGCCAGCAGGAGTGCCGCGCCGAGGACAGGGGGAATGGAGCGGGGATCCGTGTTAAGGCCGAAGACGACGAAAAAAATCGCTGCGAACAAGTCCCGCAGCGGTTCAAGGATCCGGGTGGCGTTGTGGGCGGTGGCACCGGAAATCGCGATGCCCAACATGAAGGCACCCACGGCGGCGGAAACCTGCAGCGCCGAGGCGATGCCGGCAACCAACAGTGCCAGGCCCAGGACGTTGAGCAGGAACACCTCGGAATTCTCGCTGTGGATGGCCTGGGAGACGCGGTGGCCGTGCTTCAGCGCGATCACCAGGATCACAGTGACAACGGCCAATGCGATACCCACGGTTTGAAGCCCGCCGAGGAAGCCAACGCCGGCCAGGATCGCGGTGAGGATTGGAAGGTAGATGGCCATGGCGAGGTCTTCGAAAACCAAGATGGAGAGGATCACCGGAGTTTCGCGGTTACCGATCCGGCCGAGGTCCGTGATGACTTTGGCCGCGATTCCGGATGAGGAAATATACGTCACGCCGCCCATGACTATCGCGCCTACCAAGCCCCAACCGAGGAGCACGGCGATGCCTGCACCCGGGATGAAGTTCATGATGAAGTCCAGGACGCCGGCTTGCCAGGAGCGCCTCAGCCCGGTGACCAACTCGGAAGCGGTGTATTCCAGGCCGAGCATCAGCAACAGCAGGATCACGCCGATTTCCCCCGACAAATGCGCAAACTCGTGCATGCCGTCAAGCTTCACCAGCCCGCCGGCGCCGAACGCCAAGCCGCCCAGGAGGTAAAGCGGAATGGGCGACATTCCGATCCGGCCCGCCAACCGGGCCAGCAGTCCCAGACAGAAGACGACGGCGCCCAATTCCACCAGGGCAAGCGCGAGCGGATCCACGGGTCAGCCGTTGCGGAGGATGCCGGCGGCCGAGTCAAGACCTTCCTGCGTGCCGACTGCTACCAGCAGATCGCCAATGTGAAGGACGACGTCGGGTGCCGGCGACGGGACTACCTCGCCTTCGCGCATGATCGCCACGATGGAAACGCCGCTGCGGGTGCGGATCTGCGCTTTGCCCATGGGTTGGTTGACGAACGGGGAATCAGCGGTGATGGAGAACTGCCGGGTGACGATGCCGGGGATTTCCCGGTGTGCCTCGGCCAGGCGCATGGCGACGTGCTGTCCGCTCAGGAGGTTGCCCAGGCAGGACGCTTCGTCCGCGGTCAGCGGGATGGAGGCCTGGCAGGTATCGGGGTCGTCCCACGTCGAGACGAAAAGCTCGGTTTCGCCCTCGCGGTGCTCAACCACGCCAATGCGACGGCCAGAAGCCGTGACGAAATCCTTGCGGACACCAAGGCCCGGGAGTTCGGTCTCTTCCACGTTCATACGTACACCTTAACTCTCTTGCAAGCGCTGGGAAGCAGCGTTCGCGCTCGGCTGTAGCCGGGCGTTCAGTTGTCCGGGACCACGGCGATTTCGGTCTTGCTGGGCGGCTTCACAGGCAGGATCACCAGGAGGCCCGCCAGCAGGACCACCATGATCCCGAGGATGCCCCATCGTTGGGCTCCACCTTCTTCAACAAACGGAGCGGCAATTGTGATGCACAGGGTGAAGAGACTGGGCGCCAGGAAGCTTACGGCGCGTCCGGTGGTGGCGTAAAGGCCAAACAGCTCGCCGGATTCGCCGCTGGGGGCGAGCCGCGCCAGGTAGGCCCGCGACGACGATTGGGCCGGACCCACGAACAGGCAGAGCAGGAGGCCGAAGACCCAGAAGGTGCTGGCCCCGGGCCATTCGTTGCCGAAGATGACGTAGGTGCCGTTGCCCAGCACCAGGATGGCCGTTCCTGCGACGAGCAGGCCAACCAGGGAAATCACGATCACAGCCTTGGGACCGATCCTGTCGTCGAGGAAACCGCCAATGATGGCACCCACGGCAGCAACGACGTTTCCGAAGATCGCAAAGAAAATGACGTCCTTGAGTTCAAAACCAAACGTGCCGGCCGCAATCACTCCGCCGAAGGTGAAAACCGCGGCCAGGCCGTCGCGGAAGATGGCGCTGGAAAGAAGGAAGAAGATGGTGTGCGGGCTGGTGCGGTAGATCGCCGCGATGCGTTTGAACAACAGGCGGTAGGAAGCGAAGAAGCCCAGGGAGGCGGCTCCCTTCCTGCCCGGGAGTTCGGGCACTGCGAACAGCACGGGCAGGGCAAAGATGAAGAACCACAACGCTGAGAAGACGGCGACGAGCCTGATGTTCAATGAGTCCTGCGTGGATGATCCAAACCACTCGAAGGACGGTTGGACAAACAACTGCAGGACCAGGAGCAGGGCAACAATGCCGCCAAGATACCCCATGCCCCAGCCGAAGCCGCTGACCTTGCCGATGTTCTTCGGCGTGGAGATCTGGGCCAGCATGGCGTTGTAGTTCACGCCGGCGAACTCGAAAAATACGTTGCCTAAAGCGATGAGGCAGACGCCGAGCAACAGGAAGCCTGGCTGGGGGAAGACGAAGAAGCATAAAGCCGTGAGGAAGGCCGTGGCAGCGGTATTCACGCCAAGCCATAGTTTCCGCCTGCCTCCGGCATCCGATCGCTGGCCGGTCACAGGTGCCAACAGGGCAATGGCCAGCCCGGCTACGGCCAAGGCTGCGCCGAGGGCTGCCGACGCAGTGTCCTCTCCGCCGAATGCGTTCGAGGTGAGGTACACGGTGAAGACGAAGGTGGTCATGACTGCGTTGAAGGCTGCCGAGCCCCAGTCCCAGGCAGCCCAGGCGAGTACCTGCCCCTTGTTCGAGGCAGCCGGACCGGAGGCGAGCTCGGAGGAGGGATGGGAAGCTTCGGGAACTGCGGCCGCGTTCATAGCCTGAATGCTATCGGGCCGCTGTGAAAGGACGGGGGCGACAGACCGCTATGTGCACAACGCCGGACGTTGTCCACATAGCGCACTTTCCGGCGGGAACGCCCTTAACCCCTTGATAAACTGGAACAACCGAACCCAACTTATGCACCGCCTGCTCCAACTCTTGACAATTCCTTCCTGACTTTGCGGAGACAACATTGATCACAGTTCTCGCCATCACCTTTGTCGCGGCAACTGTGGCGCCCTTGATCTTCAGCAAACTTGGCAGGAACGCGTTCTATCTCCTCGCGGCGGTGCCGGCAGGCGCTTTTGTCTGGTTGGTCCTCCAGTACGCACCCGCCTATTCAGGTGGCGGCCTCGAAGAAGTCCTGCCTTGGATCCCTGACCTGAAGCTTGAGTTCGCCTTCAGGATGGACGCCCTGGCGTGGGTGATGTCCCTGCTGATCCTGGGCGTCGGCACGTTGGTGCTCGTGTATTGCGCGCGCTATTTCAAGGACAAGGACCCCGGTCTCGGCGGCTTTGGGGCGCAGCTGTTGGCGTTCGCCGGCGCAATGTTCGGCCTGGTGACCTCCGATGACCTCCTGATGTTGTTCATCTTCTGGGAACTCACCACCATCCTGTCCTACCTGCTCATCGGCTACGCCCGGACCCGTCTGGCCGCACGCCGCTCGGCCCTGCAAGCCCTCATGGTCACCACCGCCGGTGGCCTCGCCATGCTCGTGGGCCTCATCATCCTCGGCCAGGCTGCCGGGACCTACCGCATTTCGGCCATCCTCGACCACGCCGGGACGCTCATGGCCGGACCCATGCAAGATGCGGTGACTGCCGCCGTCGTGCTTGTCCTGGTGGGCGCCATTACCAAATCTGCGCTGGTCCCGTTCCACTTCTGGCTCCCCGGAGCCATGGCGGCGCCGACTCCCGTGAGCGCCTACCTGCACGCCGCAGCGATGGTGAAGGCCGGCATCTACATCGTCGCCCGCTTGGCGCCGGGCTTCTCGGAGTCGGACTTCTGGCTTCCGCTGGTCCTGGGGCTGGGCCTGGCCACTATGCTGATCGGCGGCTACCGGGCCCTGCGGCAGACGGACATCAAGCTCATCCTGGCCTACGGTACGGTTTCGCAGCTTGGCTTCCTCACCATGGTGGTGGGGCTGGGGCAGCCTGATGCCGCACTTGCCGGACTTGCCCTCCTGCTGGCCCACGGCTTGTTCAAGGCGACGTTGTTCCTGGTAGTGGGCATCATCGACCACCAATCCGGCACACGCGATATCCGCAAACTGTCCGGTGTTTTCCGTTCCTCGCGCGCACTCGGCGTGGTCGCTGCGATTGCTGCGGCGTCCATGGCGGGCGTTCCGCCGCTGGCCGGGTTCGTGGCGAAGGAGTCCGTGTTCGAGACGTTCGTTCACTACGCCACCGGGCATGACGCGCCGGCGTGGGGCATCTGGATCCTGCTTGGCCTGGTGATCGGATCAATCCTCACGTTCGCGTACAGTGCGCGCTTCATGTGGGGTGCGTTCGCCACCAAACCGGGCGTGGAACCCACTCCTTTCAAGCCCATCAAGCCGGCTTTCCTCGCCGCTCCCGCCATCCTGAGCTTCCTGACCATCGCCTACGGGCTTTGGCCAGTCCCCGTGGATACGTGGATACAGCCTTACGCTGCGCTGTTTGCGGACCGCGAAGGAGCGGTCGACGCCGGCCACCTCGCCTTGTGGCACGGCCTCACTCCCGCTTTGGGCCTGACAGCGCTGACGTTCGTGGTGGGCGCGGCCATGTTCTACGGCCGCAACGCAGTTTCCCGGGCCCAAGGCCTGGTTCCCGACTGGATCGACGGCGACCGGACCTACCAGCACACGATCGGCGCGCTGGATGACATCGCTGTATGGGTCACTGGCCGCACCCAACGTGGTTCGCTGTATTTCTACCTGACGGTCATCCTGACGGTTGCCTTTGCGGTTCCGCTCACGGCCCTGATCGCGGCGAACAAGCCCATACCCGAGGGTGTCTACTTCATCGATCCCAACTCTCCGCTGCAGATCATCGTGGGGATCGGGATCATTGTTGGTGCGTTGGCAGCCGTCCGGGCCAACAAGCGCTTCCTTGCCGTGCTCATGGTGTCGGTTACGGGCTACGGCATTGCCCTGGTGTTCGCGCTGCAGGGCGCACCGGACCTTGCCCTGACGCAGATGCTTGTGGAAACCATCGTGCTGGTGGCCTTCGTGCTGGCCATGCGCAGCCTGCCTGCCGAACTGAGGGACCGCACCGGCGGACGGCTTCGCGTGATCCGCGTGATCATCGGGGCGGCGTTCGGCGTCACCATGATCTTCGTTGCGATCTACGCCATGGGTGCCCGCGTGGCCACGCCGATCTCCCTGGACTTCCCGCGCCTGGCCTACGAGGGCGGCGGCGGTTTGAACGTGGTCAACGTGACCCTGGTGGACATCCGTGCCTGGGACACCTTCGGTGAGATCTCGGTGCTGGCCGTTGCCGCAACCGGTGTGGCCAGCCTGATCTTCGTGCGCAGCCGCGGCGACCGCATCAGAACCTCAGCCGAAGTGCCGGAAGGCAGCGTAGGGCGCCGCTCCGACGTCGGACGCGATGCGCGCGACGGAGCCACGCTGGCGGTCGCGCGGAAATTCAGTGACGTGACCCGCGATGCCTGGCTTGTGGCTGGACGTACGCTCGCCCCCGAGCGCCGCTCCATCATCTTCGAAGTGGTCACCAGACTGATCTTCCACTCGATGATCGTCTTCTCCATCTACCTCCTGCTGGCAGGCCACAACCTGCCGGGCGGTGGTTTCGCTGGCGGCCTGACGGCCGGCCTGGCGCTGACCATCCGCTACCTTGCGGGTGGACGGTTCGAGCTGAGCGAAGCCGCGACAGTAAGCGCCGGAACACTCTTGGGGACAGGACTCGCGACGGCGGCAGCCTCCGGTTTGGTGCCGCTGTTCCTGGGTGGCCAGGTGTTCCAGAGCGCCATTATCGAGTTCTGGCTGCCGGTGTTCGGCGACATCAAGTTCGTCACCTCAACCATCTTCGATATCGGCGTCTACATCGTGGTGGTCGGTTTGGCGCTGGATGTGCTGCGAAGCCTCGGAGCGGAAATCGATGAGCACTTCGAAGGCAAAGGCGCACCTGCAGCCGAAGCCGAGACAGCCGAAACCACTGCGGCCGGGAAGGGTAACGCATGAGCATCAACCTGACCCTGCTGATCGTCATGGGCGTCCTGTACGCCTGCGGAATCTACCTCATCCTTGAACGCAGCCTGACCAGGGTGCTGTTGGGGCTGATGCTCCTGGCGAACGCCACCAACATCCTCATCCTGTCCACGGGCGGGTACGCCGGGTTGGCGCCGCTGTTCAACAAAGAGACGGATCCGGGATCCTACAACGATCCCCTGCCGCAGGCCCTGATCCTGACTTCGATTGTGATCTCCTTCGCCGTCACGGCATTCATGCTGGGCATCATCTACCGGACCTGGGCGCTGGCGCGCCAGGACGAGATCCAGGACGACCTTGAAGACCGCCGCGTCGCGAAGACGCCGAGCTTCGACGCCGAAGACGACGCCATTGTGCCGTTGGAAACCTCGGAGTTCGCCATCACGCCGTCCACTCCGGAAGAACGGCTCCACCCGGAAGAAACGGAAACCCCCAAAACGGCGCAAAGCCGGGAAGGAGGCAGCGCGTGAACCTCGCAAACCTGTCACCGCTCGCTGTCCTCCTGCCCATCCTTGGTGCCGCGCTGGCGTTCGTGCTCATCAGGCACACGGCTGCCCAGCGTGCCGTGAGCATCGGTATCCTGAGCCTTACCCTGTTGCTGGAGTCGTTCCTTCTGATTTCGGTTTGGGACGGTGGAACCACATCCGTCACACTGGGCGGCTGGTTGCCCCCATGGGGCGTCGTCCTGGTGGTGGACCAGTTCTCCTCGCTGATGCTCGTGGTGTCCACCGTGGTGAGCCTCGCCGTCCTGATCTACGCAACCGGCCAGGGCATGGCCGACGGCGACCAGGAAGCACCCGTTTCGATCTTCCACCCGACGTACCTGATCCTGGTGGCTGGCGTTTCCAATGCCTTCCTCACCGGCGACCTTTTCAACCTGTACGTCGGCTTCGAGATCCTGCTGACCGCGAGCTACGTCCTGATGACCCTCGGCGGAACGGGACCCCGCATCCGGGCCGGCGTGACGTACGTGGTGGTCTCGGTAGTGTCGTCCGTGCTGTTCCTGATCGCAATTGCCATGATCTATGGCGCCACCGGAACCATCACCATGGCTGACCTGGCCATCAAGCTGGCTGAACTCGACCAGGGCACGCAGAACCTCCTGCACGTGATGCTGCTGGTGGCGTTCGGAATCAAGGCAGCTGTGTTCCCACTGTCCTTCTGGTTGCCCGACTCCTATCCAACGGCCCCAGCACCGGTTACGGCCGTGTTCGCCGGCCTGCTCACCAAGGTGGGCGTGTACGCGATGGTCCGCACCGAGACGCTCCTGTTCCCTGGCGACACCCTGAACACCCCACTGATGATCGTGGCGTTGCTGACAATGGTGGTTGGCATCCTCGGCGCGCTGGCCCAGAGCGATATCAAACGTCTGCTCTCCTTTACCTTGGTCAGCCACATCGGTTACATGGTGTTCGGCTTGGCGATGTCCTCCGTGACGGGGCTTGGGGCCGCGGTGTTCTACGTGGCCCACCACATTACGGTCCAGACCAGTTTGTTCCTGGTCACGGGCTTGATCGAACGCCGCGGTGGATCGTCGTCGATCGACCGGCTGGGTGGACTCGCCAAGCTCTCGCCGCTGCTTGCCCTGTTGTTCTTTGTTCCGGCCATGAACCTTGCCGGCATACCGCCGTTCTCCGGGTTCCTGGGCAAATTGGGCCTCCTGCAAGCAGGCGTCGAGCTGGGCACGCCTTTGGCCATCATCCTGGTGGTGGGCGGCGTGGTCACGAGCTTGCTGACACTGTTGGCGATCGCCCGCGTATGGAACAGGGCCTTTTGGCGGAAGCCCGAGGACGCCGAGTACCCGGACCCCGTCCTCCAGACCCCGGGCCGCGCAGGAGTGCTGCCCCGGACCATGGTGGGTTCCACCGCCGCGCTGGTGGTTTTCGGCGTAGCGCTGACCGTCTTCGCCGGACCCCTGTTCCAGCTGGCAGGTGGCTCGGCCGAAATCATGCTCGACCGCTCGGCCTATATCCATTCGGTCCTGGGTGACGGCGCACAGGTCCCCGCGCTGGCGCAGACGGGTGATGCCAAATGAGCCGCAAACCCATTTCCTTCCGCACTGAACTGCCACTGCTCATCTGGCTGGTGATTGTTTGGGGTGCTCTGTGGCGTGACTTCAGCCCAGGCAACCTGCTGTTTGGCGCACTCATTGCGATCGTGGTGGCCAAGCTGTTCTACCTGCCACCCGTTGAACTGAGTGGCCGCTTCAACGTCCTCCGGGCCATTCCCTTCGCCTTGGTGTTCCTCGGCAAAGTCGTGGCAGCGAGCTTCCTGGTCCTCTACCTGGCTGTGGTCAAAGGACCCAAGGTGCGTAGCGCCGTCGTCGCCGTTCCGTTGCGGAGCCACGCCGACCTGATGGTCACGGCCACCGGGCACGTTATCTCCCTGATCCCGGGCTCGCTGGTGGTGGAAGTGGACCGCTCGACCTCCACGCTCTACCTCCACGCGCTCAACATTTACGGAGAAGAGGACGTGCAGAAGATCCGTCACGAAGTGCAAAACATCGAGGCCGGGTTGATCAGAATCATGGGTACCCCCGCGGAATTGGAAGCCCTGCGGGCCGAAACCGCCGGCATGGAAGGAGCATCACTGTGAAGGAACTGGTTCTGGTAGTCACCGCGGTGATCCTCAGCCTCGCTGCGGCCGGCGCGATCATCCGGATCGCCGTCGGCCCCTCCTTGCTGGACCGGGTGCTCGCCTCCGACGTACTCTTGGCGATCCTCGGCGCCGCGCTTGCCGTAGACATGGCGGTAAACCGCCACCTGAACAATCTCATGCTCCTGGTTGCCCTCGCGGTTATCGGGTTCATCGGATCTGTGACAGTTGCCCGGTTCGTGGCTGAACGAAGGGGACAGGCCAATGACTCCTGACGCAAGTGGGGTAGACGTCGTCATAGATGCGGTGACGGCCGTGTTCCTGGTTGTGGGCGCCCTCATGTCCCTGGGGGCCGCCATTGGCCTGTTGAGGTTCCCGGACCTCATGAGCCGCATGCACGCAGCCACCAAACCGCAGGTATTGGGTTTGTTCCTCATGCTCGCTGCGATCGGGCTGCAGATGCGCACCTGGTGGGTGTGGCCCGTGTTGCTGGTTGCCTGGATCTTCCAGTTGCTCACCGCGCCGGTAGCGGCCCATATGGTGGGGCGTTCGGCCTACCGCACCAAGCACGGGCATCGTGAATTGCTGACCAAGGACGAGCTGGAAGCCGTGGTGCAACGGGCTGCCGAGGAACACTCCGAGCGTTAAACGCAACCCGAGCCTTAAACACAACGCGGGGTCACTTACGGCCCATAATCCCGGGAGGGATGGGCCGTAAGTGACCCCGCGTCGGAACTAGACGATGTCCTGGGACTTGGCGAAACGGGCGATCGCGCGCTGCGTGCCCCGGCTGGCCAGAACCTGGATGAGGGTGCTGACGAACGCCGAGATCAAGGCGAAGGTCAGGGCTGAGCGGAGGCTGGTCTCCATGTCGTCGTTGCCCTTGGGTGGCTTGTTGCCCGTGGCCTTTTCCCACCCCTTGTTGACCAGTTTGGTACCAAGGAAACCCGCGCCGAGGCTCACGCCGGCGCCCAGAAGCTTGAGGAAGAAGTTCATGCCCTCAGCCTAACCTCACAATCCTGCTGAACCCGCTTAGCGCCGGCTCGCCCTCTCTTCAAGGAAGGCGGCCAGGGAGCCCGGCGGCGCCAGCACGGGAACCACCTGGTGCTCCGCGGTCCATATGGCAGTTACGGAGTCGAAGCCGGAGATTTCCTTGAGCAGGTAATACGTAGGCGGCATGAGCTGCAAGCGGCCTTCGGCTTCGTCGGACAAGATGGTGCTGACCGGCATCCACAGCGACTGCCAAGCCTCCGTGGTTTGGTGCCGGGGAGTGGCCTCGGCACTCGGCTTGGCCACATAGAAGTAAGTGTCGAAACGCTTGGGCATGTCCACCGGGGTGATCCAGTTGGCCCATGGACGGAGTTCGGCAGGATCCAGCGTGAGGCCGGCTTCCTCCTGGACCTCGCGAATGGCCGCTGCCAAGACGGTGCCGGCGTTCTTCTGGACGTCTGCGGCTGAGCCCGATCCGTTCGCAATGGAACTCTGGTGCCAGTCGTGGGCGTGCCGGTCCAGCACGTCCCGGGCGTAATCCCACCCTTCGGAATCCGCCGCGTCCACCCGGCCGCCAGGAAACACCACCATGCCGGCCGCGAAATCCATGGTGGAAACCCTGTGCTGGACGAAGGCCTCCAAACCATCCGGGGCATCACGGAGCAGGATCACGCTGGCAGCGAGGCGCGGCTCGGCCACGGTGGGCTTGGAATCGGGTAGATCCGTCATGGAGTCATTCTCTCAGCTACGCGTTGTGGGGCCCGCCTTGCGCGCTATGCCCGCATCATAGGGCGTTGTGCGGGCCTCGCAACGGGGGAGTGTGATCTTGTGGGGCCTGCTGTGCGCCTTCTGCCGCGGTGATAGGGCGTAGTGCGGGCCTCGCAACGGGATTATGACCAAGTCCATGACCCCACAAACCCCTTCAGGTGTAAACTGAACCACGCCCACAAGGGCAGATTGATAACGACAGGGGAGCGCCGCCGTCGAACCTGCAGCGATGCAGGAGACGCGAGGGCGCTGAGAGTGCGGACAGCCGCAGACCCTCGAACCTGATCCGGTTAGTACCGGCGCAAGGGAGTCGAGCTTCTCAGAGTGTCCGGACCCGGGCGGCGCAGGCCGGCCGGGGGATCCGGGGAGCACTTTCCCCTCCTGTAACCTCAGGAGGCAAAGAAATGACCACGGCAAGCGTGAAGAAGACCAGTTATAACTGGCGTGTTGTAGACATCGTGGTGGCAGCGCTGATCGCCATCGCCGGCGGCGTGATTTTCTGGGCCTGGTCCCAGGGCGCCGCGATTGTATCCATTCCCATGAATGCGGCTTACCCACCCTTGACCGGCCTCATCGCCGGCGGATGGATGATCCCCGCAGTGCTGGGCATGCTCATCATCCGCAAGCCTGGCGCCGCGCTGTTCTGCGAGGCCGTGGCCGCGACGGGTGAGCTCATCATGGGCTCCCAGTACGGCACCACGGTGCTCATCTCCGGCATCCTCCAGGGCCTCGGAGCAGAGTTGATCTTCGCGGCGTTCCGTTACAAGAAGTTCAACCTGCCCACCTCACTCCTTGCAGGTGCGGGCGCCGGGCTTTTCTGCGGCCTCAACGACTCGTTCCTCCCCTGGGGCTGGAACATCGCCTACGAAGCCGTCGACAAGCTGGCCTACATCGCGTTCTGCACAGTGTCCGGCGCGATCATCGCCGGCGCCCTCTCCTGGGTTGCAACCCGCGGACTCGCCTCCACCGGCGTGCTGAGCGCTTTCGCATCCCGCAAGGCTGCGTCGGAGCCCGTCTTCAACTGATGGCCGCCACCAACAGCGGCCAGCCTGCCGCCATCTCCGCCGAGGGCTGGGGGTGGCGGCATGCCGGCCGTTCCACCCCTGCCATCCACGGCCTCGACCTTCGGATCGAGCCCGGCGAACGTGTGATGCTGCTGGGGCCTTCCGGTGCCGGCAAGTCGACGCTCCTGCATGCCCTGGCCGGTGTGCTGGGCGACGAGGAAGACGACTCGGACGAGACCGGATCGCTGCTGATCGACGGCGCGCCTCCGCGTGAACAGCGGGGCCGCGCCGGGCTGATGCAGCAAGACCCCGAAACGCAGGTAGTCCTGTCACGGGTAGGCGACGATGTCGCGTTTGGTGCCGAGAACCTTGCCGTCCCGCGGGAAGAGATTTGGGCGCGCGTCCATGAAGCGCTCGACGACGTCGGGTTGCGTACCGCTGCCGGGGGCGGCTTGGCGCTGGACCACCCGACGGCGGCACTTTCCGGCGGCCAGAAGCAACGCCTTGCGCTGGCCGGGATCCTGGCGATGCGGCCCGGCCTGATCCTGTTGGACGAACCCACGGCCAACCTGGACCCGGCGGGCGTGCTGGAAGTCCGTGATGCCGTGCGCCGCTGCCTGGACAAGACCAGTGCCACGTTGGTTGTGGTGGAGCACCGGGTGTCCGTCTGGAAGGACCTCGTGGACAGGATCGTGGTCCTGCAACCCGGGGCGGCGGGCGGCGGTGTGCTCCTGGATGGGCCACCGGACCAGGTGCTCTCTGAGGCACGCACCATGCTCATGGATGCCGGTGTGTGGGTTCCCGGCTATGTTCCGCGGACGCGGACGCGGGGCCGGAACAGCAGGCCGGACACGGGCCAGCTCCTGCTCGCGGCACAGGACCTCGCGGTCTCCCGGGAAAAGCCCCGGCGCCGCGGCTTCAAGACCATCCCACCGGCCCCCGTCCAAGCTGGCGTCAGCGCCCAGGTCCGGGAAGGCACGGCGCTGACCATCACGGGTCCGAACGGTGCCGGGAAGTCCACGTTCGCCCTCACAGTGGCCGGCCTTTTGGCGCCGGTGGACGGAAAGGTCTCTGCCGCCGTCGAGCTTTCCCAAGGTGCCGGGATTGATCCCTTCAAGTGGAAAGCCGATCAGCTGATCTCCCGCATCGGCACTGTCTTCCAGGAGCCCGAGCACCAGTTCGTGACAGGCAAGGTCCTGGATGAGCTCATGTTCGGCCCCAAGCACCTTGGCCATGGCGAAGAACGCGTGGATGAATTGCTGGAACGGCTTCGTTTGACCCACTTGGTGGACGCGAATCCGTACACTCTGTCCGGCGGCGAGAAACGCAGGCTTTCTGTTGCGACGGTCCTCGCCGCCCACCCCAAGGTGCTGGTGCTCGACGAGCCGACGTTCGGACAGGACGCCAACACGTGGGCCGAACTGGCGTCGTTCCTCTCGGAGTTGCTGGACCAGGGAACCGCCGTGGTCTCGGTGACCCATGACGAGGAATTCAGTGCCGTGCTGGGCGGCACGGAACTGCGGCTTGCTCCGGCGAACCAGGCCGAGAAACAGGAAGCTGGTGCGGCATGAGGGACACGTTGAGCTTGGGCGGCAACCATGCGCTGCTGACGCGCGCCAATCCGTTGGTGAAGTTTGTGGCTGTCTTCCTGATTTCGCTGGTGCTGGCGTTGTCAATCGACTGGGTCTCGGCATCGATCGCCCTCGCGGCCGAACTTGCGCTCTTCCCGCTCGCCGGGCTGACGCTGCGGCTCCTGTGGGTCCGGGCCTGGCCGCTCATCATTGCGGCAGCGATCGGCGGCTGGAGTACCGCGATCGTGGCGCCTGACAGCGGTTCGGTACTGCTCGACGTCGGACTCTGGTCCATCAGCGAAGGCTCCCTTCAGCTGGGAGTGGGTTTCATGCTCCGCGGTTTGGCGATCGCGCTCCCTGCGATCCTCCTGATGACCTGTACAGATCCCACGGACCTTGCGGACGCCTTGGCGCAAAAGGCCCGGCTGCCGCACCGCTTTGTGCTGGGTTCGCTTGCGGCGATGCGGCTGGTGGGCTTGATGGCGGAGGAATGGCAGACCATTGGCATGGCCCGGCGGGCGCGCGGAGTGGGCTCCCAAGGCAGCCCCGTGCAAAGGCTGAAGGCCACGTTGGGGCAGAGCTTTGGCCTGCTGGTCCAGGCCGTCCGGCGCGCTTCACGGCTGGCCGTGACCATGGAGGCCAGGGGCTTCGGCGGTGGCCGGCGCACGTGGGCTCGTGAGTCCACGTACTCCTTGCTGGACGCCTGGGTACTCCTCGGTGGGCTGCTGATTGCCGCTGCGGCTGTGCTGACCGCCGTGGGTGCCGGAACGTGGAGCTTCGTCTGGCGTTGACGCTCGCTAGCGCCGGCCTTCGATCTCCTCGAATCCGGCACGCGTGAGGAATCCGAGTTGGGCTTCCTTTTCCTCCAGTTGGACGAGCGGACCCAGCTCGAAGCACGTGGCTTCCAACCGGCGAAGGGCCTTGGCGTTGCGGGCATCCGGCTCCACGATGATCCTGTCCTTGCCCGGCACCGAGAACATGTACTTGATGAGCGAGGTTGCCAGCCGCGGCGTGAAATGCGGGATCGGCCGCGTGGCAGGAGCCAGCAGCAGGTGCATGCCGATGTCCTCCTCGCGGGCAGGGTAGGCCTCGCCCACGGGATCGTGGAGGGGCTCGTAGGTCTGGAAGAGGGCCAGCGGCTCGCCGTCGAGGATCACCAGGAACGCGTGGTGGGTGTCCAGGGAGTCGAGGAACTCGTAGATGCCCAGGACTTCCTCGCGCGGCTTCTCCAGCATGCCCCAGAACTTGGCCCGGGGCTGCGAAACCCACTCGTGGATCAAGTCGATGTCCTCGGCGGGGACCAGGGGAACAATCCGCAGCGAGCCCCAGCCGTCGAGCTCTTCGGCGTAGATGGTGGTGCGGACGGCGAAGTCCTGGGTGGTGGCAGTCATGGGCTTCCTTTGTGTGCGAGTGTGAACTGGCGCGATGCGGCGGTGAAAAACAAAAGTCAGGCGTCTTTGGTGAGCTGTTCCCAGTCAGTGACCACCTGGACCAACTGTCCAGCGGTCCACAGCGGCAGCTGATCGGCGAAATGTGGGTGGTCCGGCTTGCCCGCTGACCCGAACGGGACGATCCACCGGCTGTTGCTGCGCTCGGACAAGTCCCAGACGTAGCGGGCAACGGGTCCGCGGAAGCTCCGATCGTCCACGCCGGGGAGGCTTTCAGTACACAGGACGCAGCCCGTGTCTCCACTGAGCCTGCCTTCGGACGCGGAGGCGGCCCAACGCTCCGGAAGTGCGTGGACAGGAAGGAGCGTATGCCGGTCGCCCCACGTGGCCCCGTTCATGAACGACTCTTCCAGGGCCACGTCCTCGAGGGCCGCGGCAGCCTCAACCGGGACATCGATACCCAACTCGGATCCTCGGACGGCAAGGGTCTCCAGCGCGAATCCCACCCGCGAACCGACTGACAACCACGGACCGAACAGCGGGGAGTATCCGGTCGATCCAATTAAACGGGACAACGAAGGGTGCCTGGCAATCCGCTGCACCAAGGCTCCGCGCCACGCGGCGAAGACCGCCGCGGGATGGCTGTCGACTTCCATGCGGCCGTCCCAGACAAGCAACAGGGCGCGCAAGGTATGCGCCAGCGGAGAAAGGTCATCCGGGTCGAGGCCATCCAGGAGTTCGCGGAAAAGCGGCCAGGGGCCGAGGAGTGTGTCCGAGTGGATGGCCTGCATGCGCTCAACGGAAAGGGGACCCCGGGACGATTCCAACAGCTCGCGGATCCGCCGGGCCCTGTGCGCCGGGGCGAATTCCATGGCTACCGCGTCGCCGCCCCCGGCCGCACGATCGTTGGCGCTGACCGCGAACCCGGTAATCTCCGTGCGGGGCAGGGCAACATACTGGCCATCCCACGCGTGACGGGCAGACAAGCCGGGCACGGGAAGCCGACGGTTGGCGGGGTTGCGCTGTGGCACCAGGCCGGCGACAAAATGCCTCACGGATCCAGCAGAATCGGCCGTGATCACACTGTTCACCGGCTCCACCCACGAGTCGAAGGCCGCCTCCACGTCGGCAACGCGACGGCTCCGCAGCAGCGGAAGGAAGGCCTCAAATCCCAAGCGCCCCTCAACATACGCCGGGAAGCGCAAACTCAAGGCGCCGCCGTCGGGCGTTTCCGAGATGACCGGACCGCGTGCCGTCTCCAGGACCACCACATAGATCGGACCGGAACCGCGGACGGTGATGGTCTCCGTGCTCACAGTTACGGGCTCCCAGCCCTCCGCTCCCCGGGCGAGGACTCGTTCGCCGGGCATGTCACGCAGCGGAACCCGCCGCAGGTGTTCCTCGAAAAGGTCCTGGTAATCGGCCATGGCATTGGTGATGGCCCAGGCGGTGTGGCCCGTGTGTCCGAAATGCGGCAGCCCGGGAACTCCGGGGAAGGCAAAACCCACGGCATCGAAGTCGGGGCACGCAAGGCGGATCTGCTGGTAGACGCCCGGCAGTTCCATGAGCCGGTGCGGGTCCCCGGCGATCAACGGCGCACCGTTCTCCGTCAGGGAACCGTGTGCCGCCCACGCGTTGCTTCCGGACCACACGGGAGCCTCGATGCTGAAGAGGTCCACTGCCTCCTGGCCGAGCGTCCGCGCGACGTGGGCCCGGAAGAGCTTGTTGGGAAACGTGGAGAACAGGATGTGGTGGACCAGGAAGACCCCGAGCGGCGTCCACGGGTTCCACAGTTCCGGGGCGCAACCGGCTTCCTCGAACTCCGGGCCGCCACGCGAACCGTCGGCCAGGGCTTGATTAACTCCTGCGACGTATTCGCCGCACCAACGCTGCGTCCCCGTATCCAGGCGCTCGAAGCAGCGGCGGGCGGTCCTTTCCAGACGGGCTTGCCTGGCGAATCGGTCCCACGCCACAGCCTCGGCTCCGAGCACCTCAGCTGTGCGGCCCTCAGAACGCCACCGCTCCAGTTCGATCTGCCACGAGCGGTCCGTCGCTGCGTTGTACCCCTGGAGGAACGCAAGCTCGTCGGCGGACTCGGCCCACAGATGCGGGATTCCCCACTCATCGCGGTAGATGCCGGTGCCGCCTGCCGGGGCCGGGATGTGCGTCGGGGCAGACGTCATAATCAGGGACTGCTTTCGAGCTTAGGTTAGGCTTACTTAAGTTCAAGATAGGTGCTTGCGTCGGGTTCATCAAAATCGGCGGCGTTCGTGAAGGAGTGTTGCGTGAAGCGCAGTTGGGAAGGCGTCGTCCTCAAAGTGATGGGCGCCAAGGACTTCACGCTGGAGGTCACCGGGCGCGAGGAAATCACTCCGGATTTCCTGCGCATCCACGTCCTCGACGGTGGGTTGTTGATCGACAGCGAACCGCACCCCACCATGTGGATCCGCTTGTGGTTCGACGACGCCGGCAAGGGACACCAGCGCGCCTACACCTTGGTGAATCCGGACTCCCGCGCCGGAACGTTCAGCATGGACTTCGCCATGCATGATGGCATCGCCGCCCATTGGGCCCGTTCCGTGCAGCCGGGTTCCACCATTGAAGCGACGGTCCAGGGCAGTTCCTTCGCGTTCCCGGCACCCCCGCCGCGGCGCCTTTGGGTGGTGGGCGACCCCGCGTCCATCCCGGCCATCAACTCTCTTCTCGACGCCCGGTCCGCATCCGGCGCCAACTCGCGCGCGACGTTGTGGCTTGAATACCAGCACGACGCCGACACCTCGCTGGAGGTGCGTACGGCAGGGCCCGACGTCGTCACCTGGGTTCCGCGCAAAGGTGACGGTGCGGCGCTGGTAGCGGAAGTTTGTGATTCGTTGACGGCAGAGACTACGTCCCCGGAGGACTTCTTCTGGATAGCCTCTGAAGCCTCCAGCACCAGGGCGATCGTGAAGCATCTGCGTAAGGTGGTAGGCGTGGACAAGCACCGGATTGATGCGTTGGGGTACTGGCGGGCCTGACGCCTGCACGCCGTGGTGACTACCGCCGTCGTGCTTCATATCGCACGAGCCGGGTACGGTGTGATGTTTGTCCTTGAATCGGCGTTTTGAACGCGGTGCATAGATCATTTGTGATATTTCTTGGGTATGACGCAAGCTACGCCAGAACACGTAGGCCTCCTGCTCCGCAATGCCCGCAGCGAAAAAGGCTGGACGCAAGGACAACTCGCTTCAGAGCTGGGAACCAGCCAGAGCGCCATTGCCCGGATGGAACAAGGCAGGCAAAACCTGAGCCTCCGGATGATCGAAAGACTGGAAGCAATCTTCGGACGGTCCATCGTCAAAGTGGGCCGGCCCCAGATGACCCACCTCCGGGTGGAGGGTGGCCGCACACTCTCCGGAGAAGTGGACGTCAACAGCAGCAAGAACGCGGGCGTCGCGCTTTTGTGTGCCAGCCTCATCAACCGCGGCACCACCACGCTCCGGCGCCTGGCACGGATCGAAGAGGTCAACCGCATCGTCGAGGTGCTGACGTCCATCGGCGTCGAATGCACCTGGCTCAACGGCAGCGACCTGCGGATCCGGCGGCCCGAGGTCCTGGACCTTGGATCCATGGACGTGGACGCGGCCCGCCGCACGCGCAGCGTGATCATGCTGCTGGGCCCGCTCCTGGATGAAACCAGCGAATACCAACTGCCCTACGCCGGCGGTTGCGACCTCGGAACGCGCACCGTGGAACCCCACATGCAGGCGCTCCGCGAGTTCGGACTCACGGTCGAGGCCAAGTCCGGTTTCTACTCCGTGGCGGCACCTCCCGCTGACGCGCACCACCGCTCGTTCGTGCTGACCGAACGAGGCGATACCGTGACGGAGAACGCGATCATGGCCGCCGCGCACCGCGAGGGCACCACTGTGATCCGCAACGCCAGCCCCAACTACATGGTCCAGGATCTCTGCTTCTACCTGCAGGGACTTGGCGTGGGCATCGAGGGCATCGGCACCACCACCCTGCGGATCACCGGGCGGCCTGCCATAGATGTTGACATCGAATACTTCCCGTCCGAGGACCCCATCGAGGCCATGTCCCTGATCACCGCGGGCATCGTCACCAACTCCGAGGTAACCATCCGCCGCGTGCCCATCGAGTTCATGGAAATCGAGCTGGCTACCCTGGAACAGATGGGCCAAAAGCTGGAGATCTCCGGCGAGTACAAGGCCCGCAATGGCCGTACCCGCTTGGTGGACGTCACCACCAAGCCCTCGGAACTCCGTGCTCCGCAGGACAAGATCCACCCCATGCCCTTCCCCGGCCTGAACATCGACAACCTGCCGTTCTTCGCCGTGATCGCGGGCAACGCCGAGGGCCAGACCATGATCCACGACTGGGTCTACGAAAACCGGGCGATCTACCTGACGGAACTCAACAAGCTTGGCGCCCAGGTGCAGCTCCTTGACCCGCACAGGATCTACGTCAACGGACCCACCAAGTGGCGTGCTGCGGAGATTGGCTGCCCGCCTGCCCTCCGTCCGGCCGCCTGCCTGCTCCTGGCCATGCTAGCCGCGCGGGGTACCTCGGAACTGCGCAACATCTACGTGATCGAGCGCGGCTACGAGGACCTGGCCGAGCGTTTGAACACGATCGGCGCGAAGGTGGAGTACTTCCAGGACTAGCTTGGCCCCGAGATTTTGCTGGATCATTAATCTGCTGCCTTGGGAGAGGCCTGTTATTCCGCGGGTCCATGCGGGAGCGAGGCGAATGATCCAGCAAAATGTTCGCCCTACTTGTAGTGGTACGGCCTTCCACGGGCCAGGAATCCCCGGATTTCCGCCATGACGTAATCCGGCGCATGCCAGATCTGCTCCGGGGCGTAGCTCAGGACGTGGTAGCCAAGCGCTTGGGCAGCGTTGAGCCGGGCCATGTCCTTCCGCCAAGCCTCCCGTGAACTGTGGAACTGGTAGCCATTGACCTCCACGATCAGCCATTCGTCGATCAGCGCATCCACCCGCCCTACGCCTTCTATGCGGACCTGGCGCCTGAAGGTCAGACCCTCGGATTCGAAAAGCAGCCGGGCGCTGATTTCAGGCAACGATTCCGAGAGCCCGTCCGCCATGTCCAGTCTGTCCCGCGCAGTGCCGAAGTACTTTGCCGTCAGCTCGCTTCGGAGCACATCCCGCGACAGGCCAAATTTCTTTATCGCCGACTGGGCTGCGGCGATTGCATCTTCGGTGGACAGACAGGTTAGAGCGTGCAAGACCGTGTCTTCTACGGAAGCCATGGGGAATTGTGCTTCCGGCCCAAACCGCAGACCGCTGTGCCGTACGAATCCGTTGCCCCGGTTGTGCTTGGTCGCCAGATGGAGCTTTTGAGGCTTGTTCCTCAGCCACAGCCCGTAGCGGACTGCCGCGCTTGCACAGGTCAGATAGCTGTTGTTGGACAGAGCCGCCAGGAAGTCCGGGTCTGCAGACGGGAGAGCCCATAGACCCTGTCGCGGCTGATAAGCGCCATCAAGCTTGGCAACCTCCAAAAGTTTGAAACCCTGGGCCCTGATCAGGCCGACTCTGGCCACTCCGCCCACTGCTCTCATGAATTCCAGCGCGTTCATACAGCCAGCTAGCCATGTCCGGGCTTCCACCTGCGCGGGTCGATCGCGCTATGTGGATAGTGGCCGGAAATTTTGCTGGATCATTCGTCTGCTGCTCTGTGGGAGTCCCGTCATTCCGCGGGTCTAGGCGGGAGCGAGTCGAATGATCCAGCAAAATCTGCGTGCGGCCTGTTTTGACGCTGTTTCAAGGGAACAACGGGCCTGTGCCCCGACCTCTCCGAGGCGCAGAATGGAGCATGCGGACATTCGGGGTTGAGGAAGAACTGCTCATCGTCGATCCCGTGACGGGCGAGCCCTTGGCCCTCGCGGATGCCTTGCTCAACGGGAACCAACCCCAGCCAGCGGGCACTGGACTCAGCTACGAGCTCAAGCTTGAACAGATCGAGACCCAAACCCGGCCGTGCCACAGCTACGCGGAGCTCCTCCACCAGATCCGGCGCGGCCGGGCCATGGCGAACGAGGCTGCCCGGAAGCACGGTGCCCGGGTGGCCGCCCTGGCAACTTCGCCCTTGGCGTCGACCACGCACACCACGCCCGACCCCCGCTACGCCGAAATGCTGGAACGGTACGGCCTGACGGCCCACGAGCAACTGACGTGCGGCTTCCATGTCCACACCTCGGTGGAATCCCCGGAAGAAGGGGTGGTGGTCCTGGACCATATCCGGGACAAGCTCGCGGTCTTGACGGCCCTGAGTGCGAATTCGCCCTATTGGCAGGGACGCCATACGGGGTTCGACAGTTACCGGATCCAGGCCTGGAACAGATGGCCCACGTCCGGCCCCTCCGCCGTGTTCGGTTCGTTGACGGCCTACCGGCGCATGGTCAACAGGCTGTTGGACACGGGCGTGCTGCTGGATGAGGGCATGATCTACTTCGATGCCCGTATCTCCCGCAACCATCCCACTGTTGAAGTGCGCGTTGCCGACGTTTGCCTCCGGGCCGAGGACGCAGCCCTGATCGCCGTGCTGGTGCGGGCCTTGGTGGAGACGGCGTCGCTGGAAATGCTCGACGGCGTGGAGCCTTCCTCAGTGCCGACGGCCTTGCTGCGCATGGCCAGTTGGCAAGCCAGCAACGTTGGCCTCCGCGGCGAGCTGCTGGATTTTGGCGAATTCCGTCCGGAACCTGCTGCCGAGGTGGTGTGGGCTTTGGTCGATTACCTGAGCCCGGTCCTTGATGACCAAGGCGAGCTGGGCTTGGTCAAGTCCGGGGTAGCGGACATCCTGGAACGGGGAAACGGCGCTCACGAGCAGCGCGAAGCAGCAGTCCGTTTCCACCGGCAACACCGTAACCAGACCGGAAGTCCGCCTTCACCCGAGGCGTTGGCCGCCGTCGTCGGACATGCCGCGAGGGCGACGGTTCGAGGATCATCGGCGGAGGCCCGCCGGGATCCGGCGCCGATACTGACCCGGGTCCGCCGGCCCTAGCTCTGGGTTTCCGGGTCTTCCCAGGTCATCAGATAGGCACCCGTGGCTCCTTCAACGAGGTAGAACACCAAGGGTGGGATGTCCTTCTTGGCGAGGAGGATGCCGCCGAAAACGGGGGCGCTGGCCGCAGCCGTGAGGCCGATCCAGCGCTTTGCAGGTGCGGAAAGCAGGCTGCCCCCGAGGGCGGCGAGGGCCACAACGTGCAGCCCGGAGTACACCAGGAACGGCGCGTTTGATCCCTCGTAACGAGCAAAGCGCTCCAGATCGGAGGCCCGCCGCGAGAGGCTGTAGACAAAGGCCGGTGCTCCCGCGAGCAATGCGGCGGCCGCGGCAACGGCCCACTTCCTGGCCGCACGGCGTGAAGCAACCGTGCCCCGGACAGCACGCGCGAACGCCATGAAACCGAAGGGCACTGCGACGGTTCCCGCAGCTGCCAGGTGTTGCCCCACGATCCAACCGCGTCGGCCGGCCTGGAGCATACGCAGCCGGTCTGCGGCATCGGGCGTGAGGTAGACGCGGCTGACCGGCGAGATTCCCACGAACCACACCACCGTGCCGGCGACGATGACCGCTCCGGCACGGCGATAGGGATACTTCCCGCTCATGGCATGAAGGTTAGACCTGTTTGAGGGCCTTCTCCAGATCCAGGATGAGGTCGTCCACGTCCTCGAGGCCCACGGACAAACGGACCACTCCATCAGAGAGCCCAATGGCCGCGCGACCTTCCGGACCCATGGCACGGTGAGTGGTGGTGGCCGGGTGGGTGATGAGGGACTTGGAGTCGCCCAGGTTGTTGGAGATGTCGATGACGCTGAGTCCATCGAGGAGCGCGAACGCGGATTCCTTGGCAGTACGGCCGCCGGACGGCGAGAGTTCGAAGGTCAGCACGGTGCCGCCGGCCTTCATTTGCTTGGTGGCGAGCTCGTACTGCGGGTGGGATCTCAGCAGCGGGTACTTGACCCAGCTGATGGCAGGCTGCTGTTCCAGCCATTCGGCGATCTTCAACGCCGAAGCGGAGCTGTGGTTCACGCGGAGCCCGATGGTCTCCAGTCCCTTGGTGAGGACCCAGGCGTTGAACGAGGACAGCGAGGGACCGGTGTGCCGCATGAGCTGCTTGACCGGGCCGTCGATGAATTCCTTGGTGCCCAGGATCGCGCCGCCCATGACGCGTCCCTGGCCGTCGATGTGCTTGGTCCCGGAGTACACAATGACGTCGGCGCCCAGGTCTCCACAGCGCTGCAGCAGGGGAGTGGCAAAGACATTGTCGACGACGACGGTCGCCCCCGCGGCATGCGCCAGTTCGCTGACGGCCGCGATGTCCACGATTTCCTGCATCGGGTTGGAGGGCGATTCGAAGAAGACGGCGGTGGTCGGCTCGGAGAGCGCTGCACGCCACTGCTCAAGGTCCGGTCCGTCAACGAAGACAGTCTCCACGCCCCAGCGCGGCAGGATCTCGTTGAGGATGACGAAGCAGGAGCCAAAGAGTGAGCGGGCGGCAACCACGCGGTCGCCGGCAGCCAGCAGGGCACCCAGGGCCGTGAACACTGCGGACATGCCGGACGCCGTCGCAAAGCATGCTTCGGTGCCCTCAAGCAGGCGCAGGCGCTCCTGGAACGTGGCGACGGTCGGGTTGCCGTAACGGGAGTAGACGAAGCGTTCGTCCTCGCCTGTGAAGGCGCGTTCGGCTGCGGCGGCTGATTCGTAGACGAAGCCTGAGTTCAGGAAAACAGGCTCGGCTGTTTCCTGGAAATTGGTACGGTCAAGGCCACCGCGAACGGCCTGGGTGTCTGGGCTCCAGCCGGCGGCGTCAGGGTTGAAAGTCACTTTTAGTCGTTCCCCAGGTTGGTGGGCAGGCCACGGTTCTTCCAGCCATTCACGGTTCGTTCGCCGTAACGGTCAGGTTCCCCCTCGAAGCCTTCAAGGACGTTGTAGGCCGTGAATCCGGCCTGGGTGGCGGCGATGGCGGCTGCGATGGAGCGCTGGCCCGAGCGGCAGATGAAAACAAGTTCCACGCCGTCGCCTTCGGGAGCCTGCTGCTGCAGGTCCTCGATGAAGCGGGAGTTCGGGATGCCACCAGCCAGGTTCCACTGGATGAACAACGGATCGTTCTCTGTGGCCTTGGTGTCGGGAATGCCAATGTGGGCCCATTCGCCCTCGGTCCGGACGTCCACCAGGATGGCGCCGTCTTCAAGCTTTGCCCACGCATCCTGCGGGGTCAGGTCACCGGCGTAGCTCATGCGTGGCCCTCGAATACTTCCTCGTAATTCTCCAACTCGTCCACGGCGCTGGCTACTGCGGCGTCGGAACTGGCGACGGCGGCAGGCAGGATCACGGCCTGGGCGACGATGACGTCGGTGCCGTTGAAGGTGGCCGCGGGATTGCCGTGCAGTACGTAGCCCTCGGCCAGGGCATTGCTGATGCGCTCGCAGAATTCACGGGTGTCGGGACCCGTGATCAGGCGGTAGGAAAGCTTTTCTTCAGTGGGTTCAGGCATTCGTGGTGCTCCTCAGTCACGCTTGCAGTTCGAAGTGTCGAATACGCCGAGTAGTCACCTGAGGCACCCCGCCGCGGGAGAGGGTTGCCGACCAGCAAGTCAGGGCTTAACGCTGGTGCTCATTACTCAAGAAAAACGTAACATCCGTGGCGCCATCGCCGCATTTGGGGACTGCGCCGCCGTCGTCATGTTGCGTAACCGGTACCCTGCAGGGCCGCTGAAGACGGGACCCAAATGTGACCTCCGGGGAGCATAATTGACGCAGTACGACCCCCTGTAACTTCGCATGAAATCAGGTCGCGGTGAACGGACACAGCAGTTCTACACTCAAGCCCATGCTTCATTTTGGATGGTTCGTGGGCCACGGCTTCGGAGTCCAGGGTTGGGGGACTCCCGGCTACGGGCTGGGTTATGACTGGAAGAAGCCCGCGTTGTACCAGGAAGCCGTGAGGGCGTTCGAGCGATCCGGCCTGGACTTGTTCATCATCGAGGACTCCCTGACTGTTCCGGACACCTACGGAGGTACCGCCGAAGTGTCCTTGGCGCACGCGTCCTTCGCTCCCAAGCACGATCCCCTGGCGCTGGTGCCATATTTGCTTTCCGCCACCGAACACCTCGGAATTGTGCCGACCGTCAGCGCGTCCTTCTACCCGCCCTTCACCGCGGCGCGCCTGCTGGCGACGCTGCAGCACTTCTCCGAGGGCCAGCTTGGCTGGAACGTGGTCACGTCCGGCAGCGACCTCGCCGCGCAGAATTACGGGCTTGACCAGCAGATCGAACACGACTTGCGGTACGAGAAGGCCGAGGAGTTCGTCGACGTCGTTAGGCGGCTGTGGCGGAGCTGGGAACCGGGCGCGGTGCTCGAAGACGTCGAGGCCGGGCGGTTCGCCGACCACACCAAAGTGCACCCCATCAACCATCAGGGGGACTTCTTCAAAGTCCGGGGACCGCTCAACACCGCGCCGTTGCCGGAGGAGCCCGTGCTGGTGCAGGCAGGCGCCTCGCCCCGCGGCAAGGCGTTCGCCGGGGGAAACGCGGACGTAGCGATCGCGTTGGCCCGCGGCGTGGACGGCATGAAGGCCTACCGTGACTCCATCCGGGAGGAGGCGGCGAAGGCGGGGAGGAACCCCGACGACGTGAAGGTCCTTTTCGTGTTGAAGCCCACCGTGGTGGGTTCCACGGCGGAGGCGGAGGAACTGCGCGCCCAGCGGCGTGAGCTCACGCAGCGGGACATCGACAGCCAGCTCAACTCGATCTCCTACCTCTCGGTGATCGACTTCAAGCAGTTCGACCTCGACGAGCCGCTCCCCACCTTGAGTACCAACAGCAACCAGGGCACCCTTGAGCACTTCTCCAAGGCAGCCCCTCCCGGGTCCACGCTGCGCCAGATCCTGCAGGCACGCAGCGGCGGTGCGGGCGACTCCATCATCGGCACGGTTGGGGAGATCGCCGACTACCTGGAGGAGACCGGTTCGGCGGTGGGCGGCGATGGTTTCCTGTTCTCCGGATTCGTCGATCCCGTGACGGTCCACGGCGTGCTGGACAAGCTGACCCCGGAGCTGCGGCGCCGCGGGCTGCTGAGGACCAGCTACGGCAACGGAGGTTTCCGCCAAAACCTCCTGGACTTCTGACCATGACTCCCGAGCCGAAAACGCTGGTGATCGGGACGGCGGCCGTCCCGATCGAACGCGTGGCACAGGTGGCTGCGGATCCTGCGTTTCACGTGAAACTCAACCATGATGCGTTGACTTTGATCGGCCGATCACGCGAGATCGTAGAAGCGACAGCAGCGTCCGGACAGCGGGTATACGGACTCAACACCCTCCTTGGCTCAGGCCGGGACACCGTTGTGGAGGAAGAGTCAGTCCTCGCCTACCAAGTGCAAGTGGTCAGGTACCACAACAGTGGTGTGGGTACGTTTCTGGACCGTAGTGCCGCCCGTGCCGTGATCCTCGCCCGGTTGATCGGCTTCACGCGCGGAGGTTCCGGCGTGCGCCCGGAGACGGCAGCTTTCTACGCCGAACTCCTGAACCGCGGTGTCCACCCGGCCATCCCGGCCGTGGGCTCAGTGGGATCGTCGGACCTCACCCAGCTTGCCGCCGTCGCCGCCGTCGCCATCGGTGAGGGCGAAGCCCTGGACGCTGACGGCACCGTAGTTCCCGGCGCAAAAGCGCTCGCCGACGCCGGCCTGCAACCGCTCACGCTCGCGGCCGGAGAGGCCCTGCCCCTGGTGAGCGCCAACAGCTATTCCGTCGGAGCCGGAGCGCTGGCTTTGGTGCGGCTGCAGCGGATGGCCACGTTGTCCGACGTCGCCCTCGCCTTGTCACTGGAGACCACTGCAAGGTACGACGGCGGCGGCAACCTCAGCCCCTTTTCGCCGGCCATCCAGGCGGCCAAGGCGGTGGACGGGCAGCGGGAATCGGCTGCCGCTGTCCGTGGCCTTCTGAGCGGTGGGTGGCTCGAAGATGTTCGCCCCGAGGTATCCGTGCAGGATGCGTTGTCCTTCCGGGCGGCGCCGCAAACACACGGGGCATTCCGGTCCCTTGTTTCGCAGCTTCGTTCGGCGCTCGATGTGGAGTTGAACGGCCGCGGTGACAATCCCCTGGTTGACGTTGAGTCGGGACAGATGGTGTCCGGCGGGAACTTCCAGCCGATGCAGCTGGCATTGTCCTTTGAGGGGCTTCGCTTGGCACTGGCCCACGTGGGGATTTCCAGCGAACGCCGGATCGCCAAGCTGTATCCGCCGCAGCGAGCCATCAGGGCAAAGCACCTGGCCGCTGCGGCAGCGGGCTCGGGTCTGGCACAGGAAGAGCTGCCCGGGCTGCTTTGGTACTCGGCCGCCGGGTTGCTGGCCGAACTCAAGTTTCTTGCAGCGCCGGCCACCCTCGGGGCGCCCACCCTGTCCGCCGACGTCGAGGACCATTCGACTCTCGCGCCGCTCGCGCTGCAGCAACTCGAAAAGTCGCTGGACGCCGTCGAAAAACTGCTGGCGATCGAGGCCCTGACGGCGTCGTACCTGCTGCTCGAAGCGGGGGCCGCGCAACCGCTCGGGAAGGGGACTGCCGCCGTCGTGGGTCGCCTGGCCGACGTGCTCGCTGACCGGCCGTCCGCTTCTGAACTCGTGGAGAGCGCGCGTCGGGAGCTGGAACTGCTGGTCGGGCCCGGGGTACCGGGGGAGTTTGAGGAAGGAGACGCGGCATGGTGACCATCACTGCACGGAAGCATGGCGTGCACGCAGCGGAGACCGCGCCCGATGGGCTCGACGCGTCCGTGTTGGACAGAGTGGGCAACACTCCTCTGGTGAGGCTGGAGAACCTGGGCAGGGGCCTGGGCAGCAGCATCCACGTCAAGCTCGAATCGGAGAACCCCGGAGGGTCCATCAAGGACCGGACAGCATTGAGCATGGTCCGGGCGGCCGAGCGTTCCGGGGAACTGAAACCCGGGGCCACCATCGTGGAGAGCACGTCGGGCAACACCGGGATCGGCCTGGCGCTGATCGGGCATCTCACCGGGCACCCGGTGGTGGTGGTTACGGGCGACACCATCTCGCAGGAAAAGCTTGCGGCGCTGCACAATTACGGTGCCCGCGTGATCCTGACGGACTGGAACGCCCCGTCCGAATCTCCGGAGAACGCTCGTGCCGTGGCTGCCCGCATCACGGCTGAGACGCCCGGTGCCTGGCGGCCCATGCAGTTCGACAACCCGGCGAATCCTTTGGCGCACTTTGAGGGCACAGGGCCGGAGATCTGGGAACAGACGGGTGGCCTGATCACGCACTTCGTAGCGGGGATAGGTACGGGCGGGACCATCAGCGGCAACGGACGGTATCTGAAGGAGCAAGTGGCGGCTTTGCGTCCTGGTGGCCATGTTGAAGTGGTGGGCGCCGATCCCTATGGCTCTGCCTACAGTGGCGGACACCCCGGGGAAATCCTGGTGGACGGCGTTGGCAACTCGTGGCCGCAGGCTGAGTGGCCCAAGATCTTCGACCGTTCGATCGTGGACCGCTTCCTGCGGATCCCCAACGACGAGGTTTACACCGTGGTTCACCGGCTCCTTGATGAGGAGGGGCTGTCCCTGGGTCCGTCCTCAGGGCTGACCGTGGCCGCGGCTTTGCGGGTGGCGCGGGCGGCGCCGCAGGGTTCCGTGGTGGTGGCCATAGCCCCCGACGCCGGCACCAACTACTTAAGCAAGGCCTTCAACCCGCACTGGCTGGCCGAGAACCACATCCACCTCGCCGCCGACACCCCCGGCCCCCGCGAGTAGGACGCTCTCTCACGTATCGCCCCTTTGGTGCGGACGCTCTCTCACGTATGGCCGGTTTGGTGGGGACGCTCTCTCACTGTTCGTTGCGTTAGGCTCCAAACATGCCCCAACAGGAATCAACGCCCCGCCTTGCCGGTTATCTGGACAAACAACAGCCCGACCTTTATGCGACTCTCACACAGTATTCCCAGCAATTGGTAGATGAAGCAGACCGCCACGGCATCCCCCGCAGGACCTTGGAACTCATCAACTATCTGTGCTCACAGATCAACGGCTGCGCGTTCTGCCTGGACCTGCACCACCGCCGGGCCTTGAAGTTTGGCGAGACTGAACAACGGCTGTCTTTGGTTGCCGTGTACCGGGAAGTGGAGTTGTTCGAGGCCCCGGAAGTGGTGGCCATGAAGATCGCCGAACAGATCACCCGGATGAGCTCGTCGCGACCCAGTGCGGAGCTCTTCGCCGAAGCCCGCCTGTACTACTCGGACGAACAAATCAGCGTGATTTGCATGGCGGCCATCGGGATCAACGCCTTCAACCGGCTCTCTATCCTGAGTGAGCACCCGGTCCGTGCGGCCAAGCAGTAGCTGACACGCCGAGGACGTGCCGCCAGCACACATTTTGGACCGAAACGCAGAAGTTCCGGTGAGAGAGCGCTGGGGGGAAGCGGGTGTTTGGTGAGAGAGCGTCGGGGGGAAATGGGTGTTTGGTGAGAGAGCGTCCGGGGGGAATGACAACGCAGCCCCTGGGGAACCCCATACAGGTTGCCCAGGGGCTGAGTGGCCCGAAGAGAGTAGGTCAGGAGCCTACGGAGGCCTCATCCGTAGCGGCTGGGGTGAGCTGCCGCCGTCGTCCGTATTTGAGGTAGAAGAAGCCGTAACAGGCGCCGACAAACGGGACGCCGAACAGCAGGGCGGCCACTTGGTTGGGGTCGAAGGCGATGCCGACCAAGGAGACCACGCACAGGGCGAAAGCCACGATCGGCACCAACGGGAACAATGGTGCGCGGTAGGCAAGCGTGGACGGGTCGCCGCCGTTCCGCACGAACGTCCGCCGGTACATGAAGTGCGATGCCACGATGGACATCCACACGCCAACGGTCGCGAAGCCGGCGATCGAGACCAGGACCAGGTACACCGTTGCCGGAGCCACGATGCTGCTGATCAAGGAAGCCAGGCCGCCGAGCATACTGACGCAGAGCGCCACGAGGGGGATTCCGCGCTTGGTGAGCTTCTTGAACGCCTTGGGGGCGTGCCCTTCGTCGGCGAGCGAGAAGAGCATCCGGGCGCAGGAGAACAGGCCGCAGTTGCCTGCCGACAGCAGCGCCGTGATGATCACGAAGTTCATGATGTCGGCCGCGAACGGGATGCCCAGCATGGAGAACACCGTGACAAACGGGCTTTCATCCACGCTGACCTTCTCGTAGGGGATGGTGGCCGCGATGACCGTGATGGCGCCGACAAAGAAGATCAGGAGACGGATCACCGTGGTGCGCATGGCTTTGGGGATGTTCTTGGCGGGGTCGGCCGTCTCGCCGGCGGCTACGCCAATCAGTTCGGAGCCGGAGAATGCATAGAACACCGCGAGGCACGTGACGAACACGCCGGTGAAGCCGTTGGGGAACAGCCCCTGGTCGGTGGAGAAATTCTCGGTCAGTGACGGGTACCCGCCCACGGCCAGCGGGTGGAAACCGAGCAGGGCGGCGCCGCCCAGGATGATCAGGCCGACGACGGCGGCGACTTTGATCAGCGCGAACCAGAACTCCGATTCACCAAAGACACGCGATGAGATGGCATTCAGTGTGAACAGGACTGTGGCGAAGACGAAGCACCAGATCCAGACATCGACGCCGGGAAACCACCGCTGCATGAGCAGGCCCGCAGCAGTGAACTCCGAGCCCAAGGCGACTGCCCAACAAAGCCAGTAGAGCCAAGCCGTGGCGAACCCCGTGGCAGGCCCGATGGTGCGGGCAGCATAGATGTGGAATGCGCCGGACACGGGGAACGCAACGGCGAGTTCCCCGAGGCAGGCCATGACCAGGTAGACCACCAACGCGCCAACAAGGAACGCGATCACGGCGCCGAGCGGTCCGGCCGTGGCGATGGTGTATCCCGAACTGACGAACAGGCCTGAACCAATGACGCCGCCCATGGCGATCATCACCAGGTGCCGGGCCTCCATGGACCGGCGAAGACCTGCGGTGGAGGCGCCCGGTTCCGAGGTTGCCTCGGTTGCCGACGCTTCGGCATGTGTGGGGGAGCTGAGTCCCATATTCCCTCCGGGAAGTTAGCCAGCAAAGTCTGAAGGTCGTGCCAGCAGGACGTGATCCAACTAACACGAGAACAAGGTTCATCACAGAAGGACGGCCCAGTTCAAGGAGGATAAGGAACGCGAATGAACGCATGCGGCACCCACGGCCGAGCATAAGAGTTCCTCATCAAAAAGTAATGCGAGCGATTACTTTACTTGCTGCCTGCTAAGTTCCTAGCGGGCAGGTTCCACCCGGAGGCTACTCGATTCCGGCGAACAGCTCGTTGAGCTCAGCCGTCAGTTGCTTCCGGATGGCGGGCGAGCCGATTTCCTTGCCGTTGATGTGGTTCACGGGCGCGATCAGGCGAATGCTCGAAATCAGCCACACCGCATCGGCGTCGAACAGGTCCTGCGGCACCAGCGGCCCGTACCCGAGCTCCCAGCCCGCAGCCTTCGCCGCAGCGAACAACGCGCCCTGGGACGTGCCAGGAAGAATGCCACTGTCCAGTTGCGGCGTGATCAGGCGACGGACCGTGCGGGCCGGACCATCGCCGTCGTCGATTGTCTCAAGGTGGGCCAGCAGCACCGTGGACGTCGGGCCTTCGAGCACACGGCCGTCCGTCGAGGTGAAGATGGCGTCGTCGGCGCCCTGCTTGTGCGCGTACCGCAGCGCGGCCATGTTGACCGCGTAGGACAAGGTCTTGGCCCCGAGCAGCAGCCACGGTGCGCGCTCGCCGGCTTCGGTATCGAAGCCACGGTCAAGAAGAACGACGTCGATGCCCGTCTCACGCTGCCGGCGGCTGCCCGCGGGTGAGGGCGAAGCCTGGACCCAGCAGGTGGGGCTGGCGGCACCCTCCACGCCACGGGTTACCAACAGCTTGACCACTACCTCGTCCTCTTCCGGCGAAGGGGCGGGGTGGGTGGAACGGAACTCGGTGATTGCGGTATCGATGGCCCGGCGCCACGTGTCCTGGTCCGGAACGGACAGGTCCAATGCGGCGGCGGAACTGCCCAAACGGTTCAGGTGGGCCTGAACCTTGCGGGGACGGCCCTGGACGGCGAGCAGGGATTCGAAGACTCCGTCGCCACGCGTTGCTCCCAGGTCCGTTGCCATGAGCTGGGGCTGGCTGGAATCGGCAACCCGGCCGTTTTCGAAGTCAGGATCAAGGAAAACGAGGACCGTCGGCGCTGGAGAAGTCATGTTCCCAGCTTAGTGGCGCCACTGTGTGCGGGCGGGCGGATAGGCTGTGGTCACCGTTAGTTCCTGGACCGTGGGGGTTTGTCGAGTGCTTTTTCCGTTTCCGCTTGGCCCTGAGTGGACGTGGCTCCTGGGCGTCTGGGCCATCGCGGAAGTCATCATGCGCATTGTCCTGCTCGGTATCATCCCGGGCAACCGGCGTCCAACAACAGCCATGGCCTGGCTCCTGGCGGTCTTCCTGGTTCCATCCGTGGGGTTTGTCCTCTTCCTTCTTTTCGGCAACTTCAGGCTTTCCAAACGCCGCCGGGAACAGCAGGAAGCCGTCAACCAGCGGGTCCGTTCGGTCACGTCCGAGCTGGCCGACCCAACCAGCATGTACTCCGGTCCCGAATGGGTGCGGTCCGCGGGCGAGCTGAACCACCAACTTGGATCCCTGCCCATGGTGGACGGCAACAAGTTGGAGCTGATTCCCGGGTACCAGGAGTCCATCAAGGCCATGACCGAAGCAGTCCGGGGGGCCAAGAGCTACGTCAACGCAGAGTTCTACATCATGAGCAGCGACTTCATGACTGATGAACTCCTGACCGAACTGGAGAAGGCCGCCGAACGCGGTGTCACGGTCCGTCTGCTCTTCGACCACATCGGAACCCTCCGCATCAAGGGTTACCGGCGTTTGGTCCGGCGGCTGAAGGCCAGCAAGATCCAGTGGAAGCCCATGCTGCCGCTGCTGCCCATCCACGGACAGTGGCGCCGCCCGGACCTGCGGAACCACCGGAAGATCCTGGTGATCGACGGAGTCCTCGCGTTCACCGGATCCCAGAACCTCATTGAGCCGTCCTACAACAATCCCAAGCATCGCAAAGTAGGCCGTAAATGGGTCGAGCTCATGGCACGCCTTGAGGGCCCGATTGTTCCAACGCTGAACGTGGTGTTTGCCACCGACTGGCTGAGCGAAACCGATGAATCCTTGGAAGACCAATTGCGGCTTCCCACCCAGCCCAACCCGGGACAGGTCACAGCCCAGGTGGTTCCGAGCGGTCCGGGTTTCTCAACGGAGAACAACCTGCGCCTGTTCAACACCCTGATCTACTCGGCACAGCACCGCATTTCCATCTGCAGCCCGTACTTCGTTCCGGACGACTCGTTGCTCTACGCGATCACCACGGCCGCCCAGCGCGGCGTGGAGGTGGAACTCTTTGTCTCGGAGAAGGGCGATCAGTTCCTGGTCCACCATGCCCAGCGCTCCTACTACGAGGCACTCCTGGACGCCGGCGTGCGCATCTACCTGTACCGGGCCCCGTACGTGCTCCACGCCAAGCACTTCACCATCGACGACGAGGTGGCCGTACTGGGTTCCAGCAACATGGACATGCGCTCCTTCTCCTTGAACATGGAGGTCTCGGTGATGCTCCTTGGCTCCGAAACCGTGAACCTCATGCGGTCCGTGGAGTCCACATACCGGGAGGTCTCACGTGAGCTTACGCTCGAGGACTGGGTGCACAGACCCCCATTGGCCAAGTATGTGGATAACGTGGCCCGCCTGACGGCGACCCTCCAGTAGGTCCTAGGAGGGGAATTCGGCGCCCAGGGTGGAGAGGACGCCAAACGCCTTGGTGCGGATTTCCTCGTACTCGTCATCGGGCGTGGAGTCGGCCGTGATGGCCCCGCCGACTCCCAGGCTCAGCGTGCGCCCGCCGTCGCCGTCGGGGTTCACCACCAGGGTCCGGATCACCACTGCGAGGTCCGTGGCAGCGTTCATCGAAAAGTACCCGACAGCGCCCGAATAGATGCCCCGGGGGCCGGACTCGAGCCGGTCCAGGATGTCCATGGTGCTGATTTTCGGCGCACCCGTCATGGAACCGGCCGGGAACGCCGCAGCCACGGCCTCGGCGCGGGGAGCTCCCGGCCGAAGTTGCGCGTCGATGGTGCTGACCATCTGGTGCACCGTGGCGTAGCTTTCGATCGCGCACAGCCGGCTCACAGTCACGGAGCCCGCGACAGCGAAGTGGCTGAGGTCGTTCCGCAGGAGGTCCACGATCATGATGTTCTCGGCGCGGTCCTTCAGCGAGGTTTCAAGGTCGTGCCGCAGCCGGATATCTTCGGAATCGTCGGATGAGCGCCGACGCGTGCCCTTGATCGGCTCGGCGCGCATGCCGCCGTCGGACAGGATCCGCAGGAAGCGCTCGGGTGAGGTGCTGGCCACCGCAAGCTCGCCGAACCGCAGGTAGCTGGCGAAGGGTGCGGGATTCCGGCGTCGCAGGGCCAAGTAGGCCTGCCAGGGGTCCAATTCCCCCGCGGCGGCTTCCAACGTGGTGGTCAGGCAGACTTCGTACGAGTTGCCCTCGCCGATTTCGTATTGGGCCTCGCCGATCTTGTTCTTGTAGTCGGCGGCGGAGTCGCGGCACGTAAAGTCCGGGACGGAACCCACGACGGCGGCCTGGCCGCCTGTCGTTGTTGGGACGCCGGCGGCGCGGCGGCCGCGGCCCGGATGGACCGTCGCAGGGTGGACGCCACCGCCGTGATCCGCCGAAGCAGCCGCGACGGCGGCGCGGGCCGCACTGAACCAGGCATCGGCGTCGGGCGCATCAAGGGCGAGCAGCCACACCGTCTGTTCACGGTGGTCCAGCACCACGGCGCGCCCGGCGAACAACAGGGCGGCGTCCGGGGTGTCCGAACGGACGTCGTTTCCACCGGTTTCGCGCTTGAGTTCGTAGCCAAGGTAACCGAGCCAGCCCAGCGTGAACTGGCCATCGTAGCCCTCGGGGGCGCGGACTGCGCGGCGGCCCCAAACGGAATCGAGCCAGCGGAAGAACGGCCCTGACGTTCGTACTGTCGCGGAGCCGGCTGTCACCCAAGTAGTCCCGGACTGGTGCCGGACGGACTGGCCGAACGTGCCGCCGTCGTCCGCCAGGATGCTGAAGCGGCTGCGCGATGCCGCCTGCGTGCCTCCGGTAATGGCCGTGGCCGCGTTGGAGGAGTCCAGCCAGGCGGCGTTGAGCGAGGAACCGTAGAGCTCGCGGAAGAGCGACTCCGCGTCGGGTGTTGCCTCAATCATTTCGGAGCGGAGCTGCAGTCCGCGGCGGGCGCTCAGCTCCGGCGAAAGGAGGCCGGCCAGTGGCGCCAGGTATGTCATGGCCTGCAGCACGTGCGTCGGTGCGCTGCCGTCCGCGGGGTTCTGGACGCGGATGTCCGCGGCGGCCGCTACTGCGTCCGTGGCCAGCCAAGCGTCTTCCTGCGCGGCCCAGGTGTCCCAAAACGGTTCATAGGTGCCCCCGTCCCGGCCCAGCGCCCGACGTCGGCGATCCTCGCCTGGCGATTCCACCCACACGACGGCGTCAAGCATGGGCCGTGCGGCATCTGCAGCCGCCCCCACGCCTTCCAGGATCACGATCTCTGCGGGGAGCGTGACCTGGGACCGGCCGTCCGTCTGCTGTTCCCAGTCCCAGCTGACCCACTCGGCGGCCTTGCCTTGGTGCAGGGGAGTGAGGACGGTGTCCACATACCGTTCAATGCCGCTTTTCAAGCCGTTCCAGCCGGGGTAGATGTCCTCGAGGTGGAAGAGGGAAACCTTGTGGTGCTCCCGAAGGCGTGCGGCCAACTCGACGGCGAGCGTTGTTTTGCCTGCGCCGGACCGCCCGTCGACAGCAATGATCACGGGTGCAGGGGTCATGACATAGAGGTTACCTGCTGGTGCTCGCTCGCTTGCTGTCCAATTGCTTCCTTGACGTGGCGCACGATTCCGGGCACGGCACCCTTGATGAGCGTCCACGTGTTGTCGAAGTCCGTGTGGCCGCCGTACCAGGGGTCCTCGATGCCCAAATCGAGGGAGCTGCGCCCGGCAGTGAGGGGGTCGAAACTGCGAAGCATCCGGACCTTGGCGAGGGATTCGTTGTCCGGAGCGCCTTCCTGGAGCCAGCCGAAGTGGTCAACGTCCAGGGCCAGGATCAGGTCGCGATCGTTGAACCATTCCCGGCGCCATTCACGGGCGATGTGGTCCTCCGAGGCGATGCGCTGGGCCGTCAAGACCCGCGCCGCACGGGGGTCGATCGGGTGTCCTACCTCGTACCCGGTGGTTCCGGCGGAGTCCACCACAACCAAGCCGCCAAGCCCTTCCGCCTCGAAGGCTTCGGCCAGCATGAGCGCCGCCATGGGGGAGCGGCAGATGTTTCCGGTGCAGACCGTAATGATGCGGTATGGGCTCGTCGTTGAGTACATGGAGCAAGCATGATTCATGGCACCCCTGCTTGGCTAGTGGGTTACTCCACACGAAAGTCATTTTCGCTGTCGAATCTGTCATACGGAGTGACAGGTGGTAGTGAACGATGATTTCCGGACTTCAGGAAACCGGCGTGCGTTCGGCTGCTTCGGCGGCTTCGGCCGCCAGGGCGGCGGCGGCCAGGTAGACGGTACGTACGACGGCGGCGCGTCGCCTTTCCGCGCGGCCGGGCTCATCCCCGGCCATCAGGCCATCGAGCGCGGGCAGGACGGGGGCCGAATCGCACAGGCTCACGATGGTGATGAGCAGGTCTCCGGCATCCTCCCTGGAAACGCCGGGGAGGGCTGCAATGGTGCTGTTAACTTTGGAGGCACAGTTGGCCATGCGCTTGGGCAGTCCCACCACTTCAGTGCCACGTTCCAGCCCTTCCCAGAAAAGGAGTCGGGGAGCTGTCGCATCCGACTGGTGGTGGTCGAAGAGCCGTCCCGCGTAGTCTGCCATGGCTTCGGGGCCCTTGCCTTCAATGGGAACTTCGTCCATGAGGCTGCTGAGCGCGGCGACGATCACGGCATCAAAGAGGGCGTTCTTGTTGCCGAAGTATTGGTAGATCCGTTCTTTGTTGACGCCGGCCTCGGAGGCGATGCGATCAATGCGTGCTCCGGCCAGTCCGCGGGCGCAAAACTCCGATGTTGCCGCTTTGAGCAGCAGTGCCTTGGTTCGCTCTGTGTCCCACGCCATAGGGTCATCTTAGCATTTTCCAACTAAGTGGTTGTAATTGTGGTGGTGTCCGGTTATGGTTGGTGCCAAGCCAATTGCAACTATCTGGTTGGAGAATCTGATGACGACCCCCGTCGCCGCCGAAGCAACTGCCCCCGAAGCCCCTGCCGTCGCGCCCAGCGCGCCATCCGCCGTCGTTCGTCCTCAAGGGCCGTCCGTGCACATGCGCGCACTCATCACTTGGGTGGCCATCTTCCCGCTGGTTTCCGTCGGCATGCTGCTGCTCGGCCCGATCATGGAACCGTGGCACCCCGTTCTTCGCGCCCTTGTGTTGACGGCGTTCGTGGTTCCAACGGCCGTGTACATCGTGGTCCCGCGCCTCCTTGCCGGGCACGGAGCCCTCACTCGCAAGGCCGTGGAACGCGCCGCCCGACGCTCCGCCCGCACGTCCCGTTAACCCAACTGGGTTAGGACGTGCGCGCAGCTTCGACTTCCTCGAGGGTTGCGTAGGCAGCCTGGGTGCCCTTCTTGGTCGCAGCCAACGCGGCGGCCACCGAAGCAAACGACGCCGCCTCGGCAAGCGAATCACCGGCGGCCAAACGGGCAGCGACAGCACCCGTGAATGCGTCGCCCGCTCCCGTGGTGTCCACGGCGTTCACCCGCGTGGGTGCGATCCGCGTGAGCTGCTCCTGAGTACCCCGGGCCAACGAGTCCAGCACCACCGAACCCTGGGAACCGAGCGTCACGAGCACGCGATGGAGGCCCCGGTCGGCGAACTGGCTGCGGACAGGCTCCCAGGCCTCGGCATCCGCGTCGGAAGCAGGAATGTCCGCCTCGGAACCAAGGAACAGCGCGGCCTCGTGCGCGTTGACCAGCAGCACGTCACTCAACCCGGCCAACAGCTGCGGCACCTCGGCGTACGGCGAGAGGTTCAGCAGCACTGTAGCTCCGGCGTCGTGCCCGGCCTGGGCGGCGGCAACCACGGTATCGATGCCAACCTCCAAACACAGGCAGACGACGGCGGCGTCGCGGAACGCGGCGAAGTCGACGTCGGCAGGGGACAAAGTGCCGTTGGCACCCGCCGAGATGATGATGCTGTTCTCGCCGTTCGCATCCACCGAGATCACAGCGACGCCCGTTGCGGCGTCCGAACGCCGCACGCGCGAGACGTCCACTCCGGCGTTGGCCGTTGAATCGAGGAGCATGGTGCCGTTGGGGTCCTCGCCCACGGCGCCAATCAGGCTGACCCTTCCGCCGAGCTTGCTCGCCGCCACCGCCTGGTTGGCACTCTTGCCGCCCGGATTGACGGCGAATCCGTTGCCATGGACGGTCTCGCCTGGCTGCGGAAGGCGCTCGGTGTAGATGGTCAGGTCCGCGTTGAGCGAACCCACCACCACGATTCCGGACGAGCTCACGCAGCCACCTCTTCGTCCTCGTGGACCTCGGCGTCAACCGGCTTGGGGATCAGCAGCGAGGCGGCAAACGCGGCGAATGTGATGGCAAAGCCAACGACGACGACGGTCAGGTAGGAAGCTTTCGCGTCGCCGAGCGCTGAGGTCGCCACCAGGACGGCAGGCAGGACCAAGAAGCTCAGGCCGGCCCCGAGGTTGAAGGCGCCCGCGTTCATGCCGGGGAGGAATCCGGGATTGCCCTTCGGAGACAGGACCACGCCAAGTCCGTTCAGCATGATGTTGACGGTACCGGCGTACATGACGCCCAGCAAGGCCGTGCCGACGATCATCATCGGAAGGTTGTTGAGGCCGAACAACGCAATGATGGCCAGTGCCACGAGGCTGCCGATGAGGCCGATGCGGAGCACCTTGGTGTAGCCCAGGACGGGGGCGAGCCGCCCGCTGATCGGACCGAAGACCCAGCCAAGGAGCGCGTAGGGCGTCAGGATCATGAGCGACATCTCGGTGGGACCCACCCCGAAGCCTGGATCCGCAGCCTGGATGAACGCCGGGACGATGCCGTTGATCACCGCGAAGATGCCGGTCATGGTGAGGGTAGTGGTCAGCAGCGGCGCCCACGTGGAGCGCTGGCGCAAGTGCACGGTTTCCACCATGGGCTGCTTGGCCCGCTTCTCGACCGTCCAGAAAGCGTAGAAGGCGACGACGGCAACCACCGTGAGGCCGACGGCGAGAGCCAGGGTGCCGCCGTCGAAAGCTGTTGCGAGCTTGGAGCCTTCGTTCAGGGCGGTCAGCAGCGCGCCCACGGCAATGACAATGAAGAACACGCCAAGCCAGTCCATGGTGGTGCCCGCGGCGGGCTTGCTTTCGGTGGCCAGGAAGGCGATGAGTGCTGTCGCGACGACAGCCAGGGCAACCATGAGCCAGAAGATGCTGCGGAAACCGAAGTTCTCCGCGAAGTAGCCGCCCACGAAGGAGTCGACACCGGCCACGCCGCCATTGACCGCGGTGATGAGGCCCATGAGTGCGCCGTACTTGCGCGGGTTGCTCACGGCGGAGCGGAGCATGATGAGGCACAACGGAACCGTGGGGCCGCTGACGCCTTGGATGATGCGGCCAACAAAGAGCCACGTCACGTCCGGAGCCAAGGCGGCGATGACCGAGCCGACGGCCATCAGGATCATCATGCCCACGAGGATCTTCTTGCGTCCGACGATGTCGCTGAGCCGCGGCAGGAACAGGGAGAACAGGGCCGCGGCCGTGAAGAACCACGTCTGCGAGAGGCCGATGGTGGCCTGGTCGGTCTGGAGTTCGTTGCCCATGGTGACCAGCGCCGGGCTGAGCATGGAGGCGTTGAGCTGGAAGGCCACGCAGGCTGCCAGCAGGGCGACCATGAGGGCAGTGACATTGGCCTTGTTAGTGGTTTGCGTGCTCATTTACTTTGCCTCTTCCGCAACGAGTGCCTCGGCGGCGACGTGCGCGCCCGCGGGTGTGACGCCGTCGGGCTCGCCGATCCTGACGATCGCGTCGGTGACCAGGTCCCAGAACTTCTTGTGGTCCAGGTCCACGGCGACGGACGTGTTGCAGTCCTCCGGTGCGGGTGCCCGGAAGTCGGCCACGGTCATGCCGAGGGTGAGCTTGCCCTGCAGTTCGATGTCAACGGGGACCTTGCGGGTGGTCATGACGGTGGGGTCGATGACGTAGGCGACGGCGCACGGATCGTGGACCGGCGGGAAGTCGAAGCCCTGGGCGTCCTTGTAGGTTTTCTTGAAGAACTCCATGAGCTCCAGGACGAACTTGGCGGGCTTGGTTCCGATTTTGGCGATGTTATTGACCACCTCGTCCGTGGCCAGCGCCTGGTGCGTGAGGTCCAGGCCGACCATCACCACGGGCCACTTCTCGTTGAACACGATGTGTGCGGCCTCGGGATCGATGATGATGTTGAACTCGGCAACGGCGCTCCAGTTGCCCACGTGGTAGCCGCCGCCCATGAGGACAACTTCCTTGACGCGCTCCACGATGCGGGGCTCCTTGCGGGCAGCCATCGCGATGTTGGTGAGGCCTGCGGTGGGGACCAGGGTGACGGTGCCCGGCTCGTGTGCCATGACGGTTTCGATGATGAGGTCGACGGCGTGGCGCGGGTCCAGCTCGATGGCGGACTCGGGCTGCTCTGGGCCATCCATGCCGGAGTCTCCGTGGATGCTGGGGGCGGTTTCGATGGTCCGCACCAGGGGGCGGTCGCAGCCGGCGGCGAACGGAACGCCGGTGATGCCCGCGATAGTCGCCACTGAAAGGGCGTTGCGCGTGACCTTCTCGAGGGTCTGGTTGCCTACCACCGTGGTGACGGCGAGCAGCTCGATGTCCGGGTTGCCGTGAGCCAGCAGCAATGCCACTGCGTCGTCATGGCCGGGATCGCAATCAAGAATGATCTTTTTGCGGGTGTTGGTTTCCACGTTTCTCTCCACGTCATTGGGGCCTGTCCGGTGCTCTTGGCTTTAGGGGTGGTGCCGGCGCCGGACAGGGCGCTAAGCATTCAGGGGAATCATGGCACCCGTTCTGGGGTTACGTCAAACGCTTAACGTGGATAGCGTCAAGCGCTTGATGCCATGGGGTGAGTGAGAGGTGCGCAACAACGTTAGGATCGATGCATGGAAACCCCGGATCACCTCGGCAAACGCGCGCCCCGAGTTACGGCGGCCATGGTGGCCGCGCGCGCAGGGGTTTCGACGGCGACAGTTTCCTTGGTTGCCAACGGCAAGACGCAGGGGCGCGTATCCGAGGACAACATCTCGCGCGTACGGACCGCGATCGCCGAGCTTGGCTACGTGGTGGACAGCATCGGGAGTTCCTTGGCCCGTGGGGTCAGCTCGATCGTGATCCTGGTGACGCCGGACGTGTCCAACCCGTTCTTCGCCAACGTGATTGCCGGAGTGCGCGAGTCCTTGGGTGCTGACTACCAGCTGCTGCTCTCCGTGACCGACGCCGGCGAATCGCCGCAGGCTGACGACGTCCGGAAGCTACTCTCCCTGCGACCGGCGGGGCTGCTGGTGGGAGCGCCCAGTGCTGAGTTTTTGGAAGATCTCTCCGCCGCCGGTCCCTTGGTTCTGCTGGACGCCCCGGGGCTTGAGTCCTTCGCTCCGTCCGTCAACCTGGACGTTGCGCACGGTGCGCGTGAACTTGCCAGACACCTCGCTTCTGCCGGGCACACCCGGGCCGCCTACGTGGACGGCATTACGGGCACAGCGACGTTCCAGCTCCGGCGGGAGGCGTTCCTCGAAGAGGCTGCATTGTGTGGCCTGATCGTCTCGGAGGACCACATCATCAGCACCTCGATCGACGTCGGTGCTGCCGCGGCTGCCTTTGCCGACGCGTGGCCTTCGTGGAAGGCGGCAGGCGTGACCGCCGTCGTCTGCGGTACCGATACGCACGCCTATGGCGTGCTGCAGGAAGCACGGGTGGAGGGCGTCCGGATCCCGAATAAGCTGGCCGTGGCCGGCTTCGACGACCTGCCGTACTCGGCCACCAGTAACCCGAGCCTGACCAGCGTCCACCTGCCCGCCACGCCTTTGGGGCGCAAGGCGGGGGAGCAGCTTCGGGGACTTATTGAGGGGGTTCCCTTGGCCGAGCCGCACGTGACGCTGGAGAGCTCGCTGGTGGTCCGTGGCTCGACCGTTGCTGGCTGACGTTTCCTAGCGTTCCAGGGGCCGCAGCTGCTCTTCGGAGACGGGGAAGTCCACCGTGTAGTAGATCTGGGGTGCCGTCATGTCGCCCCAGTCATCCTTTTTGACGCGGACTGTTCCGGGCGCCACTTCAGCGATCCGCACACGCAGCCACCCGCCGTCGTCGAGCCGTAACTCGTGGGGTTCGGCGAGGTAGCGCAATCCAAGCTCATCGAGGGTTTCCTCGGCGGTGAACCAATCCACAACGTCCGTGCGTGGGCGTCCGAGCATGTCGATGGCGACGAATCCTTCATCGACGGGCTTCATCCATCCGACGTGCTCGCCGTCGTCCGCCCGCCGGTGTTCAATCCAGTCTGCATCCATGCCCCGAGGCTAGCATCGCGCGCCGGGGCCCGCTCTAGTGGATGACCGCCAGCAGGATGCCGACCAGCACGAACAGGCAACCGAAGATCCGGTTGAGGACCTTCTGGCCGTGAGCGTTGTGGGTGAAGCGTTGGAATGAACGTGCCGCCAAGGCGAAGAAGAACCACATGACCATGATGTCGATGGCCAGGACCGTTGCCGTCAGTACAACGTACTGCTGGAGCAGGGGCTCATTCGGTCGGATGAACTGCGGCATGAAGGCCAGGAAGAACACGATCGCCTTGGGGTTCAGCAGGTTCACCCAGATGCCGCGCTGGAACATAGAGAGGCCGGACTCGTTTTTCTTGTCCTCCACCTTCTCTTTGTCGAGGTCAGGCTTGTGCAGGAACTGCCGGATGCCCAGGTACACGAGGTACGCGGCACCGGCGTAGCGGATGATGTTGAAGATCAGCGGCGAATTGGAAACCAGCACGCCAACGCCCAAGGCCACGATCACGATGTGGATCACCAGCGCCACCTGCTGGCCCAGAATTCCCCAAATGGAGCGTCGGAAGCCCGAGTTGAGCGAGTTGCTCATGGTGAAGATTGCCCCGGCACCGGGAGTGAAACTGATCAGGGTGCCGGCACCAACCAAGGCCAGCCAAAGGGAAAATTGCACCATCTCAGCTTATGCCGGTGAGGTGGGTGGCCGGGACGCGTGCCGCCGCCGGGTGGCTCGGGCCCCTGTGCCGCCACCACCCACTTTGCCGCCGCCCGCCGCCGAATGCACCCGGAACAGGTTGATTCCGGCGGCCCAGCAGCCCAAAGAAGGTGGTGAAGGTACAGACAGGGCTGCACAAAACCGGGCAGACTGATCCCGTGAGCGGAATCCCGTGGGTCCTGCACGTCGATCTCGACCAGTTCATTGCAGCGGTCGAGATCCTTCGGCGGCCCGAACTCGCCGGAAAGCCCATCATTGTGGGCGGTCGAGGCGATCCAACGGAGCGGGCTGTGGTGTCCACTGCGTCCTACGAGGCAAGGGCGTTCGGCGTTGGTTCCGGAATGCCCCTGCGCATCGCGGCCCGGAAAGTGCCCGACGCTATCATCCTCCCCGTCGACGCGGAGGCCTACCTTGCGGCCTCGGAAGAAGTCATGGCCACGTTGAAGGAGCAACCAGGCGCCACGGTGCAGGTGCTGGGCTGGGACGAGGCGTTCGTCGGCGTAACCACGGATGACCCCGAAGCCTACGCCAAGCAGATTCAGGCTGCCGTGTTGGAAAGCACCCAATTACATTGCAGCGTGGGCATCGGTGACAACCTCGTCCGCGCCAAGAACGCCACTGACTTCGGCAAACCCGCTGGCATCTTCCGGCTCACTCAAGAGAACTGGCTCCACGTCATGGGAGACAAACCAACCATCGGTCTCTGGGGAGTCGGGCCCAAGATCTCCAAGAGGCTCGCAGCCCACGGCATCACCACAGTCAACGAACTCGCCGCCATTGACCCAAACAGCCTGGTCCAGGAGTTCGGACCCAAAATGGGTCCCTGGTACGCCCAGCTCGGCCGGGGCGAAGGAGCCACCGAAGTGGACGATACCCCGTGGGTTGCCAGGGCCCACGGCCGCGAAACCACCTTCCAGCAGGACCTCACGGAGGCCGAACAGGTCGAGGACGCCATCAAGGAACTCACCGCCCGGGTCCTTGAGGATGTCGCCGCCGAGGGCCGCCCGGTGGTGGGGCTGACTCTGAAGGTCCGCTACAAACCGTTCTTCACCAAGACTTACGCCAGGAAGATCCCGGAAACCTTCGACCGCGACGAAGTCCTCGCCCAGGCCCTGAACCTCACGGCAAAAATGGAGCCCGACCGCCCGATCCGCCTCCTCGGACTGCGCGCCGAAATGGCCATGCCCGACGACGCCCGCCAAGGGCACACGCCCACCCGCAGCGGCTGGTAAGCCAACGCACGACGCCGGCCTGCCGCCTACCAGCGCGGGTGGATCGCTTCGCGGAAGTGGCGGTCGTAGATGTCGAACACGCCCGTAGACAGCCCGGCCCCGAGCGAAGACAATGAGCCAGCCTCCGCGTTGGCCTGTGCCTGCGAGGCCGAGCGGGCGCCGGGAATGACCGACGTGACGCCATCCTGCGCGATGACCCAGGCGAGGGCCGCTTGCGAGGTGGTGACGCCGTCGGGCACCAACTGGCTGAATTCCTGCGCGGCCTTCACCCCGGTGGCGAAGTCCACCCCTGAGAAGGTCTCGCCGACATCGAAGGAAGCGCCGGTGCGGTTGTAGTTCCGGTGGTCGTCCTCGGCAAACGTCGTCTCAGTGGTGTACTTCCCGGAGAGCAACCCCGAAGCCAGCGGAACCCGGGCGATGATGCCCACGCCGGCTTCCTTCGCGGCGGGGAGCACCTCATCGAGCGGCTTGAGGCGGAAGGCGTTGAGGATGATCTGCACGGTTGCTGTGTTGCCGCGCTTGATGGCTTCCAGGGCCTCGTCGGTCCGCTCGACGCTGACGCCGTAGTTCCGGATAGCTCCTTCGCTGACCAGGGTGTCGAGAGCGTCATAGACCTCGGAGCTGCTGTAAACGGACGTGGGTGGGCAGTGGAGTTGGACCAGGTCCAGGGTGTCCTGTTGCAGGTTCCGCCGTGAACGGTCGGTCCATGCCCGGAAGTTGGCGAGCGTGTAATTCTCCGGGACCTGGTCCACGCGGCGCCCCATTTTGGTGGCTACGGTGATGTTGAGGTCCGGGTTGATGCCAAGGAAGCGTCCGATGATCTGTTCACTGCGGCCATCCCCGTACACGTCGGCGGTGTCGAAGAAGTTGACCCCCGCGTCCACCGAGGCTTCGAGGACGGCGACGGCATCCTCTTCGGTGACGGATCCCCAGTCGGCCCCAAGTTGCCACGTGCCGAGTCCGACGGTGGAGACGGACCGGCCGGTTTTGCCAAGAATGCGCTGTTCCATGCGTTCGACTATATGTTGCCGCCGCCGTTGTTCTGAGCCGTGTCCACATTCGCCACCTTCCCCATCAGGTACCGCCGTTCCTGCAGGCTCCCCGTCTTCTTCGCGGCGGCCAGGTAGGCTACGCGGGCGGCCTGAAATGAGCCGGCGAGTTCCAACAAGTGTCCTCGCACAGCATCGAGCCGATGCGACTTGCCCAGGGCGGCATCGAGCCCCTCCAACAAAGCCAAGCCGGCGGACGGCCCACTGACCCGGGCAAGGGCAACAGCCCGGTTCAGGGTCACCACTGGGCTCGGTGCCACGGCCTCCAGCACGGTGTACAGCGCGAGGATCTGTGGCCAGTCCGTCTCCGCGTCCGACGCCGCTTCGGCGTGGACGGCAGCGATCGCGGCTTGCAGTTGGTAAGTACCGGGACGCCCACGGCCCAACACCGAGGAGAGCAAAGCAACGCCCTCCTGGATCTGCTCCTGGTTCCAGCGGCTCCGGTCCTGCTCGGCCAACGGCACCGGGGTCCCATCAGCCAGTGTGCGCGCCGCACGCCGGGAATCCGTCAGCAGCATCAGGGCCAGCAAACCGCTCGCCTCCAGCTCACCCGGAGCGGCGCCCACCAGCAGCCGGGCCAGTCGGATCGCCTCCGCAGTCAGGTCCTCCCGCTGCAGTGACGGGCCCGAGCTGGCCGCGTAGCCTTCGTTGAAGATTAGGTACAGGACGTGAAGTACGACGCAGATGCGCGCCTTCCGTTCGGACGTCGCCGGCTGCTCAAACCGGCCGCCGGCCTTCTGGATGGTTTGTTTCGCACGGCTGATGCGCTGACCCATGGTCGCTTCGGGGACCAGGAAGGCAGAGGCGATTTCCGCCGTCGTGAGTCCTCCTACTGCCCGCAGCGTCAAGGCGAGCTGCGACGGCGGGGACAGCGCCGGGTGGCAGCAGAGGAACATGAGGGTGAGGGTGTCGTCGGTTTCAGACGTGGAATCCGGCAGGTCGGCGAACTGCGGCTCCATGGCGGCGGCGCGTTCTTCCCTTGTCCGCCGGGCCGAGTCGCTGCGCCATTCATCAACGAGGCGACGGGAGGCAACCGAGAGCAGCCAGCCGCGTGGATTGTCCGGCACCCCGGATGGCCACTGGAGCGCGGCTTCAAGGAGGGCTTCCTGGACGGCATCTTCGCAGGCGTCGAATTGACCGTTGCGGCGGACCAGCACGCCGAGGACCTGCGGCGCGAGGGTGCGCAGCAGGTCCTCGATTCGCGTCTCCCGCGGGGGTTCCGTCAAAAGCTAGACCTCCGGAGGCCCTGCCGGGATGGGGCGGAGTTCCACCACTTGTGAGTACTTCACGATGCTGGAACAGATCTCCACTGCGCGTTCCTCGCTGGCAACATCAACCACCCAGTAGCCAATCAGCGACTCCTTGGATTCCGCATACGGACCATCTGTGGTGATGACGCCGTCGGGGGTTTGCTTGACGAGCTTCGCGGTGCTGCCATCGGCCAAGCCCGCATTGAAGACCAGTTCGCCCGACTCGGTGAGGTCCTTGTCGATCTGGATCATGAAACCGATCATTTCCTTGACCCACTCCGGATCGGCGGTTTCCATCATTCCCTCGGCCGAACCGAACATCATGATCATGTATTTCATCTCGAACTCCTTGTTGAGGGGCTCCCTGTCTGGGTGCCTTCACTCCTAAGTCGGAACTGTCCCGGGGATTTCTACATGGTTGCCGGATATTTTTTAGGCGCGGGCTATGACTTCGCCGTTGGGGATGAGGAAGTAGCCGTCCTCCGTGGCTCCCCAACGATGCCAGCCGGCGGCGATCCGGGCGAGGTCGGCCTCGTTGGCGAAGCCGTATTCGAGGGCTTGCTCGGCAAACGCTGAGTGCAGGACGCGTTCGCTCCAAACGCGGGACTGCCAGGCGCGTTGCTGCGCCGTGGCATAGAGCCAGTTGCTGCTGCTCGGGGACACTTGGGCAAACCCTGCTTGCTGCGCCCATGAGACCAGGCGGCGACCGGCGTCGGGCTCTGCGCCGTTACGGCGGGCGATCTTCTGGTAGAGCTCCATCCAGTCATCGAGCTCGGGGACCTCCGGGTACCAGCTCATGCCGTGGAAGTCGGCGTCGCGCACGGCCACGATTGCTCCCGGCTTGGCAACGCGGCGCATCTCGCGCAGGGCCGCTACGGGATCGGTGAGGTGCTGGAGGACCTGGTGGGCGTGCACGAGGTCGAAGGTCTCGTCTTCGAAGTCGAGATCGTAGATGTTTCCGGTTTGGAATTCGACGTTCTCCACGCCTCGGTCCTTGGCTAGTTCGGTGGCCTGGGCGATGATGTCCGGCGAACGGTCCAAGCCGATCACGTGTCCGGGCGAGACCATCCGCGCGAAGTCGCACGTGATGCTGCCTGGACCGCAACCGACGTCGAGCACCGACGTTCCAGGCGTGAGATGGGGGATCACAAACGCGGCCGAATTCTCGGCCGTCCGTGAGGCGTGGGCCCGGACAACCGACTCGTGGTGCCCGTGGGTATAGACATCTTCAGGCTGCTGCGCGTTCATAGGGAAACGCTACCCAACTGGGTCGCATTTGTGCGCGTTTTGAACGCTCAAAACGCGCACAAATGCGACCTACTTGGGTGCGGCGCCGCGCCATCCTGCGATCAGGACTGAGCGCAAATGGTCGTACCGGAAATCGATAATGTTCCCGATATGCGAGAGCGCGGCGATCCGTTGGGGGAGTGCCGTGCCCGTCAGTGCGCCCACGCCGAAGAGGTAGGCCCACTCGTGGAATCCCGCGGGCTTGTCCGGTAGAGCGTTTCGCATGACTTTGATGAAGTCCCGTGCCATGGGGTCGAAGTATTCGGCCAGGATGCCGCGCTCGTAAGCCGCCGGATCCGAGGCTTCGCGGAGAACCAGGCGCGCAAAGAGTTTCCCGTCGGGCGTTTCCTGTGCCCTCAACGTCGGCAGCAGAAAAGCCTCGACGATCTGTTCGATAGCATCCGGGGCTGACGTGTCCACTGCCAGGACCTCCCGCCGGCGCTCCTCGTTGAGGTGCTGGTAGTGGGCGAACACGGCCTTATAGAGGTCAAGCTTGGTGGCGAAATGGTAGATCACCAGCGGAGCGGTAGTGCCGATCTCCTCCGCGACGGCGCGCATGGTTGTCGCCTCGTATCCGCGGACCGCAAACATCCTGACGGCGGCGTCCAGGATCTGTTCCCTCCGGCGGGTTCCTGCGTTGTTTCCTTGCACTTCTGTGGACATGGTTCCCAGCCTATAGCTCCCTGCACAGCATCCATTGACACAAACTGAATGGGTGTATAAATTCTATCCCAATAGAAACTGAACGAGTGTATAAGTTACGTTTCGGCTCGGGCAACGTCGCCCGCTTCAGAAGGGATCTCCACCATGAAACGTGGAACCAAGTGGTTCATCCTTGTTGGGTCGTTCATCATCTACCTCTTCGACGCACTCGAAATCGCAGTGTTGTCCTTCGCGCTCCCGGCCATCAGCGCCGAACTGGCCCTCACGCCCATCGCCGGCGGCTTGCTGGCTACCGCCACGCTGCTGGGCATGGGCTGTTCCAGCGTCCTGACCGGCTGGATAGCCGATAACCGTGGCCGTCGGGTTGCCCTCATCGCCTCCATGGTGGTCTTCGTTGCCCTGACATCAGCGCTGTTTGTGGTGCCGAACTACGGCGTCTTCGTGGTGCTGAGGTTCCTTGCCGGCATCGGCTTGGGCGGAGTGTGGTCCGTTCTCTCCACGTACATTGTTGAAACATGGCCCGCTGCCCAGCGCGGTCGGGCCGTTGCGTTTGTGTTGGCTGCCTATCCCTTGGGCGGAGCTTCGGCCGCCCTGGTTGCCGGCGCCTTCATGCCGGACTGGCGGCTCCTGTTCCTGGTGACCGGCTTGTCCGCCCTGCTGCCGCTGTTGATGGTGGTGTTTTTCTTTCCTGAGTCCAAGGCCTGGCTGGAAGAGCGGGGCGCCAACAGCGCAGGAAACGTCACGGTCAAGGAACTGTTCACCGGGACCTACAGGCGCCGGACCATCATTGCCACGGTGGCTGCGGTCTGCGCGTTCGTGGGTTTCTATGGCGCCTCGACATGGCTGCCCAGCTACTTGTCGGCCGAACGGGGCCTGGACGTACGCCAGGTTGCCCTCTTCATGACCGTCCTCAACCTCGGCATGTTCGCGGGCTACCTCGTGTTCGGTTGGATCGCGGACAAGATCGGGCGCCGCAACGCGATCATCCTTTCCTTGGCAGGGACCGGACTGCTGATGCCGTTGTATGGCCTGGTCACCAACCAGTCCGTCCTGCTGTGGATGGGTCCGCTCTACGCCTTCTTCATGACCTTTGCCGGGCTGTTCGGTTCCTACTTGGGGGAGCTCTACCCCACCAGGATCCGGACCACCGGCGCGGGATTCTGCTTCAATATCGGCCGCGGAGTGGCAGCCTTCGCACCTCTTGCCATGGGCGGGATCGCAGCCGCCTGGGGATTCTCCTCCGGGCTCATCCTTTCCGGGGCGGTCTTCCTGGCGGGCAGCGCCCTCATGTTTTTCCTGCCTCGCACCGGCACTGCGCCGGAAGCAACAGCCAACGTACAAAAGGAACCTGTAGATCATGCCTAGACTCGTGGATTTGTCCGTCAGCCTCCAAGCGAACATCGCCTCTGACCCGCCCGGCATGACGCCTGGGATCGAATACTTTACGCATCGCGAAACGGCGAAGGACCTGGTGTCCTACTTCCCGGGCATGAGCGAATCGGACCTGCCTGGCCAGGAAGGGTGGGCCATCGAACGGATCACCGCCACCACCCACACCGGAACCCATCTGGACGCGCCCTACCACTACGCATCAACCATGGACGGGGGTGCGCGGGCCATCACCATCGACGAAGTTCCGCTGGACTGGTGCTTTGGCAGGGGAGTGAAGCTGGACTTCCGGGGGTTCGACGACGGCTACGTCGCCACAGCCGCCGACGTTGAGGCCGAGCTTGATCGCATCGGCCACGAGCTGGCTCCGGGCGACATCGTTGTGGTTAACACCGCCGCCGGAACCCGCTACGGCTATGACGACTATCTTTCGAAGGGCTGCGGAATGGGCCGTGAAGCGACGCTCTTCCTCACCAGCCGCGGAGTCCGCGTCACCGGAACTGATGCGTGGAGCTGGGACGCGCCCTTCATCCATACAGCCAAGCGGTACGTGGAAACCGGCGACAACTCCCTGATCTGGGAAGGGCACAAGGCGGGCATGGAGATCGGATACTGCCATATAGAGAAGCTGCATAACCTTGAGGCCCTCCCGGCCACCGGCTTCCAGATTTCATGCTTTCCGGTCAAAGTCCACGGCGCCTCCGCTGGCTGGACCAGGGCAGTCGCGATTCTCGACGAGGAGGCAGCGGCGTGAGGTTCTTCCGGATCATGCACGACGGCGTTCCGCGCCTTGGGCTTGCCGACGACAGTTTGGGTTCCGGCCGACTCTATCCGGAAGGGCTCGATGCCTTTGAAGTTATCGACAGGCCCTCGACTCCGGCCGACGGTGAAATGGTGGACCTTCACGACGCCGAACTCCTGCCGCCCCTCGACGTCACCACCATCCGCGACTTCATCACCTTCGAGCAGCACACCGTGGGCGCGTTGCGCTCGGTAGCTGCGGACAAGGGCATCCCGGCCGCCTGGTACGACGCCCCGTCGTTCTACTTCACCAACCCACACGCCGCCGTCGGGCATAACGCCACCATTCCCATGGCTCCTGGCACGCAGCAGTTCGACTTCGAGCTGGAAGTGGCCGCTGTGATCGGGACGGACGGGTACAACTTGTCCGTCGAGCAAGCAGAAGAGCACATTGCCGGGTACATGATCCTGAACGACTGGTCCGCACGGGATCTCCAGCGCGCCGAAATGACCGTTGGCTTGGGCCCGGCGAAGGGTAAGGACACGGCAACGTCCCTCGGCCCGCTCTTTGTCACCAAGGACGAGTTGGCCGACGTTTGCTCTGATGGTTTCCTCGACCTGTCCATGAGTGTTTCCGTCAACGGGCAGGTCCTCGCCACGGATTCCCTGGCGAACATGGCGTGGAACTTTGCCGAGTTGGTCTCGTATGCCAGCAGGGGAACCTGGGTTCGGCGCGGTGACATCCTGGGCTCCGGAACCAGTGGTGGTGGTTGCCTGGCGGAATTTTGGGGGTGGTTCGGAACAATGGCCCCGCGGGCACTGCAGCCCGATGACGTGGTGAGTCTGTCTGTTGAACGCTTGGGCACGCTCACTAACGTCGTGGCGCCGGCCGCTCCGGTCCATCCAGTGCAGCGGGCGCGACGCAGGGGATATGCGCCGCCTATGCCGTTCGTGCCAAACTTGTGAGCGGTGGACGGGCATAACAAAAGACCCGCACCGGCGAACCGGTGCGGGTCTTCATTTGTGCGCCCAAAGGGATTCGAACCCCTGACCTTCTGTTCCGTAGACAGACGCTCTATCCAGCTGAGCTATGGGCGCATTTCGTGTGATTCTCGGCGGTCTGTTTCTCTGACCCCCTCGAACCTCAATAAACTTTACAGAAGTTCATGTGAAGTTCCAAATCGACCGGGTGTAATCTGCGTAACTAGACCGGTCTAGGTGACCTTCGTCACTTAAATTGGGCTTCCGGAAACGGAGATCCTTGAATTTCCGCGGTTTTCGGTTTTTGCTTCCCTGGTTGTCCGATGTCTGACAGCGGATTGGTCTGGTCCGCGCCCCCTATCGTTTAGGACACACCACCGAACCCGAGGGAAGGGAAACCGCAATGGGCGATCTGGCGCGACTGCCGCTGCTTGAGAAGGCACCTACTACCCATGCACGCCTGCTGGCCTGGGTCGAGGAAGTTGCTGAGCTGACCCAGCCGGACCGCATCCACTGGGTTGACGGCAGCGAAGCGGAAAACAAGAAGCTGACCGACGAACTCGTCGAGGCCGGCACCTTGAAGCGCCTCAACCCGGAGACGTTCCCGAACTCCTTCGCCGCGTTCTCCGATCCCGCGGACGTTGCCCGCGTTGAAGAGCAGACCTTCATCTGCTCCGAGAACGAGCGCGACGCAGGCTTTACCAACAACTGGATGGCCCCGGCCGAGATGAAGCAGAAGCTGCGCGGACTCTTCGCCGGCTCCATGCGCGGCCGCACCATGTACGTCATTCCGTTCGTCATGGGCCACCTGGATGCCGAAGACCCCAAGTTTGGCGTTGAGATCACAGACTCCGCCTACGTTGTGGCTTCCATGCGGATCATGGCCCGCATCGGCACCGATGTGCTGGACCGGATCACGCAGACCGACGCCTTCTTCGTTCCCGCACTCCACTCCCTTGGTGCTCCGCTCGAAGCCGGCCAGGCCGACGTCGCATGGCCCTGCAACCCGGAGAAGTGGATTGTCCATTTCCCCGAAGAGCGTTCCATCTGGTCCTTCGGCTCGGGCTACGGCGGCAACGCACTGCTGGGCAAGAAGTGCTACGCCCTGCGCATCGCTTCGGTGATGGCCCGCGACGAGGGCTGGCTGGCCGAGCACATGCTTATCCTCAAGCTGACCTCCCCGGAGCAGAAGACCTACTACGTCTCCGCTGCGTTCCCGTCCGCTTGCGGCAAGACCAACCTCGCCCTGCTCGACCCCACCATCAAGGGCTGGAAGGTTGAGACCCTCGGTGACGACATCACCTGGATGCGCTTCGGCAAGGAAGGCGAGCTCCGTGCCGTCAACCCCGAAGCCGGCCTGTTCGGTGTTGCTCCGGGAACGGGTTGGGGCACCAACCCCAACGCCATGCGTGCCATCGCAAAGGGCAACAGCATCTTCACCAACGTTGCCCTGACCGATGACGGTGGCGTGTGGTGGGAAGGCATGACCGAGGAAACCCCGGCACACCTGACCGACTGGCGGGGCGAGTCCTGGACTCCGGACTCTGACAAGCCGGCCGCCCACCCGAACTCCCGCTTCTGCACGCCGATCGACCAGATCGACATGCTGGCCGAAGAATACTTCAGCCCGGAAGGCGTGGAACTCTCCGCGATCCTGTTCGGCGGACGCCGCAAGACCACCATTCCGTTGGTTACCGAGGCCCGCGACTGGTCCAACGGCATCTTCATGGGCTCCACGCTCTCCTCGGAGACCACTGCTGCAGCTGCCGGTGCCGTGGGCGTTGTACGCCGCGACCCCATGGCCATGCTGCCGTTCATCGGTTACGACGCAGGCGACTACCTGAACCACTGGGTCAACCTGTCAGCCAAGGGGAACCCGGAGCGACTGCCGAAGATCTTCCTGGTCAACTGGTTCCGCCGCACCGCCGAGGGTGGCTTCGCCTGGCCCGGATTCGGTGACAACGCCCGTGTGCTCAAGTGGGCCATCGAGCGCCTCGAAGGCAAGGCCGACGCCGTGGAGACTCCGATCGGCTTCGTTCCGACCGGTGAGTCGATCGATCTCGAAGGCCTGGACATGACCCCGGCCGAGGTTGAGTCCGCGGTGCGCGTCGACGCCGACGAGTGGGCCACTGAACTGGCCTCGATCGAGGAATGGTTCGCCAACTTCGGTGGATCACTCCCGGCTGCGCTGCAGTCCGAGCTGGATGGCCTCAAGAGCCGGCTGGCCTAGACCTCTTAAGGACAACGGCGTTCTTAAGTGAACGACGACGGCCCGTCACCTTTCCCTTGAAAGGTGGCGGGCCGCCGTCGTTCTTTCCGCTTTAGCTGGCGAGCCAGACGTCCGGGCCAAAGACCTCGTAGTGGATGCGGGTCGCAGGGATGCCCGCTTCGATGGCTTCGTCCCGGATTTTCTTCATGAAGGGCAGCGGGCCGCACAGGTACAGCGATGCGTCTGCCGGCACATCGATTTCGCGAAGCGACATGAAGCCCTGGTTGGCGCCCGGCTGCGGTGTTTCGAGCCAGAGTTGCAGCCCGGCGCTGATTTTTGCTGCGTCGGCGGTCATCTGGCCGCTGAGTGCCCAGTTGTCCATGGACCGCTCTGCGTGCAGCACCAGGACATCGCGCTCAGTGCCGGCATCCGCGAGGGACCGCAGGATTGATGCCGTCGGAGTGCAACCGATCCCCGCCGAGGCCAGGATCACGGGACCCTCACCCTCCTTGAGTGTGATTTCCCCGTATGGATTGGAGATCTCGAGGACATCTCCAGGTTCGACGGCGGTGTGCAGGGCGGTGGACACCTCGCCGCCGTCGTTGAGCTTGGTGGTAAAGATCCGGCTGGTTCCGGCGTCGCCGGAGAGGGAGTACTGACGTACCTGGCGCAGGCCGTCGGGCAGGGTCACCCTGACGCTGACGTATTGGCCAGGCTTCGCTTCGGTGATCGGCGTGTCATCAGCCGGTTCCAGGGTGAAGGTCGCGGAATCCGTGCCCGCTGCCGTTTTGGACGCTACGCGCCATGGCGTCCACATCCTGCTGTTGGCCTGGGCGGCATACAGGTCCTTCTCGAGCTTGATCAGCGCGTCGGCCATGAGCCAGTAAACCTCAGTCCAGGCTTCGGCAATCTCCGGAGTGATGACGTCGGCCAGGTCGGCGGCGATGGCTGCAAAGAGGAATGCTTATATTTATGCCTCAATTTCTACTCCTCGTAGAAAAGATGTGCAAATCGCGAACCGATGTGTTGCGAAGCCGTCCTACGGCGCGAAGGCCGTCGCTTCGGCTGTGGGGGGAATGCCGGCCTGGAACTGCGGGCGCAGGCCGATGGTTTGGAAGACGGGGGCCATCTGGCGGGCGTGCGGCAGCGATGCGATCACCACTGTATCCAGCTCCCTGTAGAAGGCCTCCCGGGCACGCTTCATGGCGTGGCGGAGCCCGCATTCTGTAAGGAGTGGGCAGTCTCCGTTGGGGGACTGGCATTCTGCCGGATCCTGGCGGCTGTCCAATTGGCGCAGGAGTTGGCCAACGGTCGCTTTGCGTCCGGACGCGTTCAGACGCGAACCGCCAAGCCGGCCCCTTTCGACGTCGATCAATCCCAGTTCACGCAGCCGGACCATGGCCTTGCTGACGTGGTTGTAGGGCGTGCCAACAGCATCTGCCACGGCCTGCGTGGTCAACAGCGTTCCGTCAGGAACCGCGGCCAGCACCATGACCGCGCGGAGGCTCACATCTGCAAACGCGTTGATCTTCATGGCTTTGCCTAACGTCCTGAGGCCTGGTCCACCCAGACGGTGGGCTCGTGGGTGTCCGCTTCCATGGCGCCGAAGGTGAATCCGTCGTTTGTGTGTGCATACGGAACGATCGCGGCAAGGACTCCGCCATCGCGGTGCTCGGCTGCGCCGGTGATGCCGTCCGATCCGTGGTCCGGCAGATAGACGTCATAGGCCACGGCAACGGCCCGGTAGTCATCGCGGCCTTGGCGCAGCAGTTCCTGGACATCGGCCAACATTTGTTCCGCGTCCAACTCGCCGTTCTCATCCGGCTCGCTGGGGGTGACCAGGACGATCCGGAGTTCGCCGTCGTTGGACAGCGTGATGCCGAAGGGAAGGAAACCACCGTTCTGGAGCAGGTGTTCCTGGGCCGTGCCAATGGCCGTACCCAGGGTGTCGCGGAGTTCGCGGTCCTGTTCGCTTGAATCTTCCCCGGCCGTGTTCCCCGTTGCTTGAGGTGATTGGCTCATGGTGTCTGTTCCTTTATGCCCGGACTATGGCCAGGACGCGGTCGCGGATCTTTTCCATGGTGGCGTGGTCCTTGGCTTCGGCGTTCAGGCGGAGGAAAGGTTCTGTGTTGGAAGGTCGGAGGTTGAACCACCAGCTGCCGTCCTTGGCGCTGAAGGTACTGCCATCCATGTGGTCGATCTCGATGTCTTCGAATTCGAAGTCAACGCGGACCCGCTCCACCGCAGCGGCCTTGTCCTCGATCTCCGAGTTGATCTCACCCGAGGAAACGTAGGGCTCGTACTGGCGGCCCAGCTCGGACAACGGACCGTCCTGCTCGCCCAGCGCCGCGAGGACATGCATGGCTGCCAGCATGCCGGTATCGGCGTTCCAGAAATCACGGAAGTAGAAGTGTGCAGAGTGCTCTCCGCCAAAGACTGCGCCCTCTTTAGCCATGACGGCCTTAATGAAGGAGTGGCCCACGCGGGTCCGGACGGCACGGCCGCCGTCCTGGGCCACGAGTTCCGGCACGGCCTTGGACGTCAGGAGGTTGTGGATGATCACCGGGGCTTCTTCGCCGGCTGCCTTGGCGCGGGCGATCTCGCGGCGGGCCACCATGCCCGTGATGGCCGACGGCGAAACCGGCTCGCCCTTCTCGTCGATGACGAAGCAGCGGTCGGCGTCGCCGTCGAAGGCCAAGCCGATGTCCGCGCCGTACTTGAGGACCGCTGCCTGAAGGTCGCGCAGGTTTTCCGGTTCCAAGGGGTTGGCCGGGTGGTTCGGGAAGGAACCGTCCAGCTCGAAGTAGAGCGGGATGATCTCGAAAGGAAGGCCCGGGAGCAGTTTGTCGCCCAGGACCGCCGGGGTGGTCAGCCCGGCCATGCCATTGCCGGCATCGACAACCACCTTCAAGGGACGCGAGCCGGAAAGGTCCACGAGCTTGCGGAGGTACTCGGCGTAGTCCTTCAGGACATCCCGGACACCGATCTGCCCGCGTTTGGCTGCCGCGGGGATGCTTCCCTGGTTCAGGTATTCCTCGGCGAGGGCCTGGATCTCCTTCAAGCCGCTCTCGGAAGAAATGGGCTGGGCGCCGGCCTTGGCCATCTTGATGCCGTTGTATTCGGCCGGGTTGTGGCTCGCGGTGAACGTGGCGCCGGCGGCGTTCAACGCACCGCAAGCGTAGTAGAGCTCATCCGTGGAAATCAGGTCCAACAACTGCACGTTCGCCCCGCGGGCAGCAGCGCCCTTGGCGAACGCCTGGCTGAACTCCGGCGAGGACGGACGCATATCGCCACCCACCAGGACCGTCTGCCCCTCAAGGCCAAGGACATCGATGAACGCAGCACCCACGGCCTGGACAATTTCAGCCGTGATGGATTCCCCCACGATGCCCCGGACGTCGTACGCCTTGAAAGAAGCCGAGAGGTCGAAAGTCTTGTTCTGCTCGCTAGTCACGCGCTCAATCCTACTGTGGCAGTGCAAATGGGCAGGAACCGGCTCGGAGACATGTGGATAGCCGTTGTCCACATAGCTCGTCCTCAGGGTCCTGGCTGTCAGACCCGGCTGCAATACTGGGGTTATGGCCTCCACCCCCCAAAATCCCTCTGTTTCCGTGCAAACTCCCACCCGCCAGCAAGCCCTCGCGTGCCTTCGTGAGCTCGTGGGGCACCCTGAAGCTGAGTTCCACGACGGCCAGTTCGAGGCCATCGAGGCCTTGGTTGACGGCGGGCGGCGCGCACTGGTGGTCCAACGCACGGGTTGGGGGAAATCGGCGGTGTACTTCGTCTCGTCCTTGTTGCTGAGAGGGCGGGGTGCTGGTCCCACGTTGATCGTGTCACCGCTGCTGGCCCTGATGCGGGACCAGGTTGCTGCTGCCGCACGGGCAGGGGTGCGTGCCGTCGCCATCAACTCGGCGAACGCCCTGGAATGGGACAGTGTGCTCGCGCAGCTCGCCGCGGACGAAGTGGATGTCCTCCTGGTGTCCCCGGAACGGCTAACGAATCCGTCCTTCCGCGAGAACCAGCTGCCCGAGCTGATCAGGCGCACAGGGCTGTTGGTGATTGACGAAGCCCACTGCATCTCCGACTGGGGCCATGATTTCAGGCCCGATTACCGGCGCATCGCAGATCTCATTGCCCAACTTCCCCCGACGGTTCCGGTGCTGGCCACCACCGCCACGGCCAACTCCCGGGTGGTCCATGACATCGAGGAACAACTCGGTGAAGGCGTCCTTACCATCAGGGGCGCCCTCGGCAGGGAATCCCTGCGGCTGGGCGTTCTGAACCTTGAGAACTCCCGCGACAGGCTGGGCTGGTTGCTGACCCACCTCACGGACCTGCCCGGAAGTGGAATCATCTACACACTCACGGTCTCGGCAGCCGAAGACACCGCCAGGTTGCTCGCCGAAGCTGGACACAATGTCCTGTCCTACACGGGAAGGACGGATCCCACCGACAGGGAGCGTGCCGAACAGCTGCTGAAGGACAACCAGGTCAAGGCGCTCGTGGCCACCTCCGCTTTGGGCATGGGCTTCGATAAGCCTGACCTGGGTTTCGTGATCCACTTGGGTGCCCCGTCCTCGCCGGTGGCCTACTACCAGCAAGTGGGCCGTGCCGGCCGAGGGGCAGCCAACGCCGATGTCCTTCTGCTCCCGGGGTCCGAGGACCGCGAAATCTGGCAGTACTTTGCCACTGCGTCCATGCCCTCCGCGGAGAAGGCAGCGGCGGTCCTGGATGTCCTGTCGGACGGAGGGTCGGCGCTGTCCACGGTGGCTTTGGAAGCCCGTGTGGACCTCCGCCGGACACCACTCGAGTTGCTCCTCAAAGTCCTGGCCGTAGACGGCGCTGTGGAACGCGTGGGTGGGGGATGGCGGTCCACGGGCCAGCCGTGGGTCTATGACGCCGAACGCTACTCGCGCATTGCCGAAGCCCGCGTGGATGAGCAGGACTCCATGATCATTTACCAGGACACGTCCGGGTGCCGCATGGAATACATCACTTCTGTCCTGGACGACGAAACCGCGGCGCCTTGCGGACGGTGCGACAACTGTGCCGGTCGCTGGTTCCCGGTGGACATAGCCGCCGCCGCGGTGGACGCCGCCGGACAAACCCTGCGCAGGGTGGGGACCGCGGTGGAACCTCGCTTGCAGTGGCCTTCCGGGATGGACCGGCTTGGGGTGGGCGTCAAGGGCAAGATCAAGCCCGATGAGAGTGTGGCCGAGGGGCGTGTCCTGGCCCGTCTCACGGACCTGGGCTGGGGAGGTGCGCTGCGCGAACTCTTCGCGGCAGGCGCGGCAGACCGCGAGGTGGAACCTGCCATGCTCCAGGCTTGCGTGCAGGTGCTTCGCGAATGGTCGGGCGCTGATGGCGGAACTGCCTGGAGCGGAGTGGGCCGGCCAGCCGCCGTCGTGAGCATTCCGTCCAGGAGCAAACCGCACCTGGTGGACTCCTTGGCCAGGGGGATCGCAGGCATCGGCCGGATGCCGTACCTGGGGTCGCTGCAGCCACAGCACGGGGGTCCCGCGGGATCGCGCGGAGGCAACAGCGCCTACCGGCTGGCGGGTGTGTGGGACAGGCTCGTCGTGGGCCCGGACGTCGCGGAAGCGCTGGCCGGGATCAACGGGCAGCCTGTGCTTTTGGTCGATGACCTGGTGGACAGCCGCTGGACCATGACTGTGGCAGCCCGGGCACTCCGGCAGGCGGGAGCGGGTGCAGTCCTCCCGCTGGCCCTGGCACAAGCAGGCTAGCTGGAGCCACCATGCGAGTAAGGCTGTGTCATGTTGTGATCGCTCCCACATTGTCTCTATAGGATCGATGAAACACGCCAGATAGCCCCAAGTGGGCCGTCCATCCTGACCTTGGACCGGAGCCATGAGCACAGATTCCAACCAGACAGACGTCGCCGCCGCCACGGAGAGCACTTGGCAGCCGAGGTTGGCGCTGCTTGTCGCAGCGACGTTCTTCATGGAGTTCCTGGACGGTACCGTCCTCACAACAGCGATCCCCAGCATCGCTTCGGATTTCCGCGTTGCGGCCGCCGACGTCAACATCACCATGACCGCCTACCTCGTGACGGTGGCAATGGGCATTCCGCTGAGCAGTTGGCTGGCCGAGAGGCTCGGTGCGCGAAGGGTGTTTTGCCTGGCGATCGCCGTCTTCACTGCGGCGTCGCTACTCTGCGCCGTGAGCCAGGACCTGACAATGCTGACGCTCAGCCGGGTGGCCCAGGGAGCGGGAGGAGCCATGATGGTTCCCGTGGGCACCTTGGTGGTGCTCAGGGGAACACCCAAGTCCGAGCTCCTCCGGGCAACGGCGTTCCTCGTGTGGCCCGGGCTGCTTGCACCCGTCCTGGCGCCCATGGTGGGCGGTGCCCTGACCACGTTCCTGTCCTGGCATTGGATCTTCATCATCAACGTTCCGCTTGGTCTCGCTGCGTTTATCGCGGCACTGAGGCTTGTGCCGAAGACGGCCGGGGACGGCAAGCGCAGGCTGGACTGGTTTGGCCTGCTGTTGACCACCCTTGGGGTTGGTGCACTGGTGGTCGGGTTGGAAACCCTGGGTGGCCACGCGCCCGGGGCGGTGGCCGCCGTCGTGGTTGGCGCGGGTGTCTTGTCCCTGGCAGGTGCCGTCTGGTGGATGGCGAAGGCGAAGGTCCCGCTGTTCAACCTGGACGTGTTTGGGACCCGGACGTTCCGGGCGACGTCGACGGGCGGGTTTATCTACCGATTGACGATCAGTTCGGTGCCGTTCCTGCTGCCCCTGATGTTCCAGGATGGCTTTGGTTGGGACCCGCTGAAGGCCGGCGTCATGGTGGCAGCGGTTTTCGTGGGCAACATCGGCATCAAACCGGCCACGACGCCGATCATCCGGCGTTTCGGTTTCAAGCCCGTGCTGGTTTTCGCCTCCCTGGCGTCGGCCGCAACGTTTGCCCTGTGCGCGTTCCTCACCGCACAGACCCCTGAACCGGTCATCTTTGGACTCCTGCTCCTGAGCGGCGCGTTCCGGTCCATAGGCTTCTCCGCCTACGCCTCGGTTCAGTACGCGGACATCGTTCCCGAACAACTGCCCTCCGCGAACGCCATCTCGGCCACCTTGGTCCAGCTGGCTGCGGGAGCGGGAATCGCCGTCGGTGCCTTGTTCCTCCGATTGTTCGACACCACCCACCTCTTCGGCGCAGACCACGTGACTGCCTACAAGGGTGCATTCCTTGCCATGGCCGTCCTGATGCTGGTGAGCACCATTGACAGCCTGACACTCCACAGGCATGCCGGCGCAGAGGTAAGCGCCGGTTCCCGGCGGTAGTTTCCCGCAGAAGAGGCGGCTAGCCCAGGAGCAGCGGGGTTAAACGCAAAAGGTCCCGGTTCGAAAACCGGGACCAATTCGCGGAGACGGGGGGATTTGAACCCCCGGTCGAGTTTAACCCCGACCCTTCATTAGCAGTGAAGTCCATTCGGCCGCTCTGGCACGTCTCCAATCCGCTATTGCTAGCCCACCAAGGATACGCAGAACGTGCGGTCCAGTGCAAAACAGCCGCGCAATCCGGTGCGAGTCTCCAGCGAAAGTCGTCAGTTGCTCCCGGCCAGCGACCGCCACAGGAAATGGTTGCTCCGGGCTTGGAGGGCCGCGGCCTGCCTGTTGTCGGAGGCTCCCGCGTGGCCACCTTCCAAGGCTTCGTGGAACCAGACGTTGCGGATGCCCATGGCCTGCATGCGTGCGGCCATCTTGCGGGCCTGGACGGGGCCCACGCGGTCGTCCGACGTGGCTGTCCAGATGAAGGTCTCCGGGTACTCCACGCCATCGTGCAGGAGGTGGTAGGGCGAGAAGGTGCGAATGTACTCCCACTGCTCGGGAACGTCCGGGTCGCCGTACTCCGCAATCCAGGAGTATCCGGCTGAGAGCTTGGAGTAGCGCCGCATATCCAGCAGCGGGACCCCGCACGAAACGGCGCCGAACAGCTCCGGGTACTGGGTGAGCATGTTGCCCACAAGAAGGCCACCGTTCGAACCGCCTACGCAGCCCAGGCGGCTCCGGCTGGTGACGCCGCGGCTGATCAGGTCCCGGGCAACGGCCGCGAAGTCCTCATACGCGCGGTGGCGGTTCTCCTGCAGGGCTGCACGGTGCCACGACGGGCCGTACTCGCCACCGCCGCGGATGTTGGCCACAACGTATACCCCTCCGCGAGCGTGCTCATCGGGGCCGGTGGTGCGGCGTTCCAGCCAGGCGCGGCCCACTGTGCCGCTATAGGCAGGCGTGCGGGAAACTTCGAATCCGCCGTAGCCGGAGAGCTGCGTGGGGTTCTGGCCGTCCAGGACCAGGTCCTTCGAAGCCACCTGGAAGTAGGGCACGCGGGTCCCGTCAGCGGAGACGGCGAAGTGCTGCTGCACCTCGTAGTCGGCTTCGTTGAAGAACGACGGCGACCTCTTCACCTCTTCGTGGTGGCTGTTGACGCCCCCGGTCCGTCCGGCATCCAGGGAGTACACGGCCTCGCCGGAGGTCAATGCGCCCCGCGTGAGCGTGGTGGGCGTGGTGAAGCCGGTGGCCACGAGCCAATAGTCGTTGCCGGCACCGGATTCGTCCTCGTCGTCCACGGCGTAGGCATTGACGTCGTGGAGGGGAGGGCAGGCGTCCAGGTTGCTGGAGGCCCAGGACCCGGCCGCGTCCAGCCGGGATGGGTCGAGCACCCGGATCTCGGATGAGACGTCGTGCAGCAGGTTCAGCAGAAGGTAGTCGCGGGTCCAGCTCCAGGACTGCAGGGACGTGTGCTGGTCCGGGGTGAACAGGACCACCACGTCGCGTGATCCGCCAAGCCACGCCTCCAAATCGGCGGCCAGGAGCGACCCTGCGGGATAGACGGTATCTGCCAAGGGCCAGTCTTTCTGCGGGCGGAACATCAGCCATTCCCTGTGTGCGCTGATGTTCACGTCGGTGGGCACATCGATGGACACCCAGGCACCGCCACGGAGCAGCCAGGTGCTCCTGTTGTAGAAATCGATGTAGTCCACGGCGAAGGTCCGCTCGTAGCCCGGAGTGGAGTCGTGGGCCACCATGGCCAGCATATGGTCTTCCGGGATCTCGAAGATCTGTTCCGCCGAGGCAAGGGACTGCCCGCGGCGGAGTTTCACGGCGGTCCTGGCGTAGGACGACGACGTTGCCGGCAGGCCATCGGCGGTGGAGGAAACAAGCAAGGTATCGGCATCGAGCCAGCTGACGTTGCCCTTGGCGGTTGGCACGTCGAAGCCGCCGGCCGCCGGATCCACGAAGGTGCGCGTCTCGACGTCGAACTCGCGGTACCGGTTGGCGTCGCCGCCGTCGGGAGAGAGGGAGACCATGGCCAGCCGGTAGTCGGCCCCGTCCGAAGGCCGGAGGAAACCGGCGCCGTGGAAGACCCATTCCGTGCCCTCCGCGGCAGCAAGGGCATCGATGTCCAACAGGACATCCCACTCCGGTGAGTCGGTCAGGTAGCTTTCCCACGTGGTGCGGCGCCACAGACCCTTGGGGTGTTCCCGGTCCTTCCAGAAGTTGTAGTAGAAATCGCCCCGCTTGTTCACCATGGCGATCCGGTCGGTGGAGTCCAGCACTTCGAGGATCCCGGCCTCGACCGCGGCGTAGTCGGCGTCTTCCAGCAGGTCCTCGGTACGGGCGTTTTGCTCGCGGACCCAGGCCAGCTGCTCTTCGCCATGGATATCCTCCAGCCAGACGTTCTCATCCGTCGGCTCGGCTGCTGCGTCGGCGGCGTGGCGGGGTCCGGAAAGGGGGCGGTCTTCGGGGAGGGGCGTCTGATCAGCTTCTGTGGTGGTCATCGCCCCATCCAAGCAACACTTTTCAAAGGGAAGCAAGTCACGCGGACGTTAGGCTTGAGCGTGGCTAAATCGCAAATCTTCCGTGTTGCCCTGGTCGGGGCGGGTCCCCGGGGCACCAGTGTGCTTGAGCGGCTGCTCGCGAACTGGGCCGGAGCCACGGATGAGGCGATTGTGACCACAACCGCGAAGCTCCACATCCACGTCATTGATCCGTATCCTGCAGGTTCGGGCCATGTGTGGCAGCCCGAACAGTCGCGGCTTTACCTGATGAATACCCAGTCGTTCTACCCGACGCTCATCCCAGAGGACCCCGAGCTCGCGCCCCCTCTGGCCGGGACGTCGTTCGACCAATGGCGCGTCACACGGCGTCGTGATGGCCAGGGATTGAACCGGGCCGAAAAGGCGGAGTTAGCCAGTCTCGAGTCGGACAACTTCCCCAGCCGCGCCATCTATGGGCGCTATTTGCGGCAGACCCTCGCTGAGTTGCTCCAGCGACTGCCCGACGGCGTCGAGGTCACCTTCCATGAGACGTCCGCCGTGGCGGCGCGGCCGGTTGGGGGAGGAACGTTCGACGTCGAACTGGCCGACGGCGGTTCACTCACCGTCGGTTCCGTGGTCCTCGCGCTGGGGCACATCGAATCCCGCCTGAATCCGGAGCAGCGCTCGTTCCAGACTGCCGCAGGGGAACAGGGGCTGCTCTATTTCCCGCCCGCTCCTCCGGCCGATGTGGACTGGACCCGGGTACCGGACAACGAGCCAGTACTGGTCCGTGGCATGGGTTTGAACTTCTTCGATGTCATGGGCCAGCTGACTGAGGGCCGTGGCGGCAAATTTGTTGACGCAGTTGCGCCCGGGGCGGGCATGCTCGAGTACCGCCCATCCGGACGCGAACCTAAGATCATCGCCGCTTCACGGAGGGGCACCCCGTACCGCGCCAAGGCCGGGCTGTCCGGCTACTACGCCACCAGCATCACGCTCCGGTACCTGACCGAGGCAGCCATGGACCGTTTCAAGGCAGCCGGAATCCAGCCCGGTTTCGACCACGACCTTTGGCCCCTCCTGCACCGGGACGCGTTGTGGGCGTACTACGCGACGCTGGCAAAGTCACAGCCGGCAGCCATCAGGGACGCCGCGCAGTTCCTTGCCGACCTTGAAGACGCATTGCAACCCCACGCCCACGCCACGGGCAATTGGGAAAGCGCAGTGGGTGCGCTCGTGGAAAAGCACGTCGTGGCCTCTCGGCGGCTCAACCTGCGGGGACTTGCCGCGCCTTTGGCCGGGCGGACCTTTGCCTCGCGCCGGGACTTGGACAAAGCCATCACCGACTATCTAGACGATGACGCCCGGCGTTCCGCCCTGGGTGAATCTGACCCCGTGAAGATGGCCATTGGTGCGCTGCACACGGGCCGAGCGATTCTCAAGACCGTGGTGGCCGACGGCGGCATCACGGACGAATCCTGGGTGGCTGAGCTCCGCGGTTGGTTCGAGTCCTTCGTTGAGGGGCTTGCCAGCGGACCCCCGGCCCTGCGGTCGGAACAGCTGGCCGCCTTGGCGCGTGCCGGCGTCGTGAGTTTCGTGGGACCCGACCCGAAGTTCAGCGTGGACCGTAACGCCAAAGTCTTCCGCGCTTTCTCGCCGTGGGTGCGGGACGCACCGGCTCAGGCCCGCACGTTGATCGAGGCGATGTCGCCCGCGAACCGCGTTGGCATGAACATCTCGCCGCTTCTTGAACAGCTGCTGGCGGACGGCCTGGTTCGCACCAAGATCATGATGAGCGTTGAAGGAACTCCGGTACAGACCACTGGCCTGGACGTTGAGCCGCATCCATACCGGCCGGTGGCGGCCAACGGTTCCGTAACCAACGGGCTGTATGTTTTGGGCCTGCAATTGTCCGCAACGCAGTGGGGAACCGCCATCGCAGCCGAGGCCCGGCCCACCAAAGGCCGGGCGTACAGGAGCGGGCAACGGACCCTGCGCGATGCGGACGAAATCGCCCGCAGCATCCTGGGACTCTGAACAGCCGCTCGAACCCGGCGTGAGCTGGGACGCTTGCGTACCGCTCCGGGCTTCGCTACTGTGTGAGCTGCATCACCGGCCAGGTGATGCGCGCTTGTGATCCGTGGCGGGAGAGTCCTGCCGGTACATCCCGTCAGGCGCCGTAGGAGCAAACCCTCCCCAGGAATCTCTCAGGCACCCTGTACCGCCACGGCGAGGCAACTCTGGAAAGCAGTCCGGGATTCCCGGGCTCACCGAAGGTGCAAGCGGTCCTGTGCGCAGGAACGCGGAAACTCTCAGGTCAATGACAGAGCGGGGAGGAACCCGAATCATCGTGGCACACCACGTGTGCCGCCTGAACAATGGAGTTCCTCATGACGATTCAGCGCCCACCAACAGATGCCGGCAACAAGCAAGAGCCCCACCTGGAACGGCAACTCAGCAACCGCCACATCCAGTTGATCGCCATCGGCGGCGCCATTGGAACCGGTCTCTTCATGGGCTCGGGCAAGACCATCTCCGCTGCCGGCCCCTCGGTGATCTTCGTTTACATGATCATCGGCTTCATGCTGTTCTTCGTCATGCGCGCCATGGGCGAACTGCTCCTGAGCAACCTGAACTACAAATCCTTCAGCGACTTCGCCGCCGACCTCCTGGGTCCCTGGGCGGGCTTCTTCACCGGCTGGACCTATTGGTTCTGCTGGGTCATCACCGGCATCGCGGACGTGATCGCGATCGCGGGCTACTCCAAGGAACTCTGGCCCGGCCTGCCACTGTGGATCCCCGGACTCATCACCATCGGCATCCTCCTGCTCCTCAACCTGGCCACGGTGAAGGCCTTCGGCGAGACCGAGTTCTGGTTCGCCCTCATCAAGATCGTCGCCATCGCAGCACTCATCATCGTTGGCCTGTTCATGATCCTCGGCGGCTTCCAGTCGGACGCCGGACCGGCCGGCTTCACCAACCTTTGGTCCCACGGAGGCTTCTTCCCCAACGAATTCATGGGCTTCGTGGCCGGTTTCCAGATCGCGGTCTTCGCATTTGTGGGCATCGAATTGGTTGGAACCACGGCAGCCGAAGCCAAGGATCCGGAAAAGAACCTGCCCAAGGCCATCAATTCCATCCCCATCCGCGTGCTCCTCTTCTACGTGGGCGCCCTCATCATCCTCATGTCCGTCACGCCGTGGACCCAGTTCGCTGCCGGACACAGCCCGTTTATCGCCATGTTCTCCCTGGCAGGCCTCGGCGCCGCCGCCACCATCGTCAACCTGGTGGTGCTGAGCTCAGCGATGTCCTCGGCCAACTCCGGCATCTACTCCACGTCCCGGATGGTCTATGGCCTGGCCCAGGAAGGCGACGCGCCCGCGGTCTTCAGCGCACTGTCCGGACGCAAAGTACCCCGCAACGCCCTGTTCCTCTCCTGCGTCCTGTTGCTGTCCGGCGTCGTCCTCATGTACGCCGGGCAGGACGTCGGCAAGGCGTTCGACATGGTGACCACCGTGTCCGCCGTCTGCTTCGTCTTTGTTTGGTCGATCATCCTGGCCAGCTACCTCGCGTTCCGGAAGCGCCGGCCGCAGCTTCACGAGGCCTCGGCGTTCAAGATGCCCGGTGGCGTGGTGATGGTGTGGGTTGTCTTCGCCTTCTTTGCCTTCATCCTGTGGGCTTTGACCACCCAGCCGGACACGCTCATGGCGCTCCTTGTGACGCCGGTGTGGTTCCTTGCCTTGGGCGTGGCGTGGGCCATCCTCCGCAAGCGGCCTACCCACCTGGCCCGCTACGGGCACTTCCGTGCCGAGCTGCAAAAGGACGCTGACAAGGCGCAGGAACCCGAATCCGTCCGCAACTAACCACTGCACGCAAAGGAGCCCCTCACCGGCGTGAGGGGCTCCCTTGCTGCCATCAACGGGTACTTAGCCCCTCAAGCACTTCTGGTACTCCAGCCACGCGAATGCGTAGCGGAGCCAGCCCACAACGTCATACCACTTGGACGGTTTGGTGGGGGCGGTGCACTGCGGCGGATTCGGGCCGCTTGCTGCCACCTTGACCAGCGCCTTCACCGTGGTGCCGCTTTCGACGGCGGTCAGCACCACCGTGCCAGTGCCGGCCGCCGCTGCTGCGGGAACCTTGAGGCTGACGTTCGCTGCGCCGGAGGCCACTGGCACATCCCCGAGATCCGTGCTGGCACCCTTGGCATCGATGAAGACGGCCTTGAGCGTCTTGTTGGCCGGGCTGCCAATCGACGTCAGGTCCAGCTTGGACACGGTCAGCGTGATGGCGTCTCCAGCTTTGACCTCGGCCGCAGTGGTGTTTGCCACGGCCACCGAACGCCGGGCGAAGTCCGGCGAGACCGGCTTGTGCGCCTGCAGGTACGTGATCCACGCGTCCCGGTCCACCAGGCCGGTGTCCTTGGTGTTGCTGCCTTCCTTGAAGACCCGGAAGTTGTCACCACCGGTAGCGAGGAAGCTGAACGTCCCGATCCGGTACTGCTTGGCAGGATCGATCACGGCGTTGTTGACCCAAATGCCCGTGATGCGGTCACCCGCTGGCCGGGCGGCGTCGTAGGTGTAGTTGACGTTCTTGGACAGACCCAGCTGTTGGTACGGGCGGCTTGGCACGGTGCCGTCCGGGTTGGTCTGCCACTGCTGTTCCAGGAGCGTCTTGAACTGCGCGCCGGTGAGGGAGGTGGTCCAGAGGTTGTTCACGAACGGCAGCACGGCGTTGGCCTCGGCGTACGTGATGGTTCCATCCGGGGCGTAGTACAGCTCGTTCCGCAGCCCGCCGGGGTTCACGACGCCGATCTCGGCCGAGCCGAGTTCGGGCGCCTTGAGCGTGTCCACCAGGGAGTCGGCCACGAGGTTGCCCAGCGTCGATTCGCTCGCGCGGTCGTCACGCTTCGGGGCGCCGCCCGCCGGATCCGGGGTGAAGGCTGTGGTGATATCAGCTGTCACCGAGCCCACTGGCTGGTTCCCGATCTCCGCGGCGTTGGCCAGGGCTTCGTCCACGATGGTCTTGACTGCGGCGACGCGCTGGTAGCTTGCTACCAGGCTTTCGGCTGTGTCCGTGGTGCGGTCAACGATCGAGGCCTTGTATGCAGTCACCGCCTTGGAAGCCGTATCCACCGTCAGGGTCACACTGCCCACGTTCTCGCCGTAGTTGCCGGTCTGGACGATCGGACGCGTCTTGCCGGTGGGCTGGCCGTTGTCCAGGATGGGTGCGTCCCAGGCGTACTCCTTGTGCGTGTGACCGGTGAAGATCGCGGCGACGTCGGGAGTGGTCTCGTTGACGAGCTTGGCGAACGGGCCGCCGGCCGCCACTTCCTGCTCCAATGTGGCGCCTTCCGGCGTTCCGGAAGCGGCGCCGTCGTGGTTTTCCACGATGATCAGGTCCGCGGCGTTGTCAGCTTTGATCTTCGCTGCGACGCGGTTGATCGCTTCCACCGGATCACCGAATTCCAGGTCCGTGATCCCCGCAGGCGTTACCAACGACGGAACTTCCTGCGTAACCGTGCCGATCACGGCCACCCGCAGGCCGTTCATCTCCAGGACCTTGTACTCCGGCAGGACCGGGGTGGTGGTGCCCTTCTGGTAGACGTTGGCGCCGAGGTAAGCGAACTTGGCGTTGTTTCCACCGGCGATGACCCGGTCGCGCAAGTCTGCCCAACCGCCGTCGAACTCGTGGTTGCCCACCGCAGAAGCCTGGAGCTCCAGGGCGTTCAGGACATCGATGGTGGGCTGGTCCTTCGCCACCGAGGAAGCGAACAGCGAGGCGCCGATGTTGTCGCCGGCAGAGATGAAGGCCGTGGCTCCGGGTGCGGCTGCTGCGCGAAGCTTTTCCACCGTTCCGGCGAAGAGCACGGTGTTGGAATCGATGCGGCCGTGGAAGTCGTTGATGCCCAGGAACTGCAGGTCGACGCTCGCCGGTGCATCCGGAGCGAGGTTGAGGCCAACCACCACGGGATCGTGGTCGCTGGCGCGGAACTCGTCCGGAGCATAGTAGTTGGTCACATTGTTGTTATACCGGCTGTACTCCAGCGCTACGGACTCCACGGAGTTGATGTTCCAGATGTCCGTTCCCGTCACGGCCTTGTGGGCGGCGGGGGAAGCGAGGATGTGGTCCAAGGAACCCACCATTCCGCCGAAGAGGTAGGAGTGCTTGTTGGTCCCGGCTTCGAGGTCCGTGTAGCCGGCGCCGGTGAGGACGTTGATGGGGTCTTCCTTGGCGTAGGCGTTGAAGTCGCCGATCAGGAACACCTTGTCCGTGCCCTTGGATGTTTGCAGGTCCTTGGAGAAGGCCAGCAGCGATTCGGCTTGCTTGGTGCGCGCGATGTTGGAAGCGCCCTGGCCCTTGTCGGTGTCGTCCGGCGTGGCTGCGGAGCCCTTCGACTTGAAGTGGTTCACGATCGCGATGAACTTCTTGTCATCGGCTGCCCCGACCGGCTTGAACACCTGTGCCAGGGGTTTACGGGCGCTTGCGAAGGCAACGGTGTCGTTGTGGATGATGGATTCGCCAACGGGTTCGGCGGTGGCCTTCTTGTAGATGAATGCGGTGCGGATCATGTCCTCATCGCTCAGCGGGGGAGCATTGGCGGGAGTGCGGACGTAGTCCCACACGCCAGGCGTCTTGGTGTTGAGGGCATCCACCAGCTTGGAGAGTGCGTCATCACGGTTCTTGCCGAACTGCGCAGAGTTTTCGATTTCCTCGAGGGAGACTACGTCGGCGCCAGCCTTGGTGATGGCGGCGACGATCTTGGCCTGCTGGCGTTCGAAGTTCTCCGCGTTGGCAGCGCCACGGGCGTTGCAGCCTTCCTTGACGGTGATCGGGTTGCCGTCCCGGTCGGTGTAGAAAACGCAACCGCTGAGCTGGTCACCCGTAGTGGGGAAGTAGTTCAACACGTTGAACGACGCGAGCTTGAGCGTGCCCCCAACGTCTGACGGGCCTTCGGGCCGCGAAGTGGTGAACGACGTCGGCTGCACTGTATCGGCGTTGGCCGGGGTCAGTGCCGTGAGCGGCTGGAATTTCCAGGAGTTGTTGCCGTAGCCCAGGATCACGTCGGTCTTGAACTTGGCGGGGGAGCCCACCCTGACAGGATCCGTGGTGCTGAGGTACGGGAGCTGCTGGGCTTTGGTGCTTGCGTCCTTGAGGAAGTTGGTGGACGCACCGTCGTCGAGCTTGATGGCGCGCATCGCGTTGTCGGCCACCACCGCCGCGTACTCCGCGGAACCGTAGGCGGCTACCGCCGTCGGCTGTACCAGTGGCGAGGTTCCGGCGGCGAGGCCGATTTCGCCGTACTGGTTCAGGGAGTAGTTGTCCGTGACGGTGAAATTGCCTTCGGGCGCGACCAGCATGCCTTCGAAAGCTTCACGCGCCGCGTCATTGGCCGGGAGGGCGAACGGGGTCGCCTTCACCTCGGGGGCGGCCTCGGTGAGCTTCTTCAGCCCCGCGGCGTCCACGGTGATCTGCGTTTGGTTCGCGAACTCGCTGACGACGCCGGTCAGTTCCAGGTAGTCGCCTTGCCGTACGGAACCCGCCGTCGTGGGGGAGTAGACGAACAAAGCGTCCGACGCCGTCCTGGCCGCCCCGCTGCTGTCGCCGCCGGTTCCGGGGGTCTGGACGTAGTAGCCGTTGAAGCCGCCGGTGGCGTAGACCGCCGTCACCTTGCCGCGCGTGGTAACGGTGCTGCCGACGAACGGGCTGGCCGCGCCGGTGCCTTGGATCTCGGCGATGGTCTTGGCGCCGGGTTCGGGTTCCGGGTCTGTGGGCGTCCCGCTGCCGCCCGATGCTGTGGGGGTGATGGACGCGCTGAGGCTGAAATCGGTGGCGTTGGAGTCGGTATCTACGCCGTTGGTGCGGTTCAGGCTGCGGACATCCGTGTTTCCCGTTGGGGCCGTTGCCGCGGCCGTTTCGAACGTGTTGGACGTGCCGTAGCCGAGGAGGTCTGCGATTAGCGCGTCGCCCGTCACGGAACCAGGGGCCAGTGGCGATACTGCCGTGGTCTGCTTGGCGAGGACCAGAGTGCCCGCCGTGCCGCTCGGGTTCAGCGTTCCGGTGGCCTGCACATCCGCCGTGGGCAGGGCGGGGGCAGTGGACGTGCCGCTGTTCGTGGCTCCCTGGACCAGGAAATAGCCCTTGGCCGGAATGCTTCCGGTCAGGGCAGTAATGCCCGTGGGGGCTCCGGTTGCGGTTGCCGAACGGTACTGCAGCGACCAGCCCGCGAGGCTGACCGGTGCATCGGAGGAGTTGTAAAGCTCCACGAATTTGTTCTTGAAGGCGGCGCCGGTGCTGCCTCCACTCAAGTAGGCCTCGTTGATGACCACCGGCGACGTGCCGGCAGCGGGGTCATCAGCCGCGAAGGCCGGCACAGCGGTCAACGGGGCCGCTATGAGCCCCGCCGACAGGACTGTGCCCGCTAACAATTTCCAGTGCTTATGGTTCATCCGCTCTAACTTTCATCAGGAACCCTGTGGGGCTCTATGGACGACGCCCGCTGTCTTGTGAAGTGGGCGATGTGCCGGAAGTTACTCCCGGGTAAAGCTGCCTCGGGCCTAGCTGAACACGAACGGATGAATGGGGAGTGGCTTGCCGGTGGCCGGAGGGTTGCCCCGGCCACCGGCAGGATTACTTGGCTGCGCCTTTCAGCGTGCCCTTGGTGGATGTCCCGGAAGGGCCGCCAATCAGGCACATGATCTCGCGGTCTCTTTGCTTCCAGGTCTCGCTGCTGGGGTAGAAGTAGGTCATGTCCAGCGTCGACTCGTCGTAGGGAACACCCACGAATTTTGCGAATTCAGTACCGCAATAGTCCTCCGATTGCGTTTGCACCTCGGACTCGCCCGGGTAGGAGTCTGCCACGATCTTCTTTGCCGCGAACGCCTCAAGATCGTGGCTCTGGTCGCACGGAATGATGGACACGTCCTGGAATTCGTTGCTGGATGGCTCAGCCATGCAGTCGCCGACCTTGATCTTGAAGGCGTCCGCCACGGACGTTTCCGTCGGCCGGCCGGACTCGTCCCTCTTGGCGTCGCCACTGCTGATGAGTGAACATCCTGCGAGTGCCAGCGAGGCGACGCCGAGCACGGCGGCAGCCTTGAAGGTTTGTGAAAGGTGAAGCAATTTCCGGTCCTCATTCCCCAGAAGGACCGCAGGTGGCTCCGAGTGGATGCCCGGACCCCACGGTCAGTGGTTGGAGGACCGAACTCAGGGACCCCACGCCGAACGATCCCCCAGGCCCGGCAATGGGCAGACCGTACCGGCCACCCTTGGGTAGGGGGCGGCCGGCACGATCCGAAAATCAAAAGTCTAAGCGGTCTGGCCCAAGTCTTGGATGACCTTGAACGTGGCACCTGTTGGATCGGACAAGGTGGCGAGTCGTCCGAAGGGAGTGTCCTCAGCGGGCTGTGTCACTGTGGCTCCCAGCCCGACTGCTTTCTCCACCGTCGCGTCGGTGTCCTCGACGGCGAAGTAGACGCTCCACATGGACGGCACTTGCTCGGGCAGGAAACCTGCGGCGTCCATGATCCCGGCCTTGGCGTCGTCTCCGGCGCCGAGCGTGGTGTAGCGGAACTCGGGAGTGTCGCTCATGACTTCCGTTTCCCAGCCGAACACGTTCTGGTAGAACGAGACGGCGGAATCGTAGTCCTTGGACAGGAGTTCGTGCCATGCCGGGGTCCCGGGCTCCGCAGCCACCTGGTAGCCCTTCATTTCACCGAACTGCCACGCGCCGATGGAGGCGCCGGAGGAGTCTCCGTACATGGCCATGGCGCCTTGCTCGGGAACCTCCATCGGCTCCATAAAGACCTGGCCGCCGTTCGCGGCTGCTGCTTCGGTGGTGGCCTTGATGTCATCGGTGCGCAGATAGGTGGACCAGAGGTCCGGCATGGCGCCCATGTCTTCCTGCTTCTGCATGATGCCGGCCACGAGCTTCCCGTCCTTGGAAGCGGTGATGTAGCCGCCGTACTTCTCTTCGTCTCCGGTCTCATAGGTCCAACCGAACAGCGCGTTGTAGAAGGACTTCGCCTTCTCTGTATCGGAGGTCATCAGGTCGATCCAACACGGCGAACCGGCAGTGATATCAGGCGTAGGCATGTGTACAGCTCCTGTTGTCAGGCCGCGGCAAACTCCGCGGCTGATGGTCTAGTGGTGGAGACAGGAAGAACACTATGCGGGGGCTCTGACAGTTTTCAACGATTTTCTGGATGACGGTTCTCGGATCGGGCCGCGGAAGGCTGGAATCAGGACAAGCATCGTCGGTTCCGGAAGAAAGGGCAGCCTGTTCTGTACTTGGAACGTCTGCCCTCATGAAGGGATCCACGGTGAGAACACGGTGTTAAACGGCACTTCCCCGCTGCCCCATTCTTGGCCCAGACCTATTGATCCAGCCCAGTAGCGGCCGAAATGGTCCAGTTGGCGCAGGCACGTGGCAATTTCCTCGGGCTCATCAGACAGCAGCAGATCAGCGTTAACAACTCCTTGAAGAAGCTAGTGGATTCGCAGTTTCCGTTCATTTCCTCTGCGTGCCATTTCAGGATGTGAAAAGTACCGCGCCCGTTAATTGATCGTGAATCTGAACGATGGCGTCCGTGCTCAAGAAGTCGATGGGAGCTCCTGCGACCTCTGGGCAACGGAATTCATCGCAGCTATTGAAGAATTTACCTAATAGGCAAATTTCCTCGCAGGTTACCTCGGTAGAGGTCACTTCTGAGCGGCATCACGGATCGTAGCGGTAGCGGTCAGCTCCAGCTCCCGGTCCACGATCCATATCAACGTTTCTTAACTGGGTCGTCGGATCCCAACCAGCGGGTGGGTCGCCTCTGGTCCACGGCATTCCGGCCTTTATCCACTGATTTCGTAGCAGCGATAGAACTTCTTGGAGTTCTTCGCCGTCTCGGCCCCCATCGTCATAACCGTATTCAATCCAGCAGCATGGGCAGATCTCACAGCTCGCTATCTCGTTTAACCCATATGGAGGCTCCTTCATACGTGGATATCCGCATACAGGACAAAAATAGGTCCTTCTCCACCGGATCGTCATGCGGAGGCCAGCATTCTCGATTCAAGCGCTGCGTCGCACGGATTCGCAGACCCATGGGGCTCAACGCATAAGCGCTGTCTGTTCAGAGCGCATTGCTCACGCGGGCGCTTGGTTCCGACGCCGATGCTCATGTTGGGATCGACGGTGAAAATTCGGTGTGATACGTTGATTGCCCTCTCCCCATTCTTGGCCAAGTTCCGGAAATATTGCGAAGCTCGTCATTCTGTCATCCAAATTTTGCCCGCAGTCAGGATTGAATTCCATAGATCTATCGATTCCGGTCATTCACTAAGATGCGCGCCAGCCGCGGTTGTCAGTTTTCATTAGACTTTGCATCAGTTGCGACGTCCGTACACGCCAGTCGAATCAGCTACTTGCCCGTACCGCCCACAATTCATCTTCGGATACTCATTACATGTTGCGGCCCTCAACGATTCGTGTCATCTACGCCCGCTGATCTCCTTTGCGGGTCTCAAGAATTATCGCATCCGACGACTCGTCGCGAATCTGAACTATGTCTTCAGTGCAAAAAACGTCGATGGGAGCTCCCTTAACTTCTGGGCTTATGTTTGTGGTCACGTGGGCAAAAGGCTCACCCATGTCATATCCCCAGGCGATGTTGAAAACGGTGTACACGGTTCCGTTTTCGAGGTAGACACGCGTGGCCACTCCTCCTCGGGCGGCCAGGAGATTGATGATGTCCGCGTCCAAGGGACTCGTCACAGCATTGGACATAGTAAACGAAATATCTTGTAGTGCCGCACGACTGACTCCTTGTTATGGAAGATCCACTATGTCTAGATGACCGTTACTTTGCCACTGGCCGGACGGCTGGTACCTCTCTTCATAGTTTGACTGGACTTTACCGAGCCTAGGCTTCTCCGTGGGAGGCCGCCACTGTCGTAGGCCATCTGAGCTAACCCAGGTCTTGCCATCGCGGGCGAGCCGCGCTCCCTCACCTACCCAAGCTTTTCCGGCCTGAGCATCCACTGCACTTGTGGCTTCGCCTAATCCGAAGTTGCCCTTGCCCGTTGAAGCCGAACGCAAAATCCCGCTGGCCTTCGCCCAACCGGAATCGCCCGGGGCATCAATCCCGGCCTTTCCACCTGCTCCAGCGCCCACAGATCCGGCGATGCCCAGGGCAACGAGTGGGCGGGCTTTGTCAGCGAATGCCTGGTTGCCGTGAACGAGGTCCTGCGCCCATTGAGGCTTGGTTTGGAGGTTGGCCTCAGCGAGTGCGTTGCCGCAGGCTTCGTTGATGGCCAGCTGCTCCGGGCTCATTCCGACCTTCACGTTCCCAACGCAATTCAGAGCGGTGTGTGTGGCGCTGATCTGGGGTGCGCTGGCACGGGCAGGTGTGTAGACGGCGGCCTGCTGGAGGATGCGATTGAAGTATGAGTTACCGGTAGATGGTGTGTAATCGGGTCGCCGGATGGAGAGTGGCGGCACGGGCGGGACGGGCAGGAATGCCGGTGTGCTGTCGGGTATTGGTTCCCAGCTTTGGGATGCGGGCAGGTAGTCGTACGAGGTCCCGTCGATGACCCTGACAGGGTCGTAGCCGAGGTTGTCGACCAGGGTTGTGGGGTTGTTGAGGGTGTAGGCGTAGCGGTTGAGGGTTTGGGGTGCGTTGAGGAGACCGCGCCATTTGTCCTGCCCGGTCCAGGTCGCGGTGGACGGGTCGAGGGTGCGGGCGTGGAATTGGTGTGTGCCGAAGGTGCTGTCGGTCGGATTTCCGGTGTAGTTGGGGTCGGAGTCCCAGCCGGTGGTGCCGTATTCCTGGACACCGTAGTCGGAGTACTCGGACAGTTCGGTGATGGCCCCTGTACCGGCGGCGTCGGTAGTTTGGGCGATAGTAGAGCCGAGCCGATCCAGCAGTTCCCACCGGTCTTCGACGGTGGTGGCCCCAGTTTGCAGTGCGACGTGCCCTACGTTGTCCGGGATCAGGTTCGCTGTGCCGTGGTTGTCGGTGTTCTGGATGGGGGTGAGCCCGTTGAACGCCGTGGACGTTTCATGGATCCCGTAGTCGGTCTTGTCAGAACTGGTGAGGTTCCTCCCGAGTCCGTCGTACTTGTACGTGCTCTCGATGCCTGACCCGGTGACGGATTGGGTCTGGTTGTCGGGGGTGTAGCTGAAGGTGGTGGTGGCTCCGCCGGCAACGGTGGCTTTGGTGCGGTTTCCGTTGGGGTCATACGCGTACGACGTCGTCGCCGAACCAGCCGTCCCTGCGCCAGGTCCGGTGCGGGTTTCATTGGTGAGTTGGTCGGTGTTGTCGAAAACCGCGGTCACGTCCAAGGGATCGCCAACCGTGGTGGTTGAGGGGTTGTCGTTCGTGGTCCAGCCGATCCGGTTCCCATTCCGGTCGAAGTTGTAGGTGTTCTTCAGCCCGGTGCTGGAGGTGGAGCCGATGAGCCGGCTGAGGGGGTCATACGTGTAGTCGCGAGTGTCCCTGACTGGGGTATCCGACGTCGGGGTGGTTCCGTTGGTTCGGGTCCGGGAGGCTGTATTGCCGTTCTTGTCATAGGTGTAGCCCACGGTCAGGGATTCGCCCGGTGCGATGCCTGCGTCCGTGCTGGGCAGGGTGCGGCGGGCCAAGTATTCCGCCGTTTTGACACAGTTGGTACCGGTCGCGCCGTGATCCGGCAGAGCCCGGCTGGCCAGATATGTGGCCGCGGTGGTGCAGGCTTTCGCCTCATGCGAAACAGGCTTGGTTTCCGGCAGCACATCAGGAGCAGTCCCCGCGGCGGCCCGCGCTTCAGAGGGAGCCGAGGTGGACTTGGTGCTGTGGCTAATCGTCTTGGTGCGGTTCGCGGGGGTGTAGTCGGTGGTGGTCGTGACGCCGTTGGAGCGCGTCACGACGGCAGTGTTCCCGGCAGGCGTGTAGTTGTAGTCCATTGATCCCCAGGGCGAGGTCTGGGACTTGACCCGTCCGGCGGGATCGTAGCTGTACGAGATCCCCACCGACTTGTCGGAGGTGGGCTGCCCTCCAGAACTGCCTGTGGTGGCAGGGCTGGTCTTTCCTGCGGGCAGGGTGAGAGTGGTGAGTTGCCCGGCGGGGTCGTAATCGTAGAAGAGCTTCTTTCCCAGCGCATCCGTCTGTGACTTCAGCGCCCCGCGGGCGTCGTAGGTCCAGGCGGAGGCACCGATGGAATCGTCCATGGTGATCAGCGCCTGCTCCGCGTCATACCCATAGGAGGTCTTCTGCCCGGTGGAGTGGGCGACAGTGGACAGGTCCCCGGTGGGGGTGTAGTCGTGGGTGGTTGTGGTCCCGTTCGCGTCTTTCTGCTTTGTCAGCAGCCCGCGGCCGTCGTATTCGTACGTCCACTTGCGCCCGGCGGGATTGGTTTCCGCGGTGGTCCGCCCGGCCTTGTCGTGGCTGAACTTTGTGGTGTTGCCATTCGGGTTGGTGACCTCGGACAGGTACCCAGCGGGGGAGTACACGTAGCTGGTGATGACGTTTGTGTCCGCGTCCTGTTCCTTTCCGACGACGCGGTTTTCGGTGACGCCAGTCAGCTGGGAGGCTTTGTCCCAGGAATAGGCGGTGACTGCGCCGTTCCCATCGGTCATGGATGTCTGGTTCCCAGCGAGGTCCCAGCCGTACGAGGCAGCAACTCCGTCGGGGTCGAGGGTCCTTACGAGGTTGCCGGCGATGTCGTAGGACCGGGTCCAAGCGTCCCCGTCCCCATCCGTAGCGGAAATGACGCGCCCTGCGCGGTCGTAGGTGGTAGTAGTCGTTTCTCCCGCTGGGTTCTTCACAGCCACGGCCCGGTTCATCGCGTCGTAGGCAGCAGTCGTGACCCGCTTAAGCGGGTCGGTGACCGTAGTCCTGTTCCCGTTCGCGTCGTACCCGAACGAGCTGCCCGCGCCGGTGGGGTCAGTCGAGGACGTGAGCTGCCCGGCGGCGTCGTACGAGCGTTTCCAAGCCTGCCCGCGCCGGTCAGTGACGGTGACGGTGTTCCCTGCCTTGTCGTACGTGGTGGTGGTTGCGTTCCCGGACTGGTCAACGGCTCTGACGAGCCGATCCATTGCGTCGTACTCGAACTTCCGCACACCCCCGGCTGGGTCGGTGACCGCGGTGGTCCGCCCGACGCTGTCGAGGGTGAACTGGGTATTTGCGCCGGTCGGGTCCGTGGTGGACGTGACGCGGTTCAGGACGTCGTAACTGGTGCTTGTGGTGCCGTCTTCGGGGTCCGTGGCGGTGAGGAGGTTCCCTGCCTTGTCCCAGGTCTGGGTCCACGCCCCGCCGAGGGGATCGATCGTTTTGGTGATTCTGTAGAGCGGGTCGAGCTCGAACGATGTTTCGGCGCCGAGTGGGTCGGTGATCCTGGTGAGCTCGTCCTCGCGGTTGTACGCGTAGGTGGTTTTGCCGCCGTCGGGATTTGTCACGGAGGCAACCCTGAACAGGGTGTCCCATTCGTACGTGGTGACGGCCCCCGTAGGGTCGGTAGTCGAGGTTAGGTGGTTGTTCCCGTCGTAGGACAGGGCGGTTACGCCGCCGTCGGCGTCCGTCTGCGTTACCAAACGGTCAGCGGTGTCCCAGGCGAAAGTGGTGGTGTTTCCGCGCGGGTCGGTAGCCGCGGTGACCCGGTTGGCAGCGTCGTAGGCGAAGGTGCTTGTCCGGCCGAGCGGGTCCGTGGTCTTGTCCAGGTTTCCGCGTCCGTCGTAGCCGTACGTGGTTGTATGGCCCAGTTGGTCGGTGGACGCCGTGAGGTTTCCGCGGCCGTCGAACGCGTTGGTGATGCTGGTGCCGTCGGGCAGGTGCGCGGTGACCGGCAACCCGCTGGCATCGTTATCGAAGCTGGTGGTGCGAGTGGCCCCGCCGGGTCCGCCGGTGTCCGTAGAGGATGCGAGGTCCCCTGCCCGGGTGTAGGTGTAGGACGTGACGCTCCCGTCCGGGGCGGTGGTGGAGGTGACGTGCCCGGTGGTGTCGTAGGCGTAGCTGGTGGTGTGCCCGTTTTGGTCCGTGTAACCGGTGACCTGGTTGTTGCCGTCGTAGGAGAACTTCTGGTCCCCACCGGCCGCGTCAACAATGGAGGTGACGCGGTAGTTATCGTCTCGGGTGTAAACGGTCTTGTTGCCTTCGTTGTCCACGTAGGTGGTGGTCTTCGCGGCGTCGTCGTAGGTGAAGGACCGTTCGTTGCTTTGGGCGTCCCACTGCTTCACTACCCGGCCGGCGTCGTCGTATTCGTTGCGCAGGTAGAGGACCCCGAGGGGATCGATGGCGGCGATGAGTTGGTGTGCGCCGTCGTAGGTGAAGGAACGGGTGCGGCCGTCCGGTTCGGTGATGACGGCCAGGTTCCCGGCGGCGTCGTAGGCCAGTCTCCAGATCCTGCTATCCGGGTGCGTGAAGGAAGTGACCCGGCCCAGATCGTCGGACCCGACGGCAACGGTCTGTCCCGCGGCGTCGGTGATGGAGGCCAGCGGAAGGAACTGTGTCTCTGGTGTTCCAAGACCGTAAACCAGGGTGGTGGTGTTCCCTTGCCGGTCCGTGTGTCTGACCAGTTCACCGATGCCGTCACCATCGGAGGCGTCGAACAACCAGGATTCGCCGTCCAGGGATGCCAGTAAGAGCCGCCCGTTCCCGGCGTCACTGAGGAAGTTCAGTGTGCCCGCTTCTGCGGTGAAGCCACCGGCGCCGTTGCCCGTGAAAACATACGAGGCCCCGTCCCCACGCACTGCCAGGACCGACCCGTCGTCGAACCTTTGTACCCGGGCGCCCAGCCCGAACGAGACGCCGGCGCCGGTACGGGAGAGCCTGCCATCCTGGGAGTTATAGACCAGGGACAGGTCAAGGTTCTGTTTTCCGGGTCCGGTGAGGGTGAACAGTGGGAACTTTTCAATGAGGTTCCCGGTGGTGAAGGAGACCGGCTCGGCGCCGTAGGCCTGATAGTTGTGGAACCCCAGGTTGCGCCATTTTGCCAGCTCAGCCGCTGAGGGTTTCGACGGCCAACCGCCGGTTGTGGGGTTGGTGCAGTTGAAGCCTTTGGTCTCGAGATACTTCCCAAGCCCGGTGAAGACGCCGTTGGTGATCGAAGCGAAGCCATGATCGATCACGGGCCGATCGTAATTGTGGTCGATATTCAGCGTTTCCAGATGCGCTACAGCGCCCGGCAACGAACCCAGATCCGGATAGGGAAGAGGCGTTGTTGCACCAGCAGAATCCTGCTTCGCGGGCCGGCCAGTGTAGGCGGGCATCTGGGCGATCAAGGAGTTCGTCACCGCGTTGTCGTCTGGCCCGCCACGGCTGTACGCTTTGGTGCCACCATCCGCGGCCGTACCCCACGGGTGTCCGAACAGGGCGTCGAAGGCCAAGGTCACGGTCAGGTCCGGGTTATGTGCGGCCGCCATCGCCGCCCGGGTCTGCGGGGAAATGAACCGCGGGGACGCTGTGGGACGGGTGACCAAAACGTCGGCTTTGCAGGTGGCAGTCATCATCGCCGCAACCTCGTTCGCCAATCGCACGTTCTGTGGCAGTTCGGTCATGGCTCCGCCGGGGCCGGTGGTTGTGGCCACGTCATCGTCAGGATCCAGCACCACGCGCGGTCCGGCGGGCGGGGCGAACGGGGTGCCGATCACCACGAACTGGGACAGGTGGTCCGACTCGCCCCGTACTTTGCCGGTGGCCTTGTCATAGTAGGAAGGCAGCTCAACCCAAGGATCCCCAGGATTCTCACGGGTCATGATCCGCACCGACGCGGGATCAACCTTCCCCGCCGTTGTGCCCAGGCGGGTCTCGTCGATGGCCAGTTCCAGTCCAACACCCGGGTCCACAGCTGCGACCACGTCGGGACCGTCCGGGGTTTCGATGATTGTCGGGTCAGCTGGGAACGAGGTGATGTCCTGGCCGTCAGGGGCGGTTGCGGTGATCTGAACTGCGCTGTTCAACACCACGCCGGCGGTTTCGGCAGCTGCGGTCCGGGCGGCTCCATCGGCGAGTTCCTTGACCGACACTTCCAACGGATCCTTGATTTCGTGGCCGGAGAACCTGACTTTCGCGCCTACTTGATCCGCCCTGATCGCCGACTCCTGACCGGGCCGGACCGCACCCGTAGCAACATAAGGAGCGTCCTTAACAGGGCCCTGTCCGTCCTCGACTTTGGGCGCAACAAACGGCACGGACCGGGTCAGGCCCTGGGACGCGTTTTGTGCCGTGGCCAGGGTTTCGGCCCGCGCCGATGTGCTGCTATTTACCAGGGAGGCGTAGCTCGGCGTCAGCGTCGAGGTGGCCAGTGCACAGGAAAGCCCGACGCCGGCCACTCCCAAAGTCAGCCGTCGGCGCATTGATCCCGTTGCCTTGCGGCGGGGGCTCATGCGTCGCCGCCCGTGGAAGAACCGTCGTCGCCGGTTGCGGTGGTGGCGACTTTCCTGCGGTAGATCAACAGGGCACCGCCACCGAGCAACACGGCTCCCAACAGCGCCAAAGCCCAGGCCTGGAAACCCGTAGAAGCCAGGAACCCTGCCGAGCCCGGCACGGGGATCCCAAAGATGCTCGGCTGCTCCTTTACGCAGGCAGCCAGTTCGGCGGCGTCGGAAACTCCATTCCCGTCGAAGTCTTCCTCGCCGGTCGCGCACCCGGGTGTCCCGCAGATGACGACGTCGATCCAGTCTGCGACCTTGTTCCCATCCGCATCATCGCGGCCGTTGGAGCACGTCGCCGACCCACACGCCAAATCCTCGGCGAAGTCAGGGACGCCGTCAGAATCAACGTCGGCCGCCGGGTCCGCGCATTTCGTATCACCGCACGCCCTGACCTCGGTCCAGTCAGGAATCCCGTCAGCATCGGTGTCTTCCCGACCTGTCGCGCACGTACCGGACCCGCAGACCACCACCTCGACAGCGTCTGGTATGGCATCCCCATCGGCGTCGCATGAAGCCGCGTCCTTTTGGGCCGCGCAGGCAACATGCTGTGCCGCGGGAACTGTCACGGTGGTCGTCATTGATCCCTTGGCAGCCGCACCCAGGCTCGTGCTGGGGTGTGCTGCCGCGGTTGCCTCGGGAGCCGTGGCAAGCAGCGCCAACAGCCAACAGACGATGCCCACCATGCCCAGAACCGCCGTCCTGGACAGGCCTGAGCGCGCGCCGGGGTGTAGCGCAGGTGCCATCCGCGATGGGGCACTGCACTCCACCAATTGGGAGTGCAGTTTCACTTAATGAGAGTCGGGCTGGGGCAGTTCATGACGCCGTCGCGAAACAAAATCGCGTTGCGGGCTATCAAGGGAACGTGGGTTAGCGCCTGGCGGCTTGTGTGTGCCAAAAAGGCGAATGATGTGGAGCGCCGGGCTAGGAAACGGCGCAAAGGGTCCGAAAAATTGGCGACGGCGGGGCAAAGACCGGGAGAAAACCGAAACCCCCGGCAAGCTTTCGCTTACCGGGGGTTTCAACCTGGCGGAAGGTAAGGGATTTGAACCCTTGGTACGGGGTTACCGCACACTGGTTTTCAAGACCAGCTCCTTAGGCCGCTCGGACAACCTTCCCTGCCTAGTAGTGTTTCATAGGGAGTTGGCTGTACCAAAACATCACGTGCTTCCAGTCCCGGCCCCGGGCCAGGAAGTGCCAGCAAGAATCCGGGAGTCCGTCATGAAAGCCGTCTATATTTCCCAGCCGGGCGGGCCCGAAGTCCTCGACGTCAGGGAAGTACCATCTCCCGTGCCTGGCGAGGGCGAGGTGCTGATCGACGTCGTGGCCGCCGGGCTGAACCGCGCCGACGTCCAGCAGCGCCGCGGCTTCTACCCACCGCCCCCCGGTGCCTCGGAGGTCCCCGGCCTCGAAGTATCGGGCCGTATCGCCGGATTTGGCCCTGGTGTGACCAAGGCCTTCTCCCTCGGCGACAAGGTGGTTGCCCTCCTGTCCGGCGGCGGTTACGCGCAACAGGTTGCGGTACCGGCGGAGCAGGTCCTGCGGCTTCCCGACGGCGTGGACCTGGTTACCGCTGCGGCGCTGCCGGAAGTAGCAGCGACCGTCTACTCGAACCTCATCATGACGGCCCAACTCCAACCGGGCGAGACGGTTCTCATCCACGGCGCCACGGGTGGTATCGGAACCATGGCCATCCAGCTCGCCAAGGCCTACGGCGCCAAGGTGGCAACCACCGCCGGCACCGACGAGAAGGTCGGTACCGCCAAGGCGTTCCTTGGCGCCGACATCGCCATCAACTATGCCGAAGAAGACTTCGTCGAAAGCCTCAAGGCACAAAACGGCGGCAAAGGCGCCGACGTGATCCTCGACGTCGTTGGGGCCAAATACCTGCAGCAGAACGTAGACGCGCTCGCTGAATACGGTCGCCTGATCATCATCGGCCTCCAAGGCGGAACCAAAGCCGAGATCAATCTGGGCCAGTTGGTCAGCAAGCGGGCCGCCGTGATCGGCACGGCACTCCGCCCGCGCCCCGTGGCCGAGAAAGGCGTCATCATGTCCGCCGTGCGCGAGGTGCTTTGGCCCATGCTCGCCGACGGCCGGATCAAACCCCTCGTGGCCAAGTCCTTCCCACTGGACCGCGTCAGCGAAGCCCACGAATACTTCGACTCGGGCGAACACGTAGGCAAGGTCCTGCTCCTGCTCTGATCGGTTTCCCTCAACATCAAGGAGCTTTATGTCCATCCGGCACAGCCTCCTGGCCCTGCTCCAGGACCAGCCCCGGTATGGCTATGAGTTGCGCGTCGAATTCGAGGACCGTACAGGCGCTGCCTGGCCGCTGAACATCGGCCAGGTTTACACCACGCTGGACCGCCTTGAGCGGGACGGCTTGGTCAGTAACGACGGCGACGACGGCGGCGGCCACGTGGTGTACAGCATCACTGACGCGGGGGTCGCCGAAGTCGAGGCCTGGTTCGACGGGGCGGTTGACCGCGGCAACCCGCCGCGCAACGAGATCGCCATCAAACTGGCACTCGCCGTGACGCTGCCGGGTGTGGACGCATCGGCGGTGATCCAGGCGCAGCGGGACGTCTCCGTCCGGGCCTTGCAGGAACACACCCAGGCTCGAAAGGCCGTTCCGCCGAACCAACGCTCTGCCGACACGGCCTGGCTGTTGGTCCTTGATTCCCTGATCTTCCAGGCCGAGGCGGAAGTTCGATGGCTGGACCTTTGCGAGGCGCGGATGGTGCAGGCCCAGGAGCGTGCGGGGGACTGAGCACGGCCCCCGGCGGGCCGCTTAGGGGAAAACGCGGCGCAACGGATCCGCCCGCTCGTCGCAACACCGCCACCGCTCGTCGCAGCCATCCAAGGTTGGCGGTGGGTTGTGCCACGTTCCCGTAAGCCTCCTTGCTAGCGTGCCCGTGACGCCCGCCTGTGCCCCAACAGAGCCAGGGCAGCAACACGTTCTCAAGGAGGAGACATGAACGCCATCCCGGAACAAGAACTCGATCAACGGCTGGACCCCACCCTCCCTTCGCCCGCCGTGGACACGGCACGCAGCGACGCCGAGGAGCGGAAATGGACCCCTGCCAAGATCGCCCTCTGGGTGGCGATAGCCCTGTTGGGCGGCGTTGCCTGGGTGATGTTGGCTTTGGTCCGTGGCGAGACGGTCAACGCCATCTGGTTTGTCTTTGCCGCTGTGTGTACCTACCTGATCGGGTACCGCTTCTATTCCAAGGTGATTGAGCGGTACCTCCTCAAGCCGGATGACAGGCGGGCCACTCCTGCCGAGTACAAGGCCGATGGCAAGGACTACGTTCGCACCGACCGCAACGTCCTGTTTGGCCACCATTTCGCGGCCATTGCCGGGGCCGGGCCGCTGGTGGGGCCGGTTATCGCAGCGCAGATGGGCTACCTCCCGGGCACTATCTGGATCATTATCGGCGTCGTACTTGCCGGTGCCGTGCAGGACTATCTGGTGATGTTCTTCTCCATGCGCCGTGGCGGGCGTTCGCTCGGGCAGATGGCCCGCGAGGAACTGGGTGTTATCTGCGGCACCGCCGCCCTCGTCGCGACGCTGCTGATCATGATCATCATCGTGGCCATCCTCGCCCTCGTAGTGGTCAATGCCCTGGGCGAGAGCCCGTGGGGTGTGTTCTCCGTCGGCATGACCATTCCCATTGCCTTGTTCATGGGCGTATACCTGCGATACCTCCGTCCTGGGAAGGTCATGGAGGTCTCAATCATCGGTTTCGTGCTGCTCATGGCGGCCATCATTGGCGGTGGCGCCGTGGCAGGCACGGAGTGGGGTGCAGCCTTCTTCCACCTGGACAAGGTGACGATCGCCTGGGGCATCATCATCTACGGCTTCATCGCCGCGATCCTGCCCGTGTGGCTGCTGCTCGCTCCGCGCGACTACCTTTCCACGTTCATGAAGATCGGCGTGATCGTGATGCTCGCCGTGGCAATCATCGTCGTGCGCCCGGAAATCAACGTCCCTGCCTTCAGCGAGTTCGCCGGCCGCGAGAACGGCCCCGTGTTCTCCGGTGCGCTGTTCCCGTTCCTGTTCGTGACCATCGCCTGTGGTGCCCTGTCCGGGTTCCACGCGCTCATCTCATCCGGCACCACGCCGAAACTGATCGAGAAGGAACGCCAGACCCGCTTCATCGGCTACGGCGGGATGCTCATGGAATCGTTCGTCGCGATCATGGCGCTCGTCGCTGCGATCTCGATCGACCGGGGCATCTACTTCGCCATGAACGCACCCCTCGCGCTTACTGGTGGCACGGTTGAGTCGGCCGCCCAGTGGGTCAACAGCCTGGGCCTGGCCAACGTGAACATCACCCCGGACGTGCTGGCGCAGACGGCCAAGGACGTGGGGGAGGAGAGCATCATCTCCCGCTCGGGCGGCGCTCCCACGCTGGCTGTCGGCCTGGCCCACATCATGCAGCAGTTCATTGGCGGGCCGGGGATGATGGCCTTCTGGTACCACTTCGCCATCATGTTCGAGGCCCTTTTCATCCTGACAGCCGTTGACGCCGGAACCCGTGTTGCCCGCTTCATGCTGCAGGATTCGATCGGCAACTTCGTCCCCAAGTTCAAGGAAGCCTCGTGGCGTCCGGGCGCGTGGCTGTGCACCGCGATCATGGTGGCGGCTTGGGGCGCCGTGCTCCTGATGGGCGTCACGGATCCGCTGGGCGGCATCAACACGTTGTTCCCGCTTTTCGGCATCGCCAACCAGCTCCTGGCCGCGATTGCCCTCGCCGTGTGCATGGCCATTGCCGCGAAGCGGGGGTCCTTCAAGTTCCTGTGGATCGTCGCGCTCCCGCTGGCCTTTGCCGCCGTCGTGACTATTACCGCAAGCTTCCACAAGATCTTCTCGACTGTGCCCGCAGTGGGCTACTTCGCCAACAATGCGGCCTTCAGCAAGGCGCTGGCCGACGGGAAGACGTCGTTCGGAACGGCCAAGACCGTTGAGGCCATGGAAGCCGTGGTCCGTAACACCATGATCCAGGGCGTACTCTCGGTGATCTTCGTGACGCTGAGCATCATCGTGATCATCGCCGCCATTGTTGCCACCGTCCGGGCATTCCGGGCCGGCGGGGGCACGGACCACGAGGATCCGGCGGTACCGTCCAAGGTGTTCGCTCCGGCTGGGCTGGTCCCGACCACTGCCGAGAAGGAACTGCTCGCGGAATGGAACGCCCTGCCGCCGGAGAAGCGGCTGGAGAAGGCCAGGCACCAGTGATGAACGCCTTGGCCAAAGGAATCAGCGGGTTCGCCGGATACATCAAGGCCGTGATGGGAGCCGATGCCTACCAGAAGTACCTGGACCATCACACTGCAAGCGCCCATACGGGACCCGCCATGACCGAACGTGAGTTTTGGCGGGACCGGATGGACCGGCAGGACAACAACCCCCAAGGACGCTGCTGCTGAGCAAACCGGGAGTTTCGCTACGAACGAAGTCCAAATCCTGGCCCACGCCCCGGCGGACCTGCCTGGGCGTGAGAGTATGAATCGCATGAGCGATCTGAACGACATTCAGCCCAAGGATGAGGCTTCGGACGAGCAGCCCGTGGAAGGAACCCCGGTGGAAGGCACGCCTCTGAACGGCGCTTCTGACAAGGATGTTGCAGCGTCCCAGGATGCGGACAAGGACAAGCCCAAGGGCAGCAATCTTCAGGAACTCGTGGATGAACCTGCCAAGGTGATGCGGATCGGGACCATGATCCGGCAGCTCCTTGAGGAAGTGAAGAGCGCGCCCTTGGATGACGCGGCGCGTGGTCGTCTGGCAGAGATCCACGAGCGGTCCATCAAGGAACTGGAAGACGGCTTGGCGCCGGAGCTCATCGAAGAGCTGGAACGCATCAGCTTGCCCTTCCCCGAGGACAAAGCGCCTTCGGACGCAGAACTCCGCATCGCCCAAGCCCAGCTGGTTGGTTGGCTTGAGGGTCTTTTCCACGGAATCCAGGCCGCGATCGCTGCCCAGCAGGCTGCCCGCGACCATGCCGCTGCACAACACCAACTGCGCCAACTTCCGCCCGGAACCATGATCGCACCTGGCATCGTCATCGGCGAGAACGGCCAGCCGCAGCGTGCCAAGGCGCCAGGTGCTCCGGGAGTGGTGTCTCCGGGGCAGGCCGAGGATCCCGACCACGGCCCGGGCCAGTACCTCTGAGCCTGTCCGTGGGTTTCTTTGGTGCCGTCCGGCAGGGACGGAAAGACGATCTTGAGCTCGGCAAGGGCCTGTGGCGCCGCGCCCACGACCGTTTCCACCGTGGCTTGGACAGGTACCACCAAGTGCTTGAGGGCGTTGACGACGAGCAGCTGTACAACGAGTTGGTCCAGATCGCCAACGAGCTCGCGGAGCTGCTTCCGCGCGTAAGGACCATCTGCGTCGAGGCCCAGAAACGTGCGCCCAGCGATGGCTTGGACGTACCCGGCGCCTTGGCGGGCGTGCACCGGGCGTTGTCCAAAGCGGGGAACTCCTTGGCAACCACCGCGGAAGCCGCAGCCATGTTGCGGCTGGCGGTGGGCCCTGTTCCTGTTGGTGCCTTGTCCGTCCAGCGGCGTGCGGACGCGGTGTTTGAGCAGGTAGAGGACGCCGAACGCTTGCTTGGGTACTAGTTAGCTAGCGTGCGCAATTACCGGCGTTAGCTGTTATTCCAGCTAAGCAACAAGTTAAGCGGATAGCTGATCTGCGTAATATTTGGTGCTTCGAGCAACTTCATGCTGGCAGGATGGCACACATGACTTCCTCACCAACACTTACTTTCAACGACGGCAACACCATTCCCCAGCTCGGCTACGGGGTGTGGCAGGTTGAAGACGATGTAGCCGAAAAGGTGGTCCGCCAGGCATTCGAAGCCGGCTTCCGGCACATCGATACCGCCAAGATCTACGGCAACGAGTCCGGCGTCGGCCGTGCCATTGCCTCCTCCGGCCTCTCCGCCGAGGACATCTTCATCACCACCAAGCTGTGGAACGCTGACCAGGGCTACGAGTCAACCCTCGAAGCTTTCGAAAAGTCCCTGGACCGTTTGGGCCTCGAAACACTGGACCTGTACCTCATCCACTGGCAGCAGCCCAAGCAGGACAAGTACGTGGACACCTGGAAGGCCCTGATCGAGCTCCAGAAGCGTGGCCGCGTCAAGTCCATCGGTGTTTCCAACTTCACCACCGAAGGCCTGCAGCGCATCATCGATGAGACCGGCGTCGTCCCGGCCATCAACCAGATTGAGCTGCACCCGTTCTTCAACCAGTCCGAGCTGCGTGAGTTCAATGCTTCCAAGGGCATCCTCACCCAGGCATGGTCCCCGCTGGGCCAGGGCGGCGAGCTGCTGGAGAACCCGACGGTGGCACAGATCGCCTCCAAGCACCAGGCCACGCCTGCCCAGGTGGTCATCGCCTGGCACCTGGCCATCGGCAACGTGGTGATCCCCAAGTCCGTCACGGAGTCCCGCATCCAGGAGAACTTCGCGGCCCTGTCCGTGAAGCTGGACGATGCCGACGTCGAGGCCATCAACGGCCTGGACCGCGGCGCCGAAGGCCGCATCGGCCCGGACCCGGCGGTCTCCGACTTCGCCTAAGCCGCAGCACGCAAGTGCCCGCCCCAACTAAGTAGCATTTGTGCGCGTTATGACGGCTCATAACGCGCACTTTTGCGACCCAGTTGGGGGCGGGGCACTTGTGGTTAAGGCACCACTGGCTAAGGCACGACGGCGGCGGGCGGGTTTGCTGGCTGGCCTGCGGGCTGTGGCTCCTCACCTGATGCCGGGTGGGCTGCGACCGCTGCGGCGTGCTCGGCCAGGACGCCGGTCTGGTGCCGGATCTTGAGCCGGTACAGCAGCGCGCCGCCACCGGTAACGGCAGCTACGAAGATCACGCCGCCCCACTGCAGGTACCACTCAAAGGGCGGAACGGAGTTGTAAATCTCCTGTCGCGGCCAGATGAGGTTGATCGTCATGGCGCCACCCCACAGCACGGCAAGGATGTTCACCGGCAGGCCCCACTTGCCCATGGTGAACCCGGGTTCGGAACCGTCCGTGTTGGCCAGCGGCCACTTTTTCAGGAACCGCTTGCGCAGCAGCGGCACGGTCACCAGCAGGTAGGACATGTAGATCAGCACAATGCTGATGCTGGACAGGATGGTGAAGATGGCCGGCTGCATCACGTTGATGAGCAACGGGATGACGGCCATGACGCCGATGACGATCGCCGCCACGGTGGGGGTCCGGCGCACCGGGTCCACTTTGCTGAGCTGACGGCTGAAGGGCAGGTTGTTGTCCCGTGCCATGGCGAACATCATGCGGATCGCAGCAGCGTGGACAGCCAGCGTGCAGACCACCACGGCAACCACGATGCAGACCAGGAACGCCTTGCCGAACGGACCGCCCAGGACGCTGAGGACGATGTGCTGGAGCCCGCCGTCGGCTGCCCCCACCTTGGGATCGGTGAGGTCCGGAGCGGCCAGGATGCCAAACAACAGGATCAGTCCGCCCAGCAGGAACGACGCCGTCACGGCCCGGATGATCGCCTTTGGAGCCGTCTTCTTGGGGTCCTTCGTCTCCTCGCCCAAGGAGCTTGCCGTATCGAACCCGTACATCACGTAGCCGGAGGCCATGGCGCCGATCAGGAAGACCCCGAAGAAGCCCAGGTCATTGCCTTCGCCGAAGCCGGCGGTCTCGAAAAAGACCTCCGGTCCGCGCACGACGTGCCAACCCAGTGCCAGGATCAGCAGAACCGCGGCAATCAACTCAACGAAGACGCCGATGCTGTTGATGCGCGTCATGAGCTTCACGCCGAACGCATTGATGAGGGTGGAGATGGTGATCATGATGGTCGCCAGAACAACACCGTTCATGGCGAAATCGAAGGGACCGGTTCCGTCACCGACAAACTGGAAGCCGGACCAGAGCTGCGGAAGGGTGATCTGCAGCGCCAGTGCTACAGAGCCCAAGGCCATGATGGAAGAGAGAAGCAGGAGCCAACCTGCCAGCCAGGACGATGTCCCGGATGCCAGCCTCTTGGCCCAGTTGTAGACCGAGCCCGCTACCGGGTAGCGCCCGGCAAGCTCAGCGAAACAGAGCGCCACCATGAGTTGGCCCACGAAGACGATTGGCCAAGACCACGCATAGGCCGGACCAGCCATGGAAAAACCGAAGTAGAAAAGTTGAAAAACACCGGTGAGGATCGAGATATAGCTGACGCCGGCAGCGAAACTGGCGAACTTGCCAATGCTGCGGTCCAGGGTCTGCGTATATCCAAACTCATCCATGCCGCTTGAATCATTACTCTTGCTGGGTTCCATTGTGGACTCCTTATCAGAAAAGCAAGATGGGATCAGCCGCCCTGGGGCGCGGCGAATCAGGATTGGTGTGGTGACTTCCCCCAATGGAAGGCGGCCCTGAGGGCCGGCCTTCTAGGCGTACGACGGCGTGAATTCCTCCTCTTCGGTAGTAGCGGCCGCAGCGTTGGCCTCGCCACGTGCAGCCTTGATCAGATCGGCGCAGCGCTCGCCGATCATCATGACGGTGATGTTCGGGTTCACGGTGACGTGCTCCGGCATGACGGACGCATCGGCGACCCGGAGTCCGGTGACGCCTTTGACCCGCAACGCGGGATCCAAAGGTGACATGTCGTCGTCGTACGCGCCCATCCGCACGGTGCCCACCGGGTGGTAGACCGTGTTGTGGGTCTTGCGGATGTACTCCCTCAACTCTTCGTCCGTCTGTGCCTCGATGCCGGGTGAAAGCTCCCGCCCGGTCCACTCGGCCATGGCCGGCTGCGCGGCGATCTCCCGGGCCTTGCGGATACCGGCAACCATGACGCGCATATCGTGGCCTTCGGGATCCGTGAAGTAGCGGGGATCCACCATCGGCTTGTCGCGGAAGTCGCGGCTGCGGAGCCTGACTGTGCCGCGTGAACGGGCATGCGTGACGTTTGGAGTGAGGCTGAAGCCGTTTTCCGTGGTGGGGTAGCCGTGGCGGAGGGTGTTCATGTCGAACGGGACAGAGCCGTAATGCATCATCAGGTCCGGCCGGTCCAGGCCGTCCTCGGTGGGTGTGAAAATTCCGATCTCCCACCATTGGGTGGAGGACTGCACCATGGGCTGCTTCGCCTCGAACTGAACCACGCCCTCAGGGTGGTCCTGCAGGTTTTCGCCCACGCCTGGAGAGTCCACCAAGGCTTCGATGCCGTGCTCCGCAAGGTGTGCGGCAGGGCCGATTCCGGAGAGCATGAGCAGCTTGGGGGAGTCGATCGCGCCGGTGGACAGGATCACCTCGTGGTTCACCGAGAGCCGGTGGGTGCGGCCGAACGCTGAATCAACAACATCGACGCCGGTGCAGCGCTTGTCCGCGTCGAACACCAGGTTACGGGCCCGCAAGCCGGTCAGGAGCGTGAAGTTCGGCCGCTCGATGATGGGGTGGATGTAGGACACCGAACTGGAGGACCGCGTGCCGTCCGCGCGGCGGTTGATCTGGAAGAAGTTGGCTCCGTTGACCACCGTTGTGCCCGTGTTGAACGAGGCCCGGGGGATGCCCGACTGCTCGCACGCGTCCAGGAGTGCGACGCCGGCGGGATCGGCGGGGGGCACGTTCATGAGGTGCACGGGACCCGAATCTCCGTGGTGCGGAGCGTCGGGGCCGGCGTCTTCGTTGGTTTCCAGCCGCTTGTACAGGGGCCAGGCGGCGTCGGCGTTCCACCCGGTGGCCCCATACTTGGATTCCCACTCATCCAGGTCCTCGCGAGGAGCCCAGAAGGCGATGCAGGAATTGTGGCTGGAACAGCCGCCCATGACCTTGGCACGGGCGTGGCGCATGAAGGAGTTGCCGTTTTCCTGCGGTTCGATCGGGTAGTCCCAGTCGTAGCCGGATTCGAGCAGTTCCATCCAACGATCCAGTTGCAGGATCTCGGGCAGGTTGCGGTCATCCGGGCCCGCTTCGACGAGGGCCACCGTGACGTCCGTATCCTCGCTCAACCGCGCGGCTACGGCGGCACCGGCGGACCCGCCGCCGATCACGATGTAGTCGAACGAGCGGTCGCCGAGGTTATCGATGTTATCGAAGTGCATCTCTAGTTCTCCTTGCTGTGGTCAGCGAACCAGCCGGTCACCTGCGGGTTGGTGTTCTGGTAGATGTGCTTGGCTTCCTGGTACTCCGCCAGGCCGGTGGGGCCGAGCTCCCGGCCCACTCCGGATTGGCCGAAGCCGCCCCATTCGGCCTGTGGAAGATAGGGGTGGTAGTCGTTGATCCAGATGGTGCCGTGGCGCAGCCTGCCTGCCACGCGCTGGGCCTTTCCGGCGTCCTGCGTCCAGACTGCTCCGGCCAGTCCGTAGATGGTGTCGTTGGCAATCGCCACGGCCTCGTCCTCGGTACGGAAGGTCTCCACCGTCACCACCGGGCCGAATGCCTCATCGGTAACCACGGACATTCCCCGGGTGACGCGGTCCAGGATGGTCGGCTGGTAGTAGAAACCGGCGTCGTACTTTTCACCCTCCGGTGCAGCTCCGCCGGTCCGCAGCCGGGCGCCTTCCGCGATGCCGCGCTGGACGTACTCGTTGACTTTGTCCCGGTGATCAGCGGAGATCAGTGGGCCGGTTTCGGCGTCCTCGTCGAACGGGCCGCCCAGCTGGATGGCTTCGGCGCGGCGCACCAACTCCTCGACGAAACGCTCGGCGATGGATTCCTCCACCACCAGCCGGGCACCTGCCGAGCAGACCTGGCCCGAGTGGAGGAAGGCGCCGTTGAGGGCGTTGTCGACGGCGGCATCGAAGTGCGCGTCAGCGAAGACAACGTTGGGGTTCTTGCCGCCCAGTTCAAGCGCGACTTTCTTGACTGTCGCGGAGGCGGCGGCGGCGATGCTCTTGCCGGTTTCCAGGCCGCCGGTGAAGGAGACGAGGTCGACGTCGGGATGTTCCGTCAGCGGTGCGCCCACCTTGCGGCCGGGTCCGGTGACGAGGTTCGCGACGCCGTCGGGCAGGCCCAGGTCCTTCATGAGCTGCATGCACAGGATGCTGGTGGACGGGGTCAGCTCGGCCGGCTTGAGGACGAACGTGCATCCGGCCGCCAACGCCGGAGCGATCTTCCAGGCGGCCTGGAGCAGGGGGTAGTTCCACGGTGTGATGAGGCCGCACACGCCTACGGGCTCATAGACAATCCTGCTGACGACGTCGGGATTCCCGGCGTCCACCACACGGCCCGGCTGCTGGCCCGCGAGCCTGCCGAAGTACTCGAAGCAGGCAGCGATGTCGTCAATGTCAATGCGGCTCTCCACGATCCGCTTTCCCGTGTCCAGCGACTCGGCGCGGGCAAATTTTTCGCGGTGCTCCCGAAGGCCGGCTGCGACTTTCAGCAGGAAAGTTCCGCGTTCCGGTGCGGGTGTTCCTGACCAGACACCGGAGTCGAAGGCCGCACGGGCCGCGGCAATGGCGCGTTCGGCGTCTTCCTTGCCGCCTTCGGACACCGTGGCGACCACTTCACCGTCGGCCGGATTGCGGATCTCCCGTGCGGCACCGGAGGCAGCCGCCTCCCATGAGCCGTTGATGAAGAGCGTGGATGCTGTTGTTGACATGGTTCTCCCTCGGTAATGGGTGCCAAAGCCCGGGGTGGACGCCTGGGCGGTGGGCGGTGAAGTCCTGCACGTCCCGCGTTTGGGCATGGCAAAGCTGCGCCTGGAACGACGCTTCTGGTTCGTGGGTGTTTCGGTGTACGGCGCGGCGCTGCTTCGGCGAGTGTCTAACCCGACTCGACAGTGGCTTGGAACGTTGGCTGTGCTAGCAGCCAGTTATTCGTGTGGTGTACGTCATAGAACCACACTAAGGCACTTTGAACGATCGTTCAAGGGTTTTGACGAGAGATATATCAATACGCGTCTTAGTGACCTGTGTTACGTGGCGTCGCGCGCGGCCTCCCGCTGCGGAGCGAAGGCGATGTCCTCCGTGCGCGCGATGCTGCGCTGGATGGCCTCTTTGTCGATCCCCAGGAGGGACGTCAGCCACATGCCGTTCTGGATCACCACGATGTCGGCCGCGCGGTCCCGGCACTCGGCCCAGGAGAGTTCGGTCTTGGCGTTGGAGATCAGCGTGGCAAGGCCATCCAGGTACCGGTCGAAGGCGGCGGCGTTGATTTCGGCGTAGCCTTCGTCGGCCTGGGCGAGGGCCCAGAGGTGCAAGCGCAGGGAAAGGTACCGGGTAGTCAGCAAGTCGGCGCCGGCCACCCTGCGGAGGGCCTTGCGAAGTTGCTCCTCGGGGTCCGTGCCCGGGTCCGTCGCGACGAGCAGGAGGTCGTGCTCGTCCACGCGGCTGAGCGCGGCCCGGATGAGGCTCGTCTTGTCGTCGTAGTAATAGTTGACCAAGCCCAGCGCAACGCCGGCTTCGCGGGCCACGGCACGCATGCTCACGCCGGAGATGCCGTGCAGGGACAGCAGCTCCATTGCCGCTTCAAGAATGCGGTACTGCTTGTCGAGCTGACCACCTGAGTTCAACGTATTCGTCCCCATGAAGTCAGACTATGGCCAAAGGTGCCGGGAGCGCACTTTGGGTTACCGGAGGCGGTTGGGGGTGGGGAAGGGCTTTGGTGCCACTATCAGGGTGTCCGGTCGTTTCCGTGATGTGTATTCCGCTGGCGGCTGGCTCGCCCCGCGCGATTTGGCCCGTTTCCGTGATGAGCAGCTGAGTGCGCGGGATTTGGGCGGCAAGTTGAAGGACGGGTGAGCCTGGCAGACCAGAACTCAGATCTGCAGCTTCGCGGACTTGAAGCCGCAGGGTTCGAGCGGAAATATCAGGATCGCGGTGTCAGCGGAACCCGTGTAAAGCGGCCAGAGCTGGATAAACTGCTCGATCGGCCCGGCCGGGGCGATGAAGTCGTTGTGTGGAAGCTTGATCGGCTGGGGCGCAGCACCCGGCACCTCTTGGAGCTGTTGGATGACTTCAAAGCGCGTGGCATCAAATTCAGTTCCCCGCGCGATGGCATTGCGACGGATCCTGACAGTGAGGTTGGGGGAGCCATGGCCCAGGCCATGGTGACCATAATCTCCGCCTTCGCTCAACTCGAACGCGACCAACTTTCCGAACGCACCAGGGCCGGAATGGCTGTGGCGGCCGCAAACGGACGAAAGGCCGGCAGGAGGCAGGTGACCTCAGACGACCGAAAGGTCAAGCGAGCCAAGGAATTGAAAGCCCGAGGGTTACCGCCAGCCGATATCGGCAAGATCATCGGGGCAAGCCGGCGACCGTATACCGATATCTGGGTATGGAGACTTAGGAGTCGCCGCCAAGGATGCTTCTGGCCACTCGGGATGCCGTACACAGAAGAGCTTATGGATGATTCGGGACGAAACGCCTCCAGCCGGCTAGGCGAGCAGCGGATGCGCAGCTCAGTGAACAACGCGGATCTTCAGGACTTGCAAGAGTCGAAACGTGGTAATTCAGGGTCAAGGGTCCAGAGCGTGCGGGTGTTTTCGAGTGACGGCATGATGTCTCCGCGCTGTATGTAGCGGGAGGGGTGTGAGTCTGCGTTGGGCCGCCACCATCCGCTGGTGGGAGCGTGCTCGCCTGTTTCCGCCATTGCGAGGTCTGCCCGGGAGCGGGAGGGTTTTCGATTCACGATTGAACCTCGTTTTCTTTGTCTTTGAACATTTTCTGGTTTGGCGGGTCAGGGGGACTCTCAAAGCGTCGGCCAATCGCTGACGGGCAGCCAGATTCCGTGGCGGTAGTCCGCGGCTCACCGCAGGAGCGGTTCGATCGCACGCAATGCGGAAGGCCCGAGTCCTACTCGTGCCAGGTCGTGGAGCATCTGGTGGTAGGTGGAGAGTGCTAGTGGTGGAATCTGGTGCAGATCCGCAATTGTCGCCTTCGGGCGGTCGACCCGAAACATTGCCAGAATGGCTTGGTCCTCTTGGTCGTCGCTTAGGACGTGGTAGGCCCCCACAGGGCAATGTGCCGTGAGCGCGTGCGCGTAGAGGTTCAAGCGATGGTTCGGTGTGTGGTTTCCGGCACGGTTCCACGCCTCGACAATTTCAGCGTCATCCCACATGGTCTTGCCCTTCCAGATCTATGTCCAATGCGGTTCGAGTGGGAACCGTGAGAGCGTCGTCGCTCTTGATTAAATAGTAAAACTGTGAGATCACATGTCAATGGTCTATTTTCCAAAACCGGGCTTGTTGTCTTATCGCCGCCGGGTAGTCGTCCGGCTTCGAAGGTCTTTGTCATGACTGAGCTCACCATTGTTCGCGGCGGCGTCGCGACCCTCACCAAATCCCGAAGGGACAAAGCGAGGGAGTTGCAGTACGGCGTCATCATGGACGTCGTTAACGTCGAGCAGGCCCGCATCGCCGAAGATGCCGGTGCCGTGGCCGTGATGGCGCTTGAGCGTGTCCCGGCTGATATCCGCGCCCAGGGTGGCGTGTCCCGCATGTCCGATCCTGACATGATCGATCAGATCATCGCCGCGGTGTCCATCCCCGTGATGGCCAAGGCCCGGATCGGCCACTTCGTCGAAGCCCAGGTCCTGCAGTCCCTCGGTGTTGACTACATCGACGAGTCCGAGGTGCTGACCCCGGCGGACTACATCAACCACATCGACAAGTGGAACTTCACTGTTCCGTTCGTTTGTGGTGCCACCAACCTGGGTGAGGCCCTGCGCCGCATCAACGAGGGTGCTGCGATGATCCGTTCCAAGGGCGAAGCCGGTACCGGCGATGTCTCGAACGCGACCGGTCACATGCGCAAGATCCGTGCCGAGATCGCGAAGCTGTCGTCCCTGCCCGAGGACGAGCTGTACGTCGCGGCCAAGGAGCTGCAGGCCCCGTACGAGCTGGTGAAGGAAGTCGCCGCGACGGGCAAGCTCCCGGTGGTGCTGTTCACCGCTGGTGGCATCGCGACCCCGGCTGATGCTGCGATGATGATGCAGCTCGGCGCTGATGGCGTGTTCGTCGGCTCCGGCATCTTCAAGTCCGGCAACCCGGCCCAGCGCGCGGCCGCCGTCGTCAAGGCCACTGCCTATTACGACGATCCTGACGTGATAGCCAAGGTCTCCCGCGGCCTCGGCGAAGCCATGGTCGGCATCAACGTCGACGAAATCCCCGAGCCCCGCCGCGAGCCGCGGCTGATAAGGAGCCGGAGATGGATTTCATGACGCCCTCGCACGTGCCGGCTACGGTCTGGCACCGCGAAATCTACGGCAACCCCATCGCACGGCCCCTGAGGGGGACGGCTCTGACGACGGATGACTGGATTTGGCTCAACGCCGGCGACCGCGTGAGAGTTCAGCGAGAAAACGAGATTGCGGCAACAGGAAGCATCGATGTGGTCTCCGGGGACGCGTCAATTTTCTGGGTCTGGCTCGATGACGGCCGGGGGAGGGTTGCCTTGCACATGGAGGCCAAGGTCAGCGTCTGGCTGGAGTGAGGCGGTGAATTGGCACCTAGGCCCGCGTCCAGGACTCAACAAACGCAGAGTCCCGAACGGGCTTCCCAACGCCCTGTCCATGATTGACAGGTTCCACCTAGTATTCTAGCTTGCATTGTAGAACCTAGCATTACGACTTGACTGTTACGACCGCACTTCAAGGCGATCAAGTAGCGAGAGTCGCCCAACGAAATCATGCTCAACTCAGGAAGATAAGGCTCAACCCATGCCCAACGACCAACTCGGGGTTCTCGGCTCCGAACTTCACTTACCCAATGACCGTATTGGTGTCCTTGGCTCCGAACTGCCGTTCGCGGTGACGGAGTACAGTGCGCGGCTGAACAGGACACGCGAGTCCCTCGGGGACCAGTCTCTGGATGCAATTCTCATGTTTCATCAGGAGAGCATGCATTACCTCTTCGGCTACGACCAGCTGGGCTACTGGATTTACCAGACTGCGATCCTGCCAGCAGACGGTCGAGATATCACTGTTGTCTGCCGCACGATTGACAATGAGCTCATCGACGGGCTGCCGTTCGTCGATGACATCGTCAACTGGACCGACGACTCACTCAGCGACGCCGCCGAGATCACAGTGCAAACGCTGGCAAGGATGGGTTTGCTCGACAGCGGGAAGCGCATTGGAATTGAGCTGCGAAGCCATGCGTTGCTTGCGTACTACTTCGAACGGCTCCGCGAACAGCTCAACGGCCGGTGTGAGCTCGTCGACGCATCGGACCTGGTGGCCGAGCTGCGGCTTCGCAAGTCTCTTGCAGAGGTTGAATACGTCCGGAAAGCAGCTTCAATCTTGGACGCCGGTTATGCCTCGGCGTTCCAGGCCATGCAAGCGGGGAACCGCGAACTTGATGTCATGTCGGCAGCATTGCAGGGCATGTTTGCCGCCGGGGGAGAGGCGCCCGCTATTTGGCCACCCGTAGCGAGCGGCCCACGCACACTCGCTTGGACGCACGCCTCCTCGAGCGATCGCGTCATCGATCAGGAAGAGATGGTCCAGCTGATGCTGGGTGGGTGCTATCGCCGTTATCACGCCGCCGGCGTCCAGTCCAAGTGGATCGGAGACGCGCCTGCAGAAGTTCGTGAAGCCTACGAGGTTCTTACGGAGGCCCATCTGGTTGGCATGGAACACGCCGCGCCAGGCGTCCCCGTCCGCGAGATGGCCCAGCGGGTCAATTCTGTCCTCGAGCTTGCCGGCATGTGGGAACCCGGCCAGCACTTGGGATACGGGACCGGTACTGGATTCGCTCCCACCTGGGTGGACAACCTCCGAATCAAAGAACACGATCCACACATCTTTGAACAGAACTTTGTTTTCTTTCCGTTTTACCGGCACACGGTGCATCTGGAATCAGGGCCGGTAGCGATCATGGTCGGTGAGCCGATTTTGGTCACCGACCGCGGCTGCGAACAACTGAGCAAACATGCCCTGACTTTGGAACTGGATGCCTAAGGGCTGATCAGCTCAGGAGCTTCCCCTTCAGCAATTCGCATGTAAGTGGGCCCCAACCTGGGTCAGATTTCCGTCTGCCTCAGTTCTCGCATTCAGAAGCTCAACACCGCCGGGAGGGCACAGTTGCGACCACTGAAACCTTCATTACCTGGGAGGGTTTCAGTGGTCATGAGCCGCCGTTGCACGCCCTGACTTTGGAGCTGGGCAGCGGGATATGCGGCCACTGCGAGCAACCCGGGAGTGCGGGTTCCCCGGCGCCTGCGCAAGGCAACATCAAACAGGAAGCGGTCTTTGCCTGACGCCGACGTCGAGATAGTTGTGGACGGCGCGTTGGGTGTGTTCGAGGAGCTGCTTCATGGCCGTGGAGGCCGCATCGGCGTCGTGTGAACGAGCGAACTCAACGAAGCGTTCGGCGAAGAGGAGCGCTTCGCGCTGGGGTTCCCAACTGGGTATCCG
>NZ_JBHVRN010000013.1:0-174130 GCF_042885775.1 Paenarthrobacter sp. NPDC058040
TCGGCCGTGAGAACCACGCCATGATGCTGGACCACTACCAGCAGACCAAGAACCTGCTGGTCAGCTACAACGAGAACAAACTCGGCTTCTTCTAATAATGCACACGCCCCTGCCCTCACGGGTGAAATCCACGGCGGATGCCGTCACCGTCCTGCGCCGTCTGGTCCAGGACCACGGAAACCTAATGCTTCACCAGTCAGGTGGTTGCTGCGACGGTTCGGCACCCATGTGCTTTCCGGACGGCGAGTTTGTTGTCGGCGACACCGATGTCCTGCTGGGAGTACTTGACCTGCGCCTTGTCATCGGCCAGGTCCCGGAAAGGCAGCCGACAGGTCCCGACGCCGTCCCCGTCTGGATCTCTGAACCTCAGTTCGAGGTGTGGAAGCACACTCAACTCATCCTGGACATTGTCCCAGGACGCGGTGCCGGCTTCAGCCTGGAGAGCCCCGCCGGAGTTCGGTTCCTGAGCAGGGCGAGGGCATTCACCGCCGAGGAAATGTTCCGGCTGGGACCAGTTGGAACCCTACGGGGCATCGATTGGCGGAACGGACAAGTTCCGGTCCTGCCGTCAGAACCCCAAGTGTTGTCCGTGGCCGGCGATAGCTGCCCAGTGGCCGAGGACCTGTCCCGCTTCAACTCCATCAACAAATATTCACAACTATCAAGGGAGACCCCATGACGACCATGACCGTTATTCGCGGCAGCGAGATCCACAGCGAACTGGCTCCGGCTGGTCAGCGACCGGGCGCTGACAGTGGCGACCCGCAACTCGGGCTGTTGAAGTTCGGCGACAATGCCCCGGGCAGCATCGGTGTTTGGGAATGTGAGCCTGGCGGTTGGCCAGTCAACGACCGGAGCGACACGGAGGTGGCCTACATCCTGGCCGGTTCCGCCAACATCACAGACTCCCAGACCGGTGTTGCCCACACTGTGGCTGCTGGAGACGTCATTGTTCTTCCGCCGGGATGGAGCGGCCGCTGGGATGTCACCGAAACCATCCGCAAGGTCTTCGTGAACTACTAGCTCAACGCTGTATTGCGTCAAGGCATCGTGCCGTAGGCCCCGTACGAACAGCTTGTCAATCGTTTGTATGGGGCGCCTTGCCCGCCAAACCGGCAAAACTTTGAAAGGGAAACCAGATGGTGACGTCAACAACCACCTCAACAATCATCAACCACTTCATCAACGGCACCGAGGCGCCCGGTAACGGATCGGCCACCAAACCGGTCTTTAACCCGGCCACCGGCCAGATTACTGCTGAACTGCGCCTTGCCAGCCGTGAAGACCTCGACAACACCGTCGCCATTGCCAAGGAGGCGTCCGCTTCCTGGGGAGATGTTTCCCTGGCCAGGCGCACGGCGGTATTGTTCAAATTCCGTGAGCTTGTTGCGAGTCACGTCGATGACTTGGCGCAGCTGATCACGGCCGAGCACGGCAAGGTCCTCTCCGATGCCAAGGGTGAGATCGGCCGTGGCCTTGAAGTGATTGAGTTTGCCTGCGGCATCCCGCAGCTGCTCAAGGGCGATTACTCGGACCAGGTCTCCACCGGCATCGACGTGTTCTCGTTCCGTGAACCGATCGGCGTCGTCGCGGGCATCACCCCCTTCAACTTCCCGGTCATGGTCCCGCTCTGGATGGCGCCGATGGCCATCGCCACAGGCAATGCCTTCATCCTCAAGCCCTCCGGTAACGTGCCATCTGCTGCCATGCTCCTGGCGGAGTTGTTCAAGAAGGCCGGTCTGCCTGACGGTGTGTTCCAGGTCCTGCATGGCGATCGCGAAACTATCTCCGGCCTCCTGACCCATCCGGACGTTGACGGTATCTCATTCGTCGGCTCAACTCCGGTAGCCAAGCACATCACCGAGGTCGGCACAGCCCACGGCAAACGCGTCCAAGCTCTCGGTGGCGCAAAGAACCACGCCATCATCCTTCCCGACGCCGACTTGGATAACGCGGCCGACCATGTCGCCGCAGCTGCCTTCGGTTCCGCCGGGCAGCGCTGCATGGCCATCTCCGTCGCGGTCGCCGTCGGCGATGCGGCAAGCCCGCTGGTTAAGAAGGTTCGGGAACGTGCCGAGGACATCAAGGTCAAGAACGGAACCGAACCCGACGCTGACATGGGCCCGGTCATCAGCCCCGAGTCCAAGGCGTTCATCACCAAGACCATCACCGAAGCGGAAGCTGCGGGCGCTGCAATGGTGGTGGACGGCCGCGACTTGATCGTCCCGGGCCACGAAGAAGGCTTCTGGGTCGGCCCGACCGTGATCGACCACGTCAGGACCGAAATGAGCGCCTACACCGAAGAAATTTTCGGTCCCGTGCTGGTCGTGGTCCGCGTGGACAGCCTCGAGGAGGGCATCGCACTGATCAATTCCAACCCGTACGGCAATGGCACCGCGATCTTCACCTCCTCCGGCGCCGCTGCGCGGAAATTCCAGCGCTCGGTTGACGTCGGCATGATCGGCATCAATGTACCGTTGCCCGTGCCGGTGGCTTACTACTCCTTCGGCGGCTGGAAAGCATCACTTTTCGGTGACAAGCACATCTACGGTCCCGAAGGCGTCTCCTTCTACACCCGCGGCAAGGTCGTCACCTCCCGCTGGCCCGAATCGGACCACGCCTCCGGCGCTTCCTACAACTTTCCGTCCAACTGATGCAGTCGGTTGCGACTGCGTCCAATAGCAAGTGAAAAGAGTGGGCATGCGACGCAGGGATGGTTTTCGTGGGTTTGTCGTCACGCATGGACAGTCGTCAACGGACTGGGCAATTCACGACGACCTCGACGAGGACATGCTGGGGGAGGGGGACATCACAATACGAGTCGCTTGGTCCAGTTTGAACTACAAGGACGCATTGGCGAGTACTCACGGCGCCAAGGTTGCCCGCCTCCCCAGACTCGTACCTGGCATTGATCTCGCCGGAACAGTTGTACACAGCACACATCCTGAGGGCCGGCATCTTGTTGGTCTCGGTGTACTTGTACACGGCTATGACCTTGGAACTGGTCATAACGGAGGGTTCGGCGAGTATGCACGTGTTCCCCTCGACTGGGTGGTTCCGCTTCCCGAAGGCCTTCGACACCGTGATGCGATGGTCATTGGGACAGCCGGTTTTACCGCTGCTCTAAGTGTTCAGGCCCTGGAGTCACGTGGTTTGCGGCCAGGCGACGGACCTGTTCTGGTCACAGGGGCATCCGGGGGAGTAGGGAGTGTCGCCGTTGATCTTCTGGCGGCCCGCGGCTACGACGTCGTGGTTTCGACCGGAAAGGCTGAGGCCGGGGAATGGCTCCGGAGCCTGGGGGCTGTTGAGGTCATTCCGCGCAGTGAAATTGCTGAGTCGACGAAGCCATTGGCCGGCGAACGTTGGGCAGGGGCCGTTGATTGTGTGGGCGGTGACACATTGGCCTATGTGCTGAGCAGCTTGCGCTATGGAGCGACGGTGGCTGCGTCGGGGAACACGTCCGGGGCGGAATTGAGAACGACCGTCTTCCCCTTCATACTCCGAGGAACTTCGCTCGTCGGAATCGATTCGGTGCGATACCCGATCAAAGACCGCCGTCAACTTTGGAACCGACTTGGCCAGGACCTGCGCCCGGCCCATCTGGATGAACTTGCAACGGCCGAGGTGGAGCTGGATGAACTGCCCCACGCTTTGAAGGCCATACTGGCCGGCCAAGTCTCCGGCCGAACCGTCGTTCGGCTTGAGCAAGCCGGATAACACTCCCACGGCGATGTGTTTTCGCGACCACGTCCTTATCCGCTTCAACAAATACTTATCAGTGCTACTGCCATACCGAGAGGAATTTATGGTCACGAACAACCACGTCCGCGTGTACAAGTCCGAGGAAAACCTGCCGCGTGAGGAGCAGTTGGCCCATAAGATCGCCGTAGTCGCCGCCGATCCCGTCGAGGTCACGCCGGATGTGACGGACATGGTGATCAACCGGATCATCGACAACGCCTCGGTGGCGATTGCGTCCTTGAACCGGTCACCGATCGTCGCGGCCCGTGCGCAGGCACTGACCCACGCACCGACCACGGGCGGCAAGGGCGCCTCGGTGTTCGGCATCAGCGAGCATGTTTCCCCGGAATGGGCTGCCTGGGCCAACGGCGTGGCCGTTCGCGAACTCGACTATCACGACACGTTCCTGGCGGCCGACTATTCGCACCCGGGCGATAACATCCCGCCGATCCTGGCCGTTGCCCAGCACGTCGGATCCAATGGCGCCGACCTGGTCCGTGCCATCGCCACCGGGTACGAGATCCAGGTCAACCTGGTCAAGGCGATCTGCCTCCACAAGCACAAGATCGACCACGTGGCCCACCTCGGCCCGTCGGCCGCCGCCGGTATCGGCACGCTCCTGGGCCTGGACGTGGAGACCATCTTCCAGTCCGTGGGCCAGGCCCTCCACACCACCACCGCCACCCGCCAGTCCCGCAAGGGCGAGATCTCCACGTGGAAGGCCCACGCCCCGGCCTTCGCGGGCAAAATGGCCGTCGAAGCCGTGGACCGCTCCATGCGCGGCCAAACCTCGCCCGTGCCGATCTACGAAGGCGAAGACGGCGTGATCGCCTGGATGCTGGATGGCCCGGACGCCTCCTACGAAGTTCCGCTGCCGGAGAAGGGCGAAGCCAAGCGGGCCATCCTGGACACCTACACCAAGGAACACTCCGCCGAGTACCAGGCCCAGGCCTGGATCGACCTCGCCCGCAAACTCAACCGCGAACACCCGGAAACCACGGACCCCGCCAACGTGGCCTCGGTGCTGATCAAGACCAGCCACCACACCCACTACGTGATCGGCTCCGGCGCGAACGACCCCCAGAAATACTCCCCCACCGCCTCGCGGGAGACCCTGGACCACTCCATCCCCTACATCTTCACCGTCGCATTGCAGGACGGCGCCTGGCACCACGTGGACTCCTACGCCCCCGAACGCGCCGCCCGCCCGGACACCGTTGAACTCTGGCACAAGGTCACCACCGTGGAAGACCCGGAATGGACCCGCCGCTACCACTCCCTGGACATCGCGGAGAAAGCCTTCGGCGGTTCCGTGGAAATCACGCTCACGGACGGCACTGTCATCACCGATGAGATCGCCGTCGCCGACGCCCACCCCCTCGGTGCCCGGCCGTTCGCCCGCGAACAGTACGTCAACAAATTCCGCACCCTCGCCGCCGGACTCGTGGAGGAGGCCGAGATCGAAAGGTTCCTCGCCGCCGTCGAACGCGTCACCGAACTGGGCGCCGGCGAACTGGACCAGCTCAACATCACCGCCGCCCCCGGCGTGATCGATCTCAACAACGCGCCCAAGGGACTGTTCTAAATGCTGTACTCCAAAACCACACCCGAGCAGAAACGCCTGCGCCTCAGGGAGCTACTCAGCTCCGGGACCGTGCAGCAGTTCCCGGGAGCGTTCAACCCCCTCTCAGCCCGTCTCATCGAGGAAAAGGGCTTCGCCGGGGTCTACATCTCCGGCGCCGTCCTCGCCAACGACCTCGGCCTGCCCGACATCGGGCTGACCACGCTCACCGAAGTAGCAACCCGGGCCGGGCAAATCGCCCGCATGACAGACCTGCCCTCCCTGGTAGACGCAGACACCGGCTTCGGCGAACCGATGAACGTGGCCCGCACCATCCAGGAACTCGAAAACGCCGGCCTCGCCGGCTGCCACATCGAGGACCAGTTCAACCCCAAACGCTGCGGCCACCTGGACGGCAAAAACGTCGTCGACATCGACACCGCCACCAAACGCATCCGCGCCGCAGCAGACGCCCGCCGCGACCCGAACTTCCTCATCATGGCCCGCACCGACATCCGCGCCGTGGAAGGACTCCAAGCCGCCCAGAACCGCGCCAAAGCACTGGTCGATGCCGGAGCCGACGCCATCTTCCCCGAAGCCATGGCCACCCTGGACGAGTTCCAAGCCATCCGCGACGCCGTGGACGTGCCCATCCTGGCCAACATGACCGAGTTCGGCAAAAGCGACCTTTTCACCGTGGACCAGCTCCAGGAAGTGGGCGTGAATATGGTCATCTACCCGGTCACGTTGCTCCGCATTGCCATGGGGGCTGCAGAGGCGACTCTGGAAACGATTAAGAGACTGGGCACTCAGGAATTTCGTGTTCCACAGATGCTTACGCGTGCACGCCTCTACGAACTCGTGGATTACGAGGCATACAACCAATTCGATACCGGCGTTTTCAATTTTGAAGTGCCGTCACTGTTCAGCATTAAGGAGTCGTGATGACCATCCAGGAAGCCGTGAAGACCCCGGAGATCCGCAAGGGACTGGCAGGAGTCGTGGTGGACTACACCGCCGTTTCGAAGGTCAACCCGGACACCAACTCCCTCCTGTATCGCGGATACCCGGTCCAGGAACTCGCCGCCAAATGCAGCTTCGAAGAAGTGGCGTATCTCCTGTGGAACGGCGAACTCCCGGATAAGTGGCAGCTCAACGATTTGGTTGGGAAGGAGCGTTACGGACGTGTCCTGGACTCCGAGGTCAAAAGGGCCATTGATTCATTGCCCCTATCGGCCCACCCTATGGATGTCTGTAGAACGGCGGTATCGGTCATTGGTGCCCGGCACATGCTTGCAGACGACAACTCGCGTGAAGCAAACAAGGAAAAGGCAATTGATTTGTGGGCCGCCATGCCCGCAGTGGTGGCGTACGACCAACGCCGCCGGCGTGGCCAGGACGTCATTGAGCCGCGGGACGAGCTGGACTACTCGGCAAACTTCCTGTGGATGACCTTCGGCGAGGAGCCGGTGGACGAGGTGGTGGAAGCCTTCAACGTCTCGATGATCCTCTACGCCGAGCATTCCTTCAACGCCTCCACGTTCACGGCCCGAGTGGTCACCTCGACGCTGTCCGATCTGCACTCCGCGGTGACTGCCGCGATCGGCGCGCTCAAGGGTCCCTTGCACGGTGGCGCCAACGAGGCCGTCATGCACACGTTCGACGAAATCGGAATCCGGCCCGAGGAATCACTGGAAGACGCCGCTGCCAGGGCCCGGGCGTGGATGGAAGATGCCCTGGCGCACAAGAAGAAGGTCATGGGCTTCGGGCACCGCGTCTATAAGCACGGCGACTCCCGCGTGCCCACCATGAAGGCCGCCCTGGACAAGATGATCGCCCATTACGGACGTCCCGAACTCCTGGGGCTCTACAACGGCCTGGAGCAGGCCATGGACGAGGCCAAGGCCATCAAGCCAAACCTCGACTACCCAGCCGGCCCCACGTACCACCTCATGGGCTTCGACACCCAGACGTTTACGCCGTTGTTCGTTGCCAGCCGGATCACCGGCTGGACCGCACACGTCATGGAGCAACTGGCCTCCAACTCACTCATCCGCCCACTGAGCGAATACAACGGCGTGGGAGAACGGGCTTTGTGAGGCGGAGCCACACGAGCTGGAGGTGGGGTGCCGGATGATCGCTGGGATCATCGACTATTCGCAACGCCACGGTGCCCCACCTCCTCAATAGCACTGGCAGGGGACCAGCGGTCCTCGTTCAGAGGAGGTGTTTTGTGGATCTACATCCGCAGCCTGAATGGAGTCGTCTGTTGGGCTTAAATGTGGAGATTCGCCGTAGGTCGGGCCAGTTCGTTCGTTCTGGAACCGTTGAAGCAATCATGCCTGACAATTCAATTTTGTGGCTGTCGTTTGAAGGACCATGGCGCCGGCAGATGATTGAGCGGTCCAGCGACATGGTTGTGTACGCCAGGTATGCGTGGGATGTTGATTCTTCGTAGTCAGTATCCCAAGGGCTAGGGAGTTTCTGTGAGGGTTTAGAAACCCCGCACAGGTGCTCAAGATTCGTTCGGCAGAAATTGACGCGACGGGCCAAGAGGTTGCCAGGCATTTCGGATGGCAGCCATGGACAAGCCAGTGTTTGGCCCACTCAGCACAGGTTTTGAAAGCACTTCGAAGAGCCGCCATTCGAGGATTGGACGGAACATAGCTTGAAGCGCGTACGATCTTCCTGAGTGGTTGGTCCTGTGTGTCGAGTCACGTAGGTGTGGAGGCGTTGGTCCTGGAAATCCGGAATCAGGAAGTCAGCAGGGTGAGCTTTGATTATGGCTTCACGATCCTGACAGATGAAGGTGTCGAAGTCCGGCTCGAAAGGCCGTTCTCCTACCGTGATGCCGCAGGTGGTCATCGGCTCATTGACCCTGAACAGCGCCCCAGTAACAGCGCTCCGCTCCTGGATCTTCTGGGAGCAGGCATCTCATCCATGACTGCGAACGACGAAGGCGGCGATCTCACGATCGATTTCGTCGACGGCTGCAGCTTGCACTGTCCCGTTGACGACTCTTTTGAAGCGTGGGCGGTGTCAGCACCGGACGGCGGGAAGTGGATATCGATGCCAGGGGGAGGCGTGGCACGTTGGGCGGCCGTGGGGGAGCCGACTTCGTGACCGGGAAGCCCCGGAAAGCACGGTCGCTGTCTGTTGCAACGAACGGCCACATGTTCAGGCTCAGACAGGCACCAACGGGTGATCTGCGGGAAGACAAGTTTTCGATCAGCATGGACGACACCCGTTCGTGGGACCTCATCGTTCCTGGCTGGCGGGACGTCGTCGTGGGCCGGAGCGGAGAGACCGCATATGCCTGGAGCGCCAGAAGCGTCATTGTGCTGCCCGCCAACCCCGACCTGAGTCCCGCTGTGATTCCTTTCAATGACGAGGATATAGTCGCGGCATTTCCGGCAGGTGACTTGTGGCTCTTGGTGGCTGAGACATCGATCCGACTTGTTGGAGCCGACATCGAAACAGCACGTATCGATCTCCGGGAAGTCGTAGACTTCGCATCTTTCGACGGCAGCATCGTGACGATCACCGATGTCGACCGGGACGTCTACCGCTTTGAGGTAAGCCAAACTCAGTTGCTGGAGACTGCGGCGAACCTGTCGCGCTAAACGTCTGCGAGACCATAGGTCCCCGGTCGGCACTGAGGCTATCTACCAGCAGGCATCAACACGTTTGGCGCCCGACTCTTGCGCAGGTGGAAGCAACTCTGAAACCATCCGCGAGTGCATATGCCCGAGGCCGAATGGTCCAACCAATCACCGATCATCAAATTAGTTCGTCTCGGCGGGTCGATTTCTCCGGGTCGGTGGACGGTCCAGCAGTAGCCGGCTTCAGCCGCTTCCAGCTGAGGGACCTGCCCAGGAACTGAAATCACCATGGGGCCCCTTGCTTCGTTCGTCGTCGTCCTTGCCACAACGACGGCATCGTCTGTAGATGGTTCCGTCTTCGGCATGCTCAACGTGCCATTCATGGCGTATGTTCAGCTTGCAGAGCAGGGCCTGGATCATGGCAGCCTCCGATCCGAATCGCAGGTCTCTGTACTTCCAATGATGGCCCTGGCGGGGTCTGCTGGAAAGTGGCCGAAGGTTCCGGCCATGGACATGATTGTGCGGGATCTTCAGGCACAGTTGGGATTCCTTGCCTTCGTCCGCCCTGGTCGAGCCGGTTGCAGATACCGTCAGGTCAACGACGCCGTTCCAGCGCTCGGCGAAGTCGAGGCGCGGTCCTCATGGCACCCTCCAGCTCCCGAAGGTCCGACAATGTACTGGCACAGCCCTTACAAACAGTGAGATGGTTCTCCGTCTGTTTCAGTTCGGAGGCGTTGAGGGCGTCCCGAACAAATCGTCCGAGAAGACGTGAGGCTCGGGCGCAGTCCTTGGACGCTGACTCTGGCACATGTTCCTGAAGGTAGGCCTGACGCAGGCCTTCCCTGGCCCGAATCAACAATGACGCAACTGCGTTTGGGCTGACGCCGACGTGCCGGGCTACCTCAACGTGCTTCATTCCCTGCAGGTCGATGCACCGCAGCACTGTTTGCCACCGTTGGGGAAGAGACCGGAGTGCCCTCAACAGCATGATCGACTCAACTTCGGCCATCATGCCGTCCCATCCTGGGTATGCCGGCTTCAAGGCCGGGTCGTGGGCGATTGTTGTGCGGCGCCTTGCTTGCATGTTGTGCTGATGCGCAATCCGTCGCGTTGTCGTCAGGAGGTAGGACCGGAAGTTTTCACGTGGTCCACCGCCAGCGCTCAGGGCACGGAACACGGAGAGGAAAGCCTCGGCCACGACGTCTTCGACGTCACTGGCATTGTCGGTTTCCCTTCGCGCCATGGATTCAGCGACTCGTTTGTGGCGGCCATAGAGTTCGTCGAACGCCGTCGGCGTTCCTCGCCGGACGAGGGTCAGCAGCTGCCTGTCAACGGCGGCAGAAAAACAGTGGACTTCGGTGAGGGCCTGGTGGGACATGGCGGACCTTGATGTTTGGGGAGGAAGTGGCCCCAAACATAAAGGGCACATGATTGAATTCACGGAGAATGCAGGAAATCGAGACAAGCGGGCGTTGCATGCAGGATTTCGATCTGGACCAGCGTGATTTGCGCTTATTGCATGCTTTGCAGGTGCGGCCGAGGGCACCTTGGACGGCTTTGGCGCCGATTGTTGGAGCCGATGCAGTCACTCTGGCGCGACGTTGGAGCGGGCTTCAGAGCGACGGCCTGGCGTGGATGACGTCATATTTGGGCACCGGCACGAGGTTCGTCGGGGCAATCGTTGAGATCGAAGGTGAACCGGCCGCCCTGCCGGCCATCGTCCAGGACTTGGCACGGGATCCCGAGATGGTGTCCATTGATCAGACAGCCGGAGGCCGTGACCTGATTGCCACGGTGCTGTGCAGGAGTGACGCTGAACTCTCGCGCTTTCTTGTTGACAGGATTCCCACCGTGACGGGTATCAAAAGCACGCGGACGCACCGTGTCATCAGACTGGTCACCGATGCCCAGAAATGGCGGTTGCGATCCCTGCGTGGCGACGAAGTCGAGGCATTGGAGCAGAGCGTGCCGCTGCTGAGACCCGCTCCGTCGGCTGTGTCGACGGAAGTGGAGAACGAGTTGATCCGCTTGCTGTTGATTGATGGCCGGGCCTCAGTCTCGGATTTGGCTCAGTGGCTGAGCATCAGTCCGGCTCGTGCGAAGGGCGCCCTGTCCAATGTCCTGGGTCATCAGAGGGTGGTTATTCGGCTCGAAGTGGCACGGACGTATACACCGTGGCCGGTCAGCGTCTGGTACTTCATGCGCATGCCGGCCACAAAAGTGGAAGTAGTTGCTACCAGTCTGGCAGGACTGGACGAGACACGCTTGGTTGTCATTACCGGAGGAATCTACTCCCTGATGACCCTGGTCTGGCTGCGCCGCGTGGAAGACATGGCTGTGTTGGAGCGGCAATTGGGCGAGAGGATGCCTTACGTCGAGATCGCTGATCGATCGATTGTCCTGCGCACCCCCAAGCATATGGGTAAGCGTCTGGAGCCTGACGGCAGGCGGCTTGTCTAGATGCAGGTCACGTCGGCAGGCTTGAGGTTTCCGGACTGAATCCCGCCGCCGGGGCCGTAACCTGCGGCAGCCAGCCCAGTTCGGGGGCGATCCTGTTGGCAAAGTCCGTCACGATCTGCACGTAGTCCTCGATCGAGAATTCGTAGGGCAGGTTGATCTGGAGTTCGGTAGCGTCAGCGACCACGGGGTCGGCAAGGAGCGCCTCGACGATCTGCTGGCTGGTGCCAACGAGGTCCGGTGCAAACAGCGTGCGACGCTCTCCGTGCGGTTGCAGGGTTCGTTCGAACCGACTCTGGGCATAGGCCCGGTAGCGTAACCGCGTTTCGACACTGGCGCCGTCCAGCGGGACCACCACCCGCCCAACGATGACACGCGGCGCCTGTGTGCCCCGGTAACCGGCCAAGTATCGAGAGATGTTTGCGCCCTGGGCCTCGGCGAACACATCGCTGGACTCTCCGGAAACAATATTTCCCACCACCAAATTCACGCCCTGTGCGGCCGCCCACTCCGTGGATTTCGCCGAGCCCGAGCCGTACCAGATCCTGTTCCGCAACCCTGGGCTGAAGGGCTGGAGGCGCGGACGCTGAACGTTCCCGGGCGAATGGATGACGGTGTCTTCATCGCCCAGGAAATTGCCTTCCAGGTTCTCGAGCAGACGCTCGATCCGTCCGTGGGACCAATCGAAGGTGCGCCAGTCGCCGTCGAACACTTTGTCTCCCAGAAGCTCCGCGTGAGGCGGCGTCCCGGCACTCAGGCCGATCTGGAGGCGGCCTCCGGAAAGGACATCCGCCGTGGAGATGTCCTCGGCCAACCGGAAGGGGCTCTCGTAGCCGATGGGGATGACGCCGGTACCCAGCTCCAGCCGTGAGGTGCGCTGGGAGGCTGCCGCGAGGAAGACCGTGGCAGAGGAAATACCGTGCTCCAGGTGCCTCTGCCTCACCCAGCCCCCGTTGTACCCCAGGCGCTCACCGAGTTCGAAGAGTTGGAGGGTTTCTTCGAGGCCGCGGTGGGGGTCCTCGTCCGGGTAGTTTCCGGGCGTGAGAAAGCTGATGGACTTAAGGTTGCTCATGAGGCGGCTTCTTCCAGTTCGGCTTGAGGGAGTCCAGGTACGCGGTGGGCTACGGTTTCGGGCAGGCCGAGGTTTTCCCGCAGGGTGCTGCCCGGATACTCGGATGGGTAAACCCCGCGTTCCTGCAACTCCGGGACCAGCAGGTCCACCACATCGGTGAGGCCGTCCGGGAAAGCGTGCGGGGTGACGTTCAGGCCATCGAAGGCATCCGAGCGGACATAGTGCGCCAACTGATCCGCCACCGTGGACGCCGAGCCAACGAACCCCCGCCGCTCGGAGAGGTGATGGACCAGTTGCCGGACGCTGTAGTTGCGTTCTTCGGCGAGCGCCCGCCATTGCCGTGATTTCACCGTGGGTTCGTGGCCGGTGTGGACAATGCCGTGGGTGTGGCTTTGCCTGGAGGCCACGGGATCGAAGGAAGGCAGGGGACCGTCAAGGTCCAGGGCAGACAGGTCCGTGCCCCACACGCTCTCGATGGCTTGCAGGACAGCGCGGTTGTTGAGCGCGAATTCCTTGTAGTAGGCAGCCTTTTCGATGGCTTCGGCGTCGGTACGGGCTACTACGAGGTTGGCTCCGGGGAAGATCTTGACGTCGTCTCCGGGCCTGCCGTAGGAGCGGGCGCGACGCCGGATGTCGGCGGTGAAGGCGACGGCGTCGTCGAATTCGATGTGGTGCGTGAAGATTCCTTCGGCGCGCCGGGCGGCGAAGTCACGACCCTCAGCCGAGTCGCCGGCTTGGAAGTAAACGGGCTGGCCTTGCGGGCTCCCGGGAACCTGGGGCGTGGCGTCGATGCTACTGAACTTTCCTTCCCGCCGGACTTGCCAGGGTTCGGAAGACCATGCAGCCGCGCTCCGGGATGATGCGATCGATTCAGTCGGGAAGCCGTCCCAGAGGTCTTGCACTGCGGCTACGTAATCCACGGCGTGGATGTAGCGCTCCGAATTCGGCAGGAATCCGCCGCGCCGGAAGTTCTCGCCGGTCCAGGCGTTGTCCGTGGTGACGATGTTCCAGCCTGCACGGCCCGAGGTCAGCACATCCACGGTGGCCAGTCTCCGTGCCAGGTCCACGGGGTCGGAGTAGGTGGTGTTCAACGTGGCAACAAGCCCGATGTTGGTGGTCTTCGCTGCCAGGTACGCGTACAACACCAGGGCATCCGGACGCCCCGTGATGGCGATGTCGTTCAGTTTCCCGAGGTGTTCCCGCAGCCGAAGGCTCTCCCCGAGGAACACGGTTGAGAACAAACCCCGCTCGGCGCCCTGGACCAGTTCGGCGTACTTGTCGAAGTCGTAATAGTCCTCCAGGCGGTCCGTCCTGCTCCAGTCGTAGTTGGGGCTGAACGGTTGGAACAGCGCCAAATGGATGCGGGCCTCCGGACGGACGTAGTCGATGCTCATGCTGGCTCCTTGCTGGTGGCGAATGAGTTCACGGGCTCGGGCAAGCCCAAGGATTCCCGGAGCGTGGTCCCGGCAGCCGGAGGCACGAAGACCCCGCTGGAGATGAGGCCCGGGATCACCTCGGCGGTGATCACTTCCAGTTCGGCGTCCAGGACTGCGGGCAGCAGCCGCACGCCATCCACGACGCCGGACAGTTCAGTCAGCAGGACGCGCAGGCCTCCCGCGTCCCCCACAAAGCGCAAGACGTCCGGCGCTGACGGCCACGGCGAAGCCGAGTCCAGCGCGTGGAGGCGTTCGTCCGCCCATAGGGTGCCGGCGTCGAGCACTACCTCCAGGTCAGCCACGACGCGAAGGTCGCCCCGCCGTCGTTGTTCCGCCGCGGCGGCGGCGACACCCGCGACAGTGGCTGCACTGACCACCACTACGTCGGGCAGCTCAGCAGCCAACTGTGCGGGACGTCCGAACACCACAGGCTGGCCCTGTGGCGGGCGGGGTGTGATGGACGGGCCTTTGATGGAGAAGAATTCGCCTTTGAAGTCCGCGTAGTGGAACCTGTCCAGGTCCAGGAAGCGGTTGTTGGCGGCGTCGGCGATGAACACGCCGTCTTCCCACGTGTCCCATAGACGACGGGTGGCCGCGACTACCTCTGCGGCCTCGCGCTGGACCACGTTCCGGTCCTGGACCGGTTCCGAACCATAGCTCGCGGCGATCGCCGGCGACTCCAGCGCCTCGGCCAGCCAGCCTGAGCGGCCCCTCGATGCCCAGTCCAGGCTGGCCAGTTGGTTGGCAAGGTGGAATGGCTCCGCATGGATGGTGTTCACGGCGGGAACCAGGGCCAGCCGGTCCGTCATGGCAGCCACGAACGCTGCGACTTCCACGGTGTCCAAGCGGCCCGTCACGTTGGGGCTGCCCTGCCCAGTGCCGTCGCGGAAGGTGGCGAACGTGAAGCCGGCGGCTTCGGCCTTCGACGCGACGGCGGCGAAGCGCTTTGGCGTTAGCAGCTCCGTCGGTGGGTGGTTGGCCTGGCGCCAGGCAGCGGGGTGGGCTCCATCGCCGTCCAGTTCAATGCCGAGTGCAAACTTGCTCATGGAATTCCCCTACTTCCAGATCGCGCGTACGTATTGCTTTTGCCACAGCTGTTCTGCCGGCTTGTGCCCGAGTTCGTGCGCGGCCCGCAGCCCAAACGCCGGGTCCGCCAATCCGGCCCGGCCGACGAAAACTGCATCGGCAGTTCCCGATGCGACAATCCCTTCGGCTTCCTGCGGCGACGTGAGGAGCCCGACGGCGGCAACCGGCACCTCCGCTTTGGCGCCGATGTGCTGGGCGAGCGGCACTTGATAGCCCGGACCGAGCGGAATCCCGGCCGGAAGGATGCCGCCGCTGGAAACATCCACCAGATCTACCCCGTGCTCCCGCAACCAGCCCGAAACTTCGGCAGTGTCATGGACAGTGAGGCCGTTCTCCAGCCAATCCGTGGCCGAAAGCCGGACGAAGAGTGAAGGGCCCGTGGTGCCCAGGACCTGCCGGACGGCGTCCACAACCTCCAACAGCAGCCTGGCCCGGTTTTGGAGCGGGCCGCCGTAGTGGTCCGTGCGTTCATTGGAGAGAGGAGAGAGGAAGGTGTGCAGGAGGAAACCATGCCCGGCCTGGATTTCGACGACGTCGAACCCGGCACCGCGCGCACGGACGGCGCTGGACGCGAAGTCTTCCACGATGCTTCGTAGTTGCGCTTCGGTGGCCTGCTTTGGTTCGGGCGATCCGGGGAAGGCCAAGGGGGAGGCAGAGATGGGAGTCCACCCGCCGTCTTCAACAGGCAGGGGGCCCGGTACCGCATCCCACGGGGAGCGCAGGGACGCTTTCCGGCCTGCGTGGGAAAGCTGGATGCCGATCTTGGTGCCGCGTTCGTGGACGAAGTCGACGATGTCCTGCCAGGCCTGCTCCTGGTTGTCGTTCCACAGGCCGGTGTCGCCCAGGGAGATGCGGGCTTCCGGGGAAACAGCCGTGGCCTCGGCGAAGATCAGGCCGAAGCCGCCCGCTGCCCGTGCCCCGAGGTGGACCAGGTGCCACGGTCCCGGGATGCCGTCTTCCGCGGAGTACTGGCACATCGGTGAAAGCCAGAGCCGGTTGGCGAACGTGCGGTGCCCGAGGGTGATGGGTTGGAAGAGGCTGACTCTGGTTTGCGTAGCTGTTTGGGGCGCGTTCATGCAGCTCCTCGTGCTTCAGGGGCCGCAGACAGCCGGCTCGACATTCGCTTGCCGCAGGCGCGGCCAGGTCTGTTTCCGGAGCACCCCGCCACTTCAATGCCTGAGGGTTGCCACAGCACCAGCCGGTCCTTGGCGTGCTGACTCTTGACCTATGGCTCGAATCTAGGGCGGGCCCGGGCGGGCCAACAAACACGGTGTCTTGCGGCGTCAAGGGGAGAAATGGCGCGTCAAGGAAGGGCGCATTGCGTAACGATTACCGCATCGACGTGGCCTTTCACTGCTTCGCCGTGAGGACCCTTTGCCTCGTCCTCGATCGTCCAGGGCCGCGGCATCTGTAATTGTAAGGATACTTATTATAGGCTGGTACTGGAGAGGCATTCTGAGCGGCCAGGTGCCCTGCGTGAGGTCAATGATGCCAACCCCGAACGCCGACGCCCGTCGGAGCGTGCCTGTCCGGCGGCTCGTGATGCAATGAAAGGGGTTTGGCCGTGGGAGCTGAAATGCCATTGGCCGATGAATTGGTTGGAGTTTTTGCGCGTGCATCCCAAATGCTCCTTAGTGAGGAAACCGTCTCCAGCGCTCTGGGGCTGATCACCCACGCCGCCGTGTTGGCCGTCGACGATGCCTCCGGTGCGGGGGTGTCGCTGATGGATGCCGACGGCAGGCGCAGCAGTACCGCTTCGACAAGCAGCCTGGTTGCCCGGGCTGATGCGCTTCAATACGAACTTGGCCAGGGCCCGTGCCTGACAGCTTGGGCCTCCGGCCAGCCGGTGAAGGTCGACGATCTGCGCACCGACGGGCGCTGGCCTGAATGGTGTGCGGCGGCGGCGGATCTGGGGTTCCGTTCCTGCGTGAGCGTTCCGTTGCTTTCCAGTGACCTCGCCTTTGGCGCCATCAAGATTTACTGGGAAATGCCCCAGTACTCCTCTCCCCGCCTGATACAGCTCCTGGAGGTCTTTGCCGCGCAGGCCTCGATCTTCCTGATCAACGTCCAGGCCCGCGAGCGCGTGGCGATGCTCAGTGATCAGCTCAAGGCGACTCTGAGCCAGCGTGAGACCAATGGCACAGCCAAGGGAGTCATCATGGCCAGGCTTCACTTGAGCGAGGGAGAGACCATACTGCATCTGATCGCCAGATCAAGCAGGGAAGGCCGGCCGCTGCACGAAATTGCGCAGGAAGTAATCGAGGCGTTGCCGGGGCTCGGTTCGTGACCGGGGGTGAGCCATGGCGGTCCGTGGAGGCGAGGACGAACAACGAAGACGCTTCAGGATAGCGTTCGAGGCGGTGGACCTGACGCTGGAACAAGTCTGGATGGCGTACTTCGGCGTTGGTGGCATGTCCGGCATTGTCGAAGTCCAGGCCTATCTTTACGGGGCTTTGAGCCTTCCCTCGATCGAGCGGGACTTGCTGGCCCATGCCTTGAACGAGACGCTCGACGCCAAGGGCCTTAATGGGCATCGTGCCAGTTACAGCCACGAGGACTTCGGAACGGACGACGACGGCCTGGCGGGCGGCGCGCTGTAGCGTCGCCGGCGTCGGTGGCTTCTATGCACGACCTGCGGTGCGAAGCTCGCCATCATGCCGGGCCTGCGGTGGGGCTGGGTGGACCGTCGGGCGACTTGGAGGAGTCCAGGATGTCGATCGCGATCTCGCGGAGGCGCCGGTTGCTGTTGACGGATGCCAAATGCAGAAGGGATGAGGCCTTCTCCCGACCGCATTGGTTCTGCAGCATGATTAACGACACTGCTGCCTCAACAACTGCACGGGACTGCAGGGCCGAGCGGAGGTGCTCCGGGAATGGCTCGGGCACGTGGATCCGCAACGCGAGCCGCAGGCTTTTCGAGATCACGGCTGCGTGCCGCTGGACTGCCGCGACGGTGAATTCGTCAAAGACCCCCGGACTCAGTGCGTAGCAGTTCAGCGCGGCGCGTGAAGTCGTGCGCGTTTCAATGGGGACAGCCAGAACCGAGCGAACCCCTTGGCCGGCCACGGCGGCCGCATATTGCTCCCAGCGTTCGTCGGCATCTAAATCGTCAACCAGCACGGTGGTCTGGCTGCGCAACGCTGTCAGGCATGGCCCGTCGTCGTATGCGTACTGTTTTTCGTCAAGGCGGCGGGCCTTCGAGGTGCTGCTGGCTACCGTGGCGGGTGAGCCGTCGTGCTCAACGGTGATGGCGCAAAGCATGGCCTCCCCGCTTCCCAGCAGTGATGCCGAGATGATGGTCAGGCCAAGAAGGAACTCCGAGAAGCCCGGACTCTCCAGCAACAGATCCTGTAACTGCCCAGGGTTGGAGCAGTTTCATCGTCAGCCATGATGCCCCTGATCCACGACAGAACGCATAATCATTGCGTCAGGTCGTTCCCCAGCGCGGCCGGGCGCTCCAAGACGACAGGACAGAAGGCCTTGGATCCTGGACCGGGACATCTCGCGGAATATCCCATCACCTACGCTACGCTCCAACCACGTTTTCCACACGGTTCAATCAGGTGCGGCGCCCTGGACTGATGATAAGGATACTGATAATCCTGTAGGAAAGACCCGAAACCACCGTTGGAAGGTTGCTCCATGACAGTAAGCAATGCGACCACCACGAGGACCTCCTCCGCCCGCTGGCTGAAAAGTACGGCGAAGAATCCCCGGGCAACGAACCCGAACGGCTCCACGCGGACGGCTTGTCCACAACGCGAAGTGGTCCGGTGGGACTGCTGCGGGATCTTCAGGACGTCTACATTCTGGCGAGCCTCGTGGACATGACCTGGACGGTGGTGGAGCAGGCACGGTCCGCGCTCCGCGACCAAGAGCTGCTCACCGCCGTCGAAACCTGCCAGAAGGAAACCCAAACCCAGCTCGGCTGGCTCAAAACCAGAATCAAGCAGGCCGCACCGCAGGCGTTGCTGGTCGCGGAGTAGAAAGGGGAGCAGCCGCCTCAGGTGTTCCGGTTGTTGCTGCCGGCGCCGCCTTTGGCCATCAACTCCAGTCGCTTCAGCGTCTCCCGGTTTCGAGCGCCGATCACGGACGTGCGGACTGGTCTCGGGATCATCTTGCCCGGCCCCTTGACGGCATCTTCGGCCATGGAGACGCGGCACCGGTTAGTCCCGATGGCTTCCAAGGTGATAAGCACTTTGGCTTCCCCCATGGGCCAGCCCCGTGCCAGGAGCTCAATGCTTTTGCCTGGTTCCACTGCGGTGACACGGGTGCTGTCGTTGATCAGCAGCGGCCAAATACCAACAGAGTGGTGGAGTCTGGATTCGAGCTCCGGCCATGTGGCATCGACAGCGCGGATCCTGGACGCGCCGACAACCCAGCCGGCGTAGAGCCAGCCGTCGGCGATCACGGTCCAGACGTCGGCCGCGGGGGCGTCAAACTCTTGAGTGACCAGAGACATCTGCATCCCACCTGTCGTGGCTACCACCCGGACGGTTTGCCCTGAAAGACCAGCCTACACAATTGTAAGGTTCCTGTCTTTTTGATTCGGGGAGGTAATGCCGGCCCACCCTGTCCGCCAATACCGGGCCTCGCGACAAGCACCCCTGCAGCCGCCTCCGGTCGATGTCTGGACCACGGCCGACCGTTGCCCTATGGTTGTGGCATCAACGGCCATTGGCCGGGTGGAGCTCCACTCCGGAGGTGCATCATGGGTATCATTTCGTCCGGATTCAGGGGACGGCGGTCCGAGAATGCTGCCCTGCCTCCCGGGCAGCATGAAACAAAGGACTTTCCCGTGCTGACGGCCGGGCCCGCTCCGCTGATCCCCACGGACACGTGGGAGTTTTTCATCAGTTCTGAGGAGGGCCAACGGTATTCCTGGTCCTGGAATGACTTCATGGCCTTGCCGCAGGAGGAAATCACCCAGGACATCCATTGCGTGACCAGTTGGTCGAAACTGGGAACAGTATGGCGAGGTGTTTCGGTGGACACGCTCTTCGAAAACGTCGAAACGACCAGCGACTTTGCCACGGCGCATTCCTTCGGCGGCTACACGACGAACATTCCTCTCTGGGATCTCCTCGGCGGCAAGGCATGGGTGGCGTGGGAATTCGACGGAGAACCGCTGGCGCGGGCCCATGGCGGACCGGCACGGCTTCTGGTTCCGCATTTGTATTTCTGGAAGAGCGCCAAATGGATCCACGGCCTCGAGCTCACAGCGCAGGACGTTCCGGGTTTCTGGGAGTCGAATGGTTACCATCTTCACGGCAATCCGTGGCGGGAGGAGCGGTACTCGTGAGGCCCCTGCAGTGAGCTACGTATGGCAGGTCGCTGAAGTGGTGGGCGGGGTCGACGAAAACGCCGCCGCCAGGACTATCCGGCTTCGGGTGGAGGGCCTGATGGGACACCTGGCGGGTCAACACATTGACATCCGCCTCACCGCCGATGACGGGTATACGGCCATCCGCTCCTACTCCGTGGCGTCGGCCGGCATGGACGAGCATCTGGAAATCACAGTCGCCGAACTGCCCGACGGCGAAGTGTCGCCCTACCTCGTCCGGGACCTGGCCGTGGGGGACCGTTTGGAAATCCGGGGGCCCGTAGGCGGCTGGTTCGTCTGGCGGCCCAGCAGTGAGAATCCCGTGCAGCTGATCGGGGGAGGCTCGGGCGTAGTGCCGCTGATGTCCATGATCCGCGCCCACCAGGCTTCCGGCAATGAATGCCTTTTCCGGCTGCTGTATTCCCTCAAGTCACCCGACACCTCCCTTTACCGCGACGAGCTGCGCCGACTGGACCGCGAATCGGCCAAGTTGGCGGTGGACTACGTTTACACGCGTTCGACGCCGGAGGGCTGGCCGTCCGCGCCGGGGCGCCTGACGTCGAGCACCCTTTTGGCGAGCATCCTTCCGGCTGAGGAGAATCCGAACGTGTTTGTGTGCGGGCAAACAGTCTTCGTAGAGACTGTCGCGGACTGGCTGGTGATGGCCGGCTATTCGGCGGAGTCGATCAGGACGGAACGGTTTGGCGGGACGGGAGGCATCCAGTGAACAGCGCCGACGACTTCACTTTCCCCGAGCCCGAGGATCAGGACATTGCCGCAGCACCGCACGACCCGATTCCGTATGTAGACGGGAACGCGGCGGCAGGCGCACTGTCTGAAATCTTCCGCATCGACATCATCGCGGCCCTCGGGCGCTGCCGGCATTGCGGTTCGGTGCGCGCCTTTGGGGCGGCCATGGTGTTTGCCGACGCGCCGGGCATTGTGGTGCGCTGCCGCGATTGCCAGGGCGTCCTCCTGCGGTTGGTTGAGACGCCAACCCGCTATTGGCTGGACGTAAGCGGTCTCAGCTACCTGGAGATCGACCGCGAGGAGTAGGCCCTTGCCCCCTGGCCCGCTCGTGACGACCCAAGCACGGAGCAAGGGTGGGTCGCTACCCCCAGAGTGCCCTCTTGAGGAGCGAGCGCAGTTGGGCGTTCTCCTCGTCGCTCAAGCGTGAGAGCTGGGTCTTTTCGCAGTCCGCCAGGGCGGTTCGCGCCTTGGCGTGGATGCTGCGGCCTTCCGGGGTGGACACGATGATCTTGGCCCGGCGATCCTGCTTTCCCTGGGCCCGTTCAACAAGGCCGCGGTGCTCAAGATCGTCAATGAGGCTGACTACCTGGCTGGGGTCGAGAGTGAGGAAATCCGCGAGTTCCCGTTGCGTGGGCTCCAGTCCACTGCAGGCGAGCGTCAGCACGGAGAAGGAGCGTTCGCGCAGACCAAAGTCGCTCAGGGCACGGTTGTTGAGGACGGATCCTGTGGCGTGCAGCTTCGCAAGCAGCAGACCCATGTCGTCGCTGATCTCGGCCGCGGCCAGGCGCGGTGTGTCGACGTCGATACTCTGCGGTCCCATGGCTACTCCAATAGTAAAGAAAAACAATCGTTGACTTTTTCAATGATGCGTATTTTCATTGAACATGACAAGGATCTCACGATGCTGTGGGATCGACCCCCACCGGCCAGTCCGGTTACCGCACACGAAGGAGCATGCCATGGGTTTGAACGGCAAGGTGGCAATCGTCACCGGGAGCGGACAGGGCCTTGGCCTCGCTTACGCAAGGGAACTCGCCCGCCAAGGTGCCGCCGTCGTGATTAACGATGTGGACGCCGCGACCGCTGCCGAAGCCGTCGCGCAGGTCGAGGCCGACGGCGGGCGGGCCACCGCCGTCGTGGTTCCTGTGGGCTCCACGGACGCCGCCAAGGCGCTGGTGGCCGGTGGCGTCGAGGCGTTCGGCCGGTTGGACATCCTGGTCACCAACGCAGGCATCCTCCGGGACAAGAGCCTCTTGAAGATGACCGACGAGGACTTCGACCAGGTCATCCACGTTCACCTCAAGGGCACCTTCACTTGCGTCCGGGAATCGTTCGCGTACTTCAAGGAGAACAGCATCCCCGGCCGGATCATCACCATCGGATCGCCCACGGGCCAGCGCGGCAACTTCGGGCAGACCAACTATGCCGCCGCCAAGGCGGGAATCGTGGGCATGGTCCGTACCTGGGCGCTGGAAATGAAGAAGGCCGGCGTGACCGTCAACTCCGTGATTCCGGTGGCCGCTACGGCAATGACCAAGACCGTTCCGTACTTCCAGAAAGCCGTTGAGGCTGAGGAGCGGGGCGAGTCGATGCCGTCCTTCTTCCGCCACGACCTCGGGTTCGGAACGGCCGACGATGTCGCCGGGCTGGTTGCCTTCCTCGCCTCGGACGACGCGGCGGGAATCACCGGCCAGGCGATCGGTGCCGGCGGCGACAGGCTTCAGGTCTGGACCCATCCGACGGCGGCCACAACCGAATACCGCGAGGGCGGTTGGAGCTACGAAGCGCTGCGCGATAACGCTGGAACGCTGTTCGGGCCCGATGTCCTGCAAAGCTATGGAGAAAAGGTCCTGCCTTTGCCTGAAGACCTTCAGCCCGAACCGGCACAGGCCCGCTGACCATGGGGCGCTATGAACTTGGCGTCGACGCTTCGAAACTGGATGCGATCGACATGCATGTCCATGTCGAAGTGGACAGCTGCGGGCATGGCTCCCTTCCGGAAGCGCTGACGGAAGCGTCGGCCAAGTACTTCAAATCCGCGGACCGGACCCCAACGCTGGACACGATTGCCGGGCTGTACCGCGAACTGAACATGGCCGCCGTCGTTTTTACCGTCGACGCTCGGACCCAACTCGGGCACGAGCCCAACAGCATCCCGGATTTGATCGCGGGAGCCGCGCGGAACAACGATGTGCTGATTCCCTTCGGCAGTGTCGACCCACGCACCGGCGAGGACGCGATCGCCGGAGCGAAGCACCAGGCCGTCGAGCTTGGCGCGCAGGGCTTCAAATTCCACCCCTCGCTCCAAGGATTCGACCCGTCCAATGAACAGTTCTATCCACTGTGGGAGACGCTGCAGGAATTGGGGCTGCCGTGTATTTTCCACACCGGACAGAACGGCATGGGCGCCGGCCTTCCCGGTGGCTATGGCATCAAGCTGGCTTTCTCGAACCCGCTTCTGCTGGATGCCGTGGCTGCCGACTTTCCTGGCTTGCAGATCATCATGGCCCACCCGTCGGTGCCATGGCAGGATGAAGCCAACTCGATCGCAACCCACAAGTCCAACGTGTTCATCGACCTCTCCGGGTGGTCGCCCAAGTACTTCCCGGAATCGCTGGTGCGCCTGTCCAACTCGGTGCTGCAGGACAAAGTGCTCTTCGGCACGGACTTCCCACTGATCACGCCGCAGAAGTGGCTGGACGCCTTCGCCGACCTCCTGTTGAAGGACGTGGTCCGGCCGAAGATCCTTAAGGACAACGCAGTCCGGCTGCTCGGATTGGGCAGCTGAGATGGGCACGATGACGACGGCGGAACCGGGCTTGGGTGCCCGGCTCTACACAGCCGCGGACTGGTACGACGCCGAAGCGCTCCTCACCGCCGACGAACGCAAGGTGCTGGGCCGGCTCCGCGATTTTCTCGACGCGGAAGCGAAGCCTCTGCTGGCCGAATACTGGGAACGCGGTGAATTCCCCGGGCAACTGGTGCAGCCACTGGTGGACCTTGGGCTGATGGAACCCTTCGAGACGCCGGCCCGGGGAATCTACCAGGGCTTCCGGATCTTCGAATTGGCCCGTACCGATGCCTCTTTGGCCACGTGGTACACGGCGCAGGCAGGACTGTTCCGCACGGCCATCCGCGTTGGCGCATCCGAAGAGCAGCAGCAGCGGTGGATGCCCAAGGTCATCGATTTCACGCTCAAGGGCGTCTTTTCCCTGACAGAACCGGAACACGGCTCGGACATCGCTGGAGGCTTGTCCACCACCGCACGCTTCGAGCCTGGCTCTGGCGGCGGTACGGAATCCGACGGCGGTAGCTGGGTTCTGGACGGTGCCAAACGGTGGATCGGGGGCGCTTCAACAGCGGACGTACTGTGTGTGTTCGCCCGCGATGTGGCCGATGGCCAAGTCAAGGGGTTCCTTGTGAACCGATCCGCGGCTGGAGTGGGCTTGGAGAAAATCCATGGAAAGACATCGTTGCGGATGATGCAGAACGCCCACATCACCCTCCACGGAGTTCGGGTGCCGGAGGCCATGCGCCTGCATAACGTGAACTCCTTCAAAGACGTCGCCGCCATGCTCCGGGCCATGCGTTCGGACGTGGCATGGATAGCGACGGGCATCCAGGCCGGTGCTTTCGAAGCGGCCCTGGCTTACGTCAAGGAACGCCAGCAGTTCGGACGGCCGCTTGGTTCCTTCCAGTTGGTACAGGAGAAGCTGGCACGGATGCTCGGCAACATCACGGCATCGCTGTCCTTGGTGGTCCGCTTGACCGAGCAACAGGCCCGGGGCAGCTACCGGGACCAGGACTCCGCCTTGGCCAAGATGCAGACCAGCCTTTTGATGCGCGAGACGGTTGCGTTGGCCCGCGAAGTCGTCGGCGGCAACGGCATCACGCTCGCCGCCGACGTCGCCCGCTTCCATGCGGACGCGGAAGCCGTCTATTCGTACGAAGGCACCCACGAGATCAATGCCCTTATAGTCGGCCGCGCCCTCACGGGCGCCAGTGCCTTTACCAAATAGTCCGGTGCGTTTACTCGCTGAACACCAGCTTTCCAGAAAATAACACCTTTACCAGGAGGCAACCATGCCCAATCTTGTCGTCGATTTCGACACCCTGCTCACCTTGTCCGGCAAGGACCTGGGCGCTACCGACTACCGCGAAATCACGCAGCAGCAGATCAATCTGTTCGCAGACGCCACGGATGACCAGCAGTGGATCCACGTCGACCCGGAGCGCGCCAAGGACGGACCGTTCGGTGCACCCATCGCGCACGGCTTTCTCACCTTGTCCCTTGTCATCCCGTTCTGGGGCGAACTGTTCGACGTCGAAGGCGTCACCACGAAGGTCAACTACGGCCTGGACAAGGTCCGCTTCACCTCACCCGTCAAGGTCGGCTCCAAAGTACGCATGCAGGGCTCCATCGCGGAAGTAACTGAGGTCGAGGGCGGCGCCCAGATCAAGGTCAACGCCACCATTGAAATCGAAGGCCAGGAACGACCCGCCGTTGTGGCCGAATTCCTCGCCCGCTTCTACAAGTAAGCCGCATCGCCAACCAACATTCCCTCCTCTCCCAAGGAACAGCCATGTCAGGACACACTGCGCTCGCACCATCGAGCATGGCCGCTAAACGCAAAGAAGCACGCACGGTCATCATGTCCAGCTATCTGGGCAGCACCATCGAGTTCTACGACTTCCTGCTGTACGCAACGGCCGCAGCGGTTGCCTTTCCCAAGGTCTTCTTCGCCGGAACAGATGAGTGGGTAGGAGTCGTCGCCGCCTATGCGACGTTCGCTGCCGGCTACGTTGCCCGCCCCTTGGGCGGCATCATCTTCGGGCACTTCGGAGACCGCGTCGGCCGCAAGGGAATGTTGATCATTTCCATGGCGATGATGGGCGTCGCCTCCACCTTGATCGGACTGATTCCGGGAGCCGGTGTCATTGGCCCATGGGGCGCCGTGATCCTGGTGATCCTGCGGGTCTGCCAAGGCATCGCCGTGGGCGGTGAGTGGGGTGGGGCCGCCCTCATGGCGTTGGAACACTCGGATCCCAAGCGGCGCGGCTTCGCGGCATCGTTCGTCAACGCCGGCGCACCAACAGGCGCTGTCCTCGGCACGATTGTCATGGGCATCTTCTCGGCGCTTCCCCAGGACGCCTTCCTCGCGTGGGGTTGGCGCGTGCCGTTCCTGTTGTCCTTCGTGCTCTTGATCGTCGGCATGTTTGTCCGGCTGAGGGTCTCCGAAAGCCCGATCTTCGCCGAAGCAGTGGCCAAGGAAAGTGCCCTGGACACCAAGCGCAAGATCCCGCTGGTGGAGGTTTTGAAGCGCCCCAAGTCACTCATCATGATTATGTTTGCCGGAGCCGCAGGGTTTGGCCTCCAAGTGGTACTGCCTACGTTTTCCGTGACCTACGCTGTGTCCAAGGGGGCGCCGCAGCAGGGCGTGCTTTACGCCTTCGCGGGGGCCTCAGCCCTCTCCATCCTTTTCGTTCTGCTGGGTGGCAGGTTGTCCGACCGCTTCGGCCGACGTCCGGTGATGGTCACCGGTTTGGCGCTGTTCATCCTCTACCTGTTCCCGATGTTCGGGATGCTCAGTTCAGGCAACGTGGCGCTGATCTTCCTGGCATTCACCGTGGCTTTGATCCTGCATTCATCGCTGTACGGTCCCCTTGCTGCGTTCGTGTCGGAACAGTTCGGCACCACCAGTCGCTATACCGGTGCAGCCGTCGGCTACCAGCTGGCCACGTTGATCGGTGCAGGGTTCACACCAGGGATTGTCGCCGGGCTCTATAAGGACGCAGGCCAGAGCATCGTCCCCGTGGTGGTGTTCCTGGCAGCCATGTCCTTTGTCTCGATTGTCTTCATCCTGCTGACGCGGGAGTCTAAGAACAACGACCTCTCTACGGTCAGTTAGGAGAAGAACCATGGACAACAACGGAGTTGGATCCTGGTTGCACCGCCGCCGCTCCAAGTCGGGAACCAAGACGGCTTTGGTTTCCAGCGACCAGACCCTGAGCTACGCGGAGCTCGCGGAGCGCACCGACCGTTTGGCCAACGCTTTGAAGGACAGGGGAGTGGTTCACGGGGACCGCGTGGCCTACCTTGGCGAAAACCATGCTTCCTTCGTGGAGACGTTTTTCGCTTGCGGGTTGCTCGGCGCGATTTTCGTCCCTTTGAACACGCGACTGGCCGCCCCGGAACTGCAATACCAACTGCAGGACTCCGGCGCCCGGCTCGTGGTCAACGCCGTCGCACTCGAAGAGGTGGCCGCAGCTGCCGCGCAGGACACCGAAGTCACCCACCGGTTCATTGTGGCTTTCGACGGCGGCGCTGAACCTTCAGCCCTTAAGCTGCCATCCGGCGTCGAACTCTTCGAAGCGGCGATCGCGGCAGCGCCCGCAACGCCGCTGGATGAGGCCATTACCCTGGACGACAGCGCCATGATCCTTTACACCTCGGGCACCACCGGAAAGCCGAAGGGTGCGCTGTTGACCCACGGCAACATCACGTGGAATTGCATCAACACGGTGGTGGACATGGATCTCAACCGGAACGATGTGGCACTCATGATTTCGCCGCTGTTCCATGTGGCGTCCCTGGACATGGGCTTGCTGCCCATGCTGCTCAAGGGCGCCACGGTGGTGCTTGAAGCGAAGTTTGACGCCGGCCGTGTCCTTGGGTTGGTGGCCAGGTACAAAGTCACCACGCTCAATGGTGTCCCCACCACTTTCCAGATGCTCTGCGACCATCCGGACTGGGCGGCGGCGGACCTGACCTCCCTGGACAAGCTCACGTGCGGCGGCTCTGCCGTTCCCCGCAGGGTGCTGGACGCATATGAAGAGCGTGGCATCGGGTTTACCAGTTGCTACGGAATGACCGAAACTGCGCCGGGAGCAACAATGCTTCCTGTTTCCAGATCCAAGGAGAAAGCCGGATCCGCGGGCCTCCCGCACTTCTTTACAGACGTACGGATTGCGGACCCCTTGGGAGGGCTGGCTCCAACCGGCGCGACGGGGGAAATTCAGATCTCAGGCCCCAACGTCATTAAGCAGTACTGGAACCGGCCGCAGGCCTCGGCCGAAAGCTATGCCGATTCAACCTGGTTCCGTTCCGGCGACATGGGCTTCCGGGACCAAGAGGGCTTCCTGTTCGTCTCCGACCGCCTCAAGGACATGATCATCTCCGGGGGTGAGAATATCTATCCCGCTGAGGTGGAAGCGGCTATTGCGGAGCTGCCGGCGGTGGGGAGCGTTGCCGTCATTGGCGTTCCGGACCAGACGTGGGGAGAGGTGCCCAAAGCCGTCGTGACGTTGCAGGAGGGCAACACGTTGACCGAGGAGCAACTGCGGTCCCACCTGAGCGGAAAACTTGCACGGTACAAGATCCCCAAAACTGTGGTGTTCGTTGACGAGATGCCCCGGACGGCCAGCGGGAAGATCCGAAAGACGGACCTTCGGGACCAGTTCGCGCGGTAGTGCTGTTAATACGGGTGCTGGCGGCCGCGGGAACGCGGCCGCCAGCTTGTGTTTTCCGGTGACGGGAGTGTGTGCCACCGGAACCTGTTCCGGCGCTGGGTGAATCAGCGCCGGTCGAAGGTCAGTCCGCCGGGGACCTGGAAGGTGGGCATGAGTTCGAGCATGCCCACGTTCACGTGGCGCGGGGTTTCGATCGCGTAGTCCAGGGCGTTGACGATGTCGTCCGTGGTGAGGGACTCGTAGCCTTCGTAGAAGGTCTGCCAGGCTTCTTCCATGGCCTCCGGGGTGCCGCCCATGTTCCGGCCGAAGATCTCGGTCTCCACCCGGCCCGGGCAGATCTCTGTGACGCGGATGCGTTTGCCCACGGTGTCGTTCCGCAGCTGCCGGGAGATCTGGTGCACGGCAGCCTTGGTGGCGTGGTAGACCGTGTGGCCGTAGAAGTTGTACACCCCGGCGATGGAGCTGATGTTGACCACGTGGCCCAGGTCCCGTTCCACCATGCCCGGCAGGACCAGGCGGGTGAGCTGGAGCAGGCCGCGGAGGTTCACGTCCACCAGTTCGTCGATGTCCTGCTCGGAGGAATCCAGGATGTTGCCCGGACGCGAGACCCCGGCACAGTTGACCAGGACATCGACTTTCAGCTCACCCACGGCGGCGGCCAGGGCGGCGGTGTCGGTCAGGTCCACCACGTGCGGGATGGCTCCGGTGCGCTCGGCCAGTTCAGCGAGGCGTTCCTCGTTACGGGCCACGGCGTGCACCGTCAGGCCACGCTTGGCCAGACGCTCGGCGATCGCTGCACCCATACCGGTGGAAGCACCGGTAACCAAAGCAGTGGTGTAGTCGGAAAAAGACATCGGATCCGCTACTTCTCTGCGCCGGACGGAGCGGCAAGATCGCGCGGGGCGTTGCCCGGCAGTACGGTCGCGGCGGCTACGACAGCCTTTTCCCGCTCACTCTGGTGCACCTCGTCGAGCTCCTTCAGGGTGAACTTGGTGGTTTCCTTGGCGGTGAGCGCTGAGGCTCCGGCGATGACCATGAAACCGAGTGCGATCATGGACGGCCCGACCCAGCCCTTGAGGTCGGGGCCTGCGAGTGCGGTGGAGAGGACGGGGCCGATGACGCCCGAGACGGCGAAGCCGATCTGGGTGCCGAGGGCGAGGCCGGAGACTCGCAAGCGGCTGGGGAACATCTCTGAGAAGAACGACGGCCAGGAGGCGTTCACCATCGAGTAGAAGAGCGAGTAGTTGATGATGCCGAAGATGAAGATCAGCGCCCAGTTGCCGGTGGTGATTGACCAGAGGTAGGGCACCATCGTGATGCCTACGCCAACCGTTCCGAGGAGGAACATCGTCTTGCGGCCGATTTTGTCTACGAGGTACCCTGCGACCGGGGTGATCGCGAGGGCGATGACGGCCGAGACTGTGGTGGTGAGGAGCATGGTTGGCTTGTCCAGTCCGTAGCCTGTGGTTCCGAAGGCGACGGAGAATGTCTGCATCATGTAGCTCGTGCCGGCGATGATGGCACAGAAGACGATTCGGAGGACGGCGCGCCAGTGGAAGCGCAGCAGGTGCTTGAGCGGAGACTGGTTCACGTTGAGCGACTGGTTCTTGATGAACTCCGGCGGCTCCTGGACGTGGCGGCGGATCAGGAAGGCCACAACTACCACCAGGGCGGAGAGCCAGAACGGGATGCGCCAGCCCCAAGTCAGCAGTTGCTCTTTGGGCATGGCGGCGATCGGGATGAAGACCAGCAGTGTGAGGAGCGTGCCGGTCGAGGCGCCCAGCGTGGTGAAGCTGGTGATGAACCCGCGGCGGCGATCGGACGAGTGTTCCAGGCTCATGCTGATCGCGCTTGCCTGCTCGCCGGAAAGGCAGAGCCCTTGGATGACGCGGATCAGCACGAGGAGGATCGGGGCGAGGGCGCCGACCTGGGCAAACGTCGGAAGACAGCCGATCAGGAAGGTGCAACCGCCAATGCCGAACAGGGTGATCATCATGACGAACTTGCGGCCGAAACGGTCGCCCATGGGTCCCAGGATGAGCGAACCGAGGGGGCGTACTGCGTATCCCACCGCGAAGGTGATCATGGCGAGCAGGACACTGATGCCTTGGGGCAGCTCCGGAGAGAAGAAGAGAACGTTGAAGATCAACGCCGATGAGGTGCCGTACACGGCGAAGTCGTAGTACTCCAGCGTGGTTCCGATCCAGGCGGCGATTGCCGCTCTGGCCGGTGTCTTCTTAGGAAGAGTGGTATTAGTCATTTCGTCTCCGTGGCGATGGGTGAGAAGCGGTCTTCCGGTTCTGCGCGAGCTGTGGAACGGATCTCGGGTTGTCTGACCGGTTGGACCTGCTTGAGCTCCTTTGCACGAGTATTTTGTGCTCGTGCAGCTCTGCCGACTGGCCTCTGACATCAAACTAATCCGTGAGGTGTGGGTCACACAAAGACCACTTTTATGTAGCTACATAGCGATCCGTTATGGCTGGACCTGCTGGCCGCATAGAAGTCCGAGCTGAACGACGATCCATAAGCAAGCCCTCTCGGGGCACCCTGTTTTTGTCTTAGAACAGCGGCCAAGGCACTGCGGACATCTCTCCGCCCGGAGCCGGGAACTGCCCTTCCCGGAGCAACCGGTCGCAGCGGGCTGAGAGCGAAGCGATTTCCTCAGGGCTGAGCAAGTCCGCCAATTTCCGGCCGAGCCCGGCTTGAAGTGCCGTGCGGACACGTTCAACGCCGTCGCGTTCCTCGACTGTCAGGGCGTCTCCCAGCCATCCCCAGAGCACCGTGCGCAGTTTGTATTCGCTGTGAAAAGTGAGCCCGTGGTCCACGCCGTGTCGATGTCCGTCCGTCATGGCAAGAATGTGGTTGCCTTTGCGGTCTGCGTTGTTGGCCACAATGTCGAATACCGCCATACGCCTGAGCGCCGGCGTGTCCTCATGGACGAGTGCCACCACGCGCCCGTTTCCATCCTGCCCCTCGAGAACCTGCTTCCAGCCCGTGCCTGGCACCTCGTTGGCGTCAATCAGGTCCACGGCATTGTGTGCGGGGTCCTGCTCCTGCCAGAGCTGCACCATGCCGATGCCAAGGGGGCCATCGCGCAGCCAGGTCTGCGGCACGATGTCCCAGCCGAAGACCTGGGAGACCAGGTAGGCAGCAAATTCACGGTGGGCAAGTGTGCCGTGGGGAAAATCCCACAACGGGCTTTCGCCTGCTATGGGTTTGTAGACAACCTGCACGTCGCCGATGCTGCCCAAAAACGTGGCGTTCGAGGCGCTCGTGATGCGGCCGGTCAGCGTCAGCTCGGCGGCCACCAGGTCCGGTGCCGGCATCAGGGCTCGGGAGTTGGGCAGGTGTGGCCGTCGGGGTCCACGGGAAAACCGCAGAGCGGACACATCGGACGCCCCGCGGCCACGATCTCGCGCGTGCGCTTGGCGAACGCGCGGGCGGTACCGACCGGCATTCGTACCAACATCATTTCCTCGAAGTCGGCGTCGTTCCCGTCAACTGGTTCGTCGTCGTCATCCGTTTCGACGTCGGTGATGGGGTAGGCCTCGATGACCACCTGGGCGGTTTGGGGATCCCACCCCAGGCTCATGGCGCCGGTGCGGAATTGCTCCAGGGGAGCCTCGAGCGGGTCGTTGTCCACCAGTTCAACAGGGGTGCCCTTGGGAACGCTGAAAGGGTTGCCCTCGACGGTGCTGAGTTGGTCAAGAATTTCATCGATTTTCTCGGCGAGCAGGGCAGACTGTTGCTTCTCCAAGGCGATACTCACTATGCGCTTCCCCGCGCTCACCTGCAGATAGAACGTTCGGTCGCCCGGGCGGCCGATGGTTCCAATCACAACCCGGTCAGGCCAGTCGAACTCGTGTACGCGCGTAGGCATGTCAACATTCTAGGCACAAGGGCGTTCAGGGCGTTCTCTGCCCGGCACCGCCGCCCACCGGAGCATCACCGCTCACTATGCCCTTCGACAACCACCCCAGGTCACCCGCTTCGGTGTTGGTCGCGTGAACGCTCGGCCGGTTGGCCCCGTAGTGGATGATCGATACGGAGGCCGGGCCGACGGTAATGCGCTGGAACAGGTCAAGATGCATGCCGAGTGCATCGGCGAGGATTGACTTGATGACGTCACCGTGACTGACGGCCACCCACACGGACCCTGGTCCGTGTTCTGCTTCAAAGGCTGCATCGTGGCGCCGAATCGCAGCCACCGAACGGGCCTGCATCGCCGCCATGGACTCTCCGCCGGGAAAGACGACGGCGGATGGTTGCGTTTGTACGACGGGCCACAATTCCTCGTGGGCAAGCTCACTGAGCGTGCGGCCCTGCCACTGGCCGTAATCACATTCGGTGAGATCGGGATCGACGCCAGCGAACGGCGAGCCGACCTGACGGTCCACGATAAGTTGGGCCGTTTGCAAACAGCGCTCAAGGGGACTGGATACGACTCCAACCAACGGGACGGCCGCGATCCGATTCCCGGCCAGGGCCGCTTGGTCGCGCCCTATCTCATCAAGGCTCACACCGGGAGCCCGGCCCGCCAGCAGTCCCGTGGCATTGGCTGTGGTGCGGCCGTGCCGCACGAGGATAACTGTCGCCATCCACCCAGCCTAACCAGCCTCCCGCCGGCGGTGTGAAACGCACGAAGCAAGCGCCCTACGTCTGGATGATGGATTGGACCGGTCGTGGCGCGACGATGGTGTCCGCGTGGCGGTGAACCACTTTCCATTGCCCGTCTTCGAGCCGGAACACAGTGGTTACACGCAGTGGGATGGGCATCATCTCCGTGGAACCTGCTACCTTTGCCCGAGCCCACTCGAGCTCGACAATGAAGGCAAGGTCCGTGCCGGCGCAGAGTGAAATCCGTTCGAAGGTTATCGGTTCCCCGTCCCGCAGGACGGCTGCAGCGCTGTCCATGATGCCTTCCACCTCGGCGCGGCCCCGCCGAGGTGGGCCCAAAGGGTTCGCAAGGCTGACGTCTTCGCGAGTGGAAAACATCTTTTTCTGGAGGGCCGGGTCTCCTGTGACGAACGCGTTGAGCGCCTGGTGGTAGTGCTCTATTGCCTGGTCGAGAGGTGGAACCGGGCGATCGTTGTCCGTGTCAGACATTGACTTACCTCCAACTGTCCCCGCACCTGGATCGGCGCACCGGAAGCAGGGTGCGGAAAGCCCGCACCTGATATGTGGAATCGTTGCACCGCAATGCGTGGATGTCCACCGGCAGGGCCACCCATTCACGGATGGTGTAGTCGTCCTGGTTCCGGACATCGTCGAGTTCCTGGCGCTGGACGTAGAAGGGCTTTCCGCCGAAGAGGTGATTGCCTCCGCAGTGGTCAAAATGGAGGTGGGTGTTGACCACGATGTCGATGCTGAGGATGTCGAAGTCCTGTTCCGCCAGCGGGTAAAGGCGCGGATCCATGTCCGCAATCGCCGGGGTGCGGCCGGGTCAGGCCTGTATCCACCTCTTGCGAGACCCTAGCACCACCTGACAGCGAGATCCGCGAAAATCCTGGTTGATTCGATGTACTCTGCGTTGGCTTCGTCAGGACCAAGTGCCCAGGCTTCAGCGGCGGCCTGCTCCATTCCCGAGGCTACATGCCGCTGGATGAGCTGGGGGAGACGGATTTCCCGTGGTGTGTCAACAAACCATACTTCGTCCAAGTAGCTGCGGACTTCCCGCCAGCGGCCCTGCTGAGCCAGGAGATAGTTGCCCTCGGTGAAGACAAAGGCCGTCGACTGGGGAACGGCTATGGACGCCGCGATGGGCTCTTCAAGACCGCGTCGGTAAGCAGGTGCATAGATGACGTCTTCGTCGTTGTGGCGCAGCCGACGCAGCAGGGAAAGGTACCCGCCGACGTCGAACGTGTCGATGGCCCCCTTGCGCTGCCGCAATGGCGTCCCGTCAATGATGCTGTTGGCGAGGTGGAAACCGTCCATGGGAACAATGGCACCCTCGTGGCCAAAGTGCTCGGCAAGGCGCTCGGCGAGAGTGGATTTTCCAGCTCCAGGAGGGCCAACGAGCCCGATGATCCGGCGATCTCCTGCAGCGGCTCCACGACGAAGGCGCTGTTCAAGGTCCGGAATATCGCACGGGACCGTAGCCAGCGACGCCCGGCCGCCATCGGAGGAACTCAACCCTTGAGGGCCCCATCGAGAAGGGCACGCAACTCCTGGAAGTGCCGCTCGGTGGCCTCATGATGGTAGGCGGACGTGTCAGCCATGGTGTAGCCGTGCGGGGCGCCCTCATAGATGTGGTTGGAGGCTGCCAGCCCTGCTGCCTCCAAAGCTGCCCCCAGACGTGCCACTGCATCCGGGGCCATGCTGGGGTCGTGGTCCGCGTGCCCGAACACAAACCCCGCACGCGCATCGGCCAGTCCCAAGTGCGGGCTGTCCGGCGCATCGGTGGCCAGCCCGCCGCCGTGGAAGCCGGCGCAGGCGGCCACTGCTTGTGGGTGTGAAGTGGCAGTGCGAACGGCCAAGCGGGCGCCCATGCAGTACCCGGTGGTGCCGATGGGGCCGGATCCCACGCCGTCAAGGGCGGCGAGCGCGGCAACCCAGCCCTGGATGTCCCGTAGGGCCTTGTCGGATGTCAGTCGGCCAACGCGGGGGAATGCCTCCTTGCCTGCAGCTTCCCTCCCGTCAGGGGTGGTCATGTCGGCGGTCGGCGCAAGATCGGTGACGGTTCCTTCGCGGTAGAAAACGTTGGGTGCCAAGACAACGTAGCCCCAGTCGGCGATGCGCTGTGCCATGTCCTCGATGCGGGGCCGCACTCCGAAGGCATCCATGTACAGGATGACTCCGGGAAAAGTGCCTGTCCCGGTGGAAGGGCGGGCCACCAGGGCTTCGGCTGTGCCGTCGGGTGCAGGAACGTCGATGAACATGGGTTCACCTTATCGGAGCTCGGACAAGGGCCAAATTGATGCGACACTCCCATATAGCAAGCAGAACATTTAAAGCTAATTTGCCGTTGAAGTGTGACCTTAAAGGTTTATAATCAATACAACAGTGGGGCTGACGATCGGGGGCGCCGGTACCATCCAGATCTAGTGAATCGAGGGTCGCCGTGGACCACTTGGATACAGTCAATATTTGGCGGCGTGCCGGAAACCAAACACCGCTCGGCCACCTGAGCCTCTACGCCCAAGCTCTCGTGAGGGAGTGTCCGGTCGGCATCTACCGCACCCTTAACGATGCCCTGGAAGACCATGCTCTGCTGGCTCTGTTCCGCGTGGACCGGCCGCATGCGACGCTGGCTTCCCTGCATCAGCTTCCGGCACTGGCCCTTTCCAGCTACCACCAACTCCTTCACGACCTCGCCCGTGAGGGGCTGGGACCTGGTGGCTTCGACGGCGAAGCGCCGATCTGTCCGTCGCTTATGGCAGTATCCAATCCTTCCGGGCAGCCGTGGAGGAGTCATGTGTGACAACTGCCGCCGCGCTTTGTACGAGTTGGAAGTCCAATGGGGCAACCAATCTCTGGACATAGCGAAGATCCGCCGCATTCTTGACAGCCAGGAAGACGAGGCGGCGTAGCCTCACGTCAGTGCACCATGAGGTGGTCGGCCGACTGGCAGGGGTCGCACCACACGGGCAGGCCTACCGGCCGTGACGTCACCGCGGACTGGCGGGGATGCGCCCGCTGGCTTCCGACGGCGGCTGGGCGATGGTGCAGGCTGGTTGCTTGTTTCATGGTCATTCCTTGGTGCTGCACCCGTGCTTTGGTGCCTTCCTGTCAGTGCAGGGCGGGGGAGCTATGGAGAATGTAGTCCGTGGCGGCCGGTCCCGTGATGCCCAAGCGATGGAGGTCAACGTGGTGTTCTTTCATGGCCACGTGGAAGTCCGTTTCCGGTTTCGGCGTCCTGCCGTTGAGGAGGCACCAGCTGATGTACAGCCCGTAGAGCTGCTCCTCGACGAGGCCGTTCGTGGGGTCCGGATCCTCGGTGGTGGCCTCGATGAGGAATCGTTGAAAATGTGATGCGTCCATGGTTCGACTTTCAGTGAGGCGTGCGGCTGCCCGGCAAGTGCGTGGTGACGTGCCGGCTGCGTGATGGCGCGGTGGGGCCAGCGTTCGTGCGGACATGGCGGCACGGGGCCAGAAGGTGCAGGACGCCCTGCGAGGGGAATTCCGCTGATGCGGTGTAAAAGTCGCTGCTGACCACTACACTGTAGACATAACACGTAGATTTGTGCTCGTATCTACAGCGTAGACCTACAGTGAATCCTGAACAAGAGCCTCCGGGGGATTTCTGCGGGGCTCATCGGAGGCAGGAGACGTGTGCCATGACAGATACAGAAATCCCCACAGCCCAGGTGCCTGTGCGCAGGCTCAGCCGTCAGGCGGTCCTCGGCGCGGCCTTGGAATTGGTGGACAAGCACGGGCTGGACGCGCTCAGCATGCGGCGGCTCGGGCAGATGCTGGGCCGGGATCCCATGACTGTTTACCGATACGCGGCCAACCGGAAGGAACTCCTCGCCGGGGTGGCCGAATTGGTGCTGGAAGAACTTGAGGTCTTCCCGGACGAAACACACTGGCAATCGCAACTCCGCGGGATGGCACACGAACTGCGGAGGGTGTGCCTAAGACACCCGAACGTTGTCCCACTGCTGGTGACAGGGCCTCTGTCAACGCCTTTGGGACTCCGACCCGCGGGGACCTTGAAACCCTTGGAGCAGATCCTGAGGATTTTGATCGGTGCAGGGTTCAATCCGGCAGACGCCCTGCATATTTACCGGGCCTTCTACGGCTTCCTGTACGGACACATCCTCAACGAACTTCAGGAACTCATCGTGGATCCCGATGAAAACGAGGCGCTCCTGCGGCTTGGACTCCAGCGACTGCCCCTTCGGGATTTCCCGCATTTGCGCGGCTTGGCTCCTGAACTGCTTGAATACGATGGCGAACAGGAACTCGATCAGGGCATCAGTATCCTGCTCGGCGGTCTCGGGGAAGATCTGGCGCTCAGCGCAGCACCGTGAGTCCAGCACGGCCCTGGGAGTGATCCCTAACGACGGCGGCAGGCCGCTTCGGTTCCCCTTGAACCATAGCGGCCTGCCGCCGTCGTTGTTTCTCCGGTAAAGGACCGCAGCCCTTTTCGCCAAGTCAAAGTGCTTAGATGACGTGAGCGTTAAGTTGTGCTGGTCACATCAGGTTGCGTCGCAGGGAGCGCGCCCTCGATCCTTGCATGACCTAGCTTTTTAGCCCTTGTCTGAACGTGCCCAATGGAGGACACAATTTATGACTGACGTTCTTTGGTTTTCTGACCTTGGCCTGTCCGACCTTGATCAGGTTGGCGGCAAGAATGCTTCCCTCGGTGAGATGGTGCGCAATCTCGCTACGGCCGGGGTGAAGGTGCCGGACGGTTTTGCGACCACCGCTGATGCTTACCGGCGGTTCCTGAGTGAGTCTGCTTTGGACGCCCGTGTCGAAGGAATTCTCGCGGGCCTGGACAGCGGCGATGTGGCGGCTCTGGCCAAGGTTGGCCAGCAGATCCGGGATCTGATCCGCGAGACGCCCTTTCCAGCGGGTTTCGAGGATGAAATCCGTTCGGCGTATCGCCGATTGACTGAGGAGCACGGCACGGAGGTGTCCTGGGCTGTGCGGTCCAGCGCCACGGCTGAGGACTTGCCGGATGCTTCCTTCGCCGGCCAGCAGGAAACGTTCCTGAACATCCGGGGTATTGAGAACATCCTCGTGGCGATCAAGGATGTCTTCGCCTCGCTGTACAACGACAGGGCTATTGCCTACCGCGTCCACCATGGATTCACGCACTCGGAAGTCGCTCTCTCGGCGGGTGTGCAGCGCATGGTCCGGTCCGACGTCGGCGCGTCTGGGGTGATGTTCACCATGGACACCGAGACCGGTTTCCAGGACGCCGTGTTCATCACGTCCTCCTATGGTCTGGGCGAAGCCGTGGTGCAGGGTGCGGTGAACCCGGACGAGTTCTACGTCCACAAGCCTGCACTGGCGGCTGGACGGCCGGCCGTGCTCAAGCGCGGCCTGGGGGAGAAGGCCATCCAGATGGTTTACACCGAGTCCCGCGAAGTCGGTCGCACGGTGGACTTCATCCCGGTGGCCCCGGATCAGCGGAAGCGTTTCAGCCTGTCCGATTCCGAGGTGGAAGAACTGGCGCGTCACGCCTTGGCGATCGAAGCGCACTACGGCCGACCCATGGACATCGAATGGGGCAAGGACGGAGTCGACGGGGAGCTGTACATCCTGCAGGCCCGCCCCGAGACCGTTGAGTCCCGGAAGGCAGCCGGTTCCGTTTCCCGTTACCGGCTTGCCGAGCGTTCCACCGTTCTGGTGGAGGGTCGGGCCATCGGTCAGCGGATCGGCGCCGGCCAGGTGCGCGTGTTGTCCTCGATCGACCAGATGGCATCGTTCCAGGAAGGCGATGTCCTGGTAGCGAACATGACGGACCCGGACTGGGAACCGATCATGAAGAAGGCAGCGGCCATCGTCACCGACCGAGGCGGCCGGACCTGCCACGCGGCGATCATCGCCCGCGAACTGGGGATCCCCGCCGTCGTCGGCACTGGCTACGCGTCCCAGATCCTCAAGGACGGCACCCCGGTCACCGTGTCCTGCGCCGAAGGCGAAGCCGGGCTCGTGTACGAGGGCTTGCTGGAGTACACGCTCCAGGAAACGTCCCTGGAGACCATGCCGGAAGCGCCCGTGAAGATCATGATGAACGTCGGCACCCCGGAGCAGGCGTTCAGCTTCGCCCGCCTCCCGCACCACGGTGTTGGCCTGGCCCGGTTGGAGTTCATCATCAACCGCCAGATCGGCATCCACCCCAACGCGCTCCTCGCGGTGGCCGGCGAGGTTGAACGTCCGGCGACTCTGGATGACTTCACGGTGCGGCAGATCCGGGAGAAGACCGCCGCTTACGACGGGCCCCGGGACTATTACGTCAAGCGCCTGGCAGAGGGGATCTCCACGATCGCCGCGGCCTTCGCGCCGGAACCGGTGATCATCCGCCTCTCCGACTTCAAGTCCAACGAGTACGCCAACCTGATCGGCGGCCCCGCGTTCGAACCAGAGGAAGAGAACCCGATGATCGGCTACCGGGGCGCCTCCCGGTACCTGTCCACGTCCTTCCGCCAGGCGTTCGAACTCGAATGCGAAGCCCTGAAGTACGTCCGCAACGAGATGGGCCTGGAGAACATCAAGCTCATGGTCCCGTTCGTCCGGACCTTGGACGAAGCCCGCGGCGTCATCGACCTGCTTGCGGAGAACGGGCTGCGCCGGGGCGAGAACGGGCTGGAAATCGTGATGATGTGCGAACTCCCCGCGAACGCGCTCCTGGCCGATGAGTTCCTGGAGTACTTCGACGGGTTCTCGATCGGTTCCAACGACCTCACCCAGCTCACCCTGGGCCTGGACCGTGACTCGGCACTGGTCGCGGAAGGCTTCGATGAGCGGAACCCCGCCGTGACCAAGCTCCTGGAAATGGCCATCGCCGCGTGCCGGGCCAAGGGCCGGTATGTCGGTATCTGCGGCCAGGGCCCCAGCGACCACCCGGACTTCGCCGAATGGCTCCTGGCCCAAGGGATCAGCTCCATCTCCCTGAACCCGGACGCCGTCACCGAAACCTGGCTGCGCCTGGCCCGCACCAGTACGCACACGGCTGTCTAAATGGCTGAGCAGCACACCGTGGGGGCGGGCACCTCGCCCGCCCCCACGGTGTTCTTCCTTTCCGACAGCACCGGGATCACGGCCGAAACCCTCGGTAACACGTTGCTGACCCAATTCCCCGCACAACGGCTGGAACGGCGCACCATCCCGTTCATCAGCACGGTGGAGCAGGCGCACGACGTCGTAGCGGTTATCGATCGGGTAGCTGCTGCCGGGCCGCGGCCCTTGGTCTTTTCCACTGCGGTCGGCCCGGACGTCCGCGCCGTCCTCGCCCAAAGCAACGGACATTTCTTTGATCTGTTCGGCGCCCACATCGGCCAGCTTGAGCAAGCCCTTGGGTCCTCCGCCAGCGGCCTGCCGGGCCAGGCCCACGGCGTCGGCGACGCCGTCCGGTACCAATCGCGAATGGCCGCCGTCGAATACGCAATAGAGCACGACGACGGTCAGTCACTTCGCGCACTGGAACGCGCGGAGTTGATCCTCATAGCTCCATCGAGGTGCGGCAAGACTCCCACCACGATGTACCTGGCACTTCAGCACGGCATCCTGGCCGCGAACTTCCCCCTCGTCGAAGAGGATTTTGACACGCTGGCGCTGCCCAGGCCCTTGCTGCCGTTCGCCGCCAAGTGTTTCGGGCTGACCTCCCAGCCGGTCCGGTTGAGCCAGATCCGGCAGGAACGGCGGCCGGGGAGCAATTATGCGTCGCTGCCGCAATGTACCTTTGAGATCCGCAACGCCGAGGACATGTACAGGGCCAACAACATTCCCTATGTGAACTCGGCCTCCATGTCAGTCGAGGAGATCTCGGCGACGGTGCTTCAGAAAATGCAGTTGCACCACTGACAAAAAGCATCTGGATTCTCCCTGACAGGCAGCTGGCTCGGCGTCCTACTATTGGTCAATGACGAACGAGCCGTCCGTGAACGGGTCTTCGGCCTCCGGCGGGGCAAGCCGCGGCCATGTTCCGCGCCGCGTCCACTGGATGGAGCTGTTCTTCGACCTGGTCTTTGTAGCCTTCGTCGGCCAGTTGGCCCATGGGATTCACGGTAATCCGGGGTGGGCAGAGTTCGGTACGTTTGTGCTTCTCTTCTTTCCCGCGTGGTGGGCGTGGGTGAACATCGTTTCCGTCGTGAACCTGTTGCCCGGGTTGTCACCCCGCGCGCTGGGACTGGCGATGGTTGCAGCCATGGGTGCTGCCGGCCTCATGGCAGCATCCGCACCGGAGGCCTTTGGAGAACGTGCCTGGGCATTTTCCGTGGGTAACGCTGCCATGCGGGCTGTACTGCTGGTTCTGTGGCTGTACCAGCACCGGGCCCACTCGGATGAGGCGCCGTGGCGGATCTGGATCTACAACGGCGGCTCGGCCCTTTTGTGGCTGGTCGCTTCCTTGCTTCCCCTCCGGGTGGCGGTGATCCTGTGGGCGACGTCGATTGCCGTCGAAGTCGGCATGGTGGTGCTCGGTGGCCGTTTCTGGGCGAATCGAAGTGTCGGCGGGATCGACATCGAGCATGCTTCCGAGCGCCTGGGGCTGTTCGTCATCATCGTCCTGGGGGAGTCCATCCTGACGATCGTCACGGAAGTCTCCGACCATTGGGAGCCGGACTCGGGTATGGCCGCGCTGCTCGGCTTCCTCATTGTGGCTTTCCTGGGTTGGGCCTTCTTCCAGTACGGCACGGGCGCCGTGAGCGAGGGCCTGGAAGGGCTGAGGGAGCGGGCCGATTTCGGCGGGATTCTCCAGACGACGTTGTTTTATCCCTTCCTCCTGGTGGTGGGCGTTACCGCCATTGCGGGCGCCATTGCCACTGCTGTCCTGGAACCGTCGGAGCACCTGCCTGCCGGAGCTGGAATCGCGCTCGGCGGCGGGCTTGGCCTGTTCTACGGGTGCAACGCCATCGTTTCCCTCCGCTATGGCCGGCCCTTGGGCGCGGTCCTGCCGTGGGCGGCGCCTGCGGTGGCGTTCGCCGCCGTCCTGGCCCTGTTGGTTGCTTTCGTACCAGCCACGCTGAGCCTCCTCTTCGCGGTGGCCATCTTGATGCTGATCACTGGTTATGTCGAGGTTCAGCGGAGAATCAGAACCCGCAGTTAAGTTCGGGCGGACTGCCCCATATACATTTCGGCCTGGGCGCAGAGGGTTCCTTTCCGTAACGTCTGTGTTCCGCCCGACGTGTTTCATGCATGTTTCAAGCATGTTAACTGGCGTGAGAAAATACTCATTGTAATTTCTCACTAAATTCTGCATAAACGCCCTCGCACAATTGGTTTCGCTGGCGTAGTTTTGATGCATCAATGAATGTAAGTGACCCGCATCACACTGATGGGGTTCGGAGCTGAACCCGCCAAATCCGCTGAAGCAGAGTGTGCCGGGTTTGCCGGCGGTCTCCTTCCGCCCCCACCGGGGTTGAGGTGATCTTCAGCGCCACGCATTCCTGCCTGCTGGCGATTTCCCTTCCCGCTGGACTCTTTTGCCGTGTCCGCTGACCCTTCTGACGACTTCCCAGGGGTTGGGATTGATGCTCCGCGGGCCCACATGCTGTCAGTACTTCAAGGAGATGTTATGAGTGAAAATCGTGTCGACGGCGTCGACCATCTGAAGAGGTCGATCAACTGGAAGCAGGGCATGGCCATTGCCTTGGGTGTGCCCCTGTTGATCCTGCCCTCCCTGGGCTACCTTCCGATGTACGTTTCCGCCGCAGCAATCCTCATCTGGGCGATCTCGGTATTCCAGGGCTTCCTGCAGAACGCAGCCTACGCCGAGATGGCAACCACTTTCCCCAAGGCCTCCGGCCTGCCGGGTTTTGCGCAGTTGGTCTTCCGCACCGAGAACTTCAAGGGCAAGTACGACAAGGGAAAGCTCATTGGCGGGTTCACCGCCTGGAGCTACTGGTTCGGCTGGAACCCTATCCTCGCCATCTTCGCCATCCTTGTGGGTGGTTACCTTCACGGGCTGTTCCCGGTGCTGGGGGAGACCTTCAGTGAATACCAGCTCGCCCTCATCTCGGGAGTCGTGATTTTCGGCGGCCTCTATGTAGTGAACTGGTTTGGCCTTAAGGACGGTGCCATCCTCGGCTACATCCTCGCCGCAATCTCGCTCATCCCGCTGGTAGTGCTGGCCGTTGCGCCGTTCGCCACGGGACACGTGGACATGTCCAACATCACTGGAAACTGGTGGCCGTCCGATTGGGGCTGGGATCTGCACCACATCCTGATGCTCTTTGGCATCTTCGCGATCTCACAGTGGAGCGCTTGCGCCTGGGAAACAGCGGCCATCTATGGCCCCGAATACAAGAACCCGGCCAAGGACGTGCCCAAGGCGCTGCTGGCCTGCGGCTTGATCTGCCTGGTCCTGTATGTCCTGCTGCAGACCGCCGTCATTGGTGTGCTTGGAGTTGAGGGCGTCCAGGCCGAAGCGGTCTCTCCGCTCATTCCGGTAGCCCAGGCAGTGTTTGGACAAGCCGGTTCGATCGTCACGATCATCATGCTGGTTGCCGCAATGGTCTTGATCATTCAAACGGCATACCTGGGTTCGTCGCGTGCCATGCACTCCATGTCCACCGAGGGCAACTTGCCCGCATTCATTGGAAAAACCAACCGCCAGGGAACGCCGTTCGTGGCCATGCTGATCATCGGCGCGTTCAACCTTGTGCTGATCTCCATGGGCAACGCCGCGGCAATCCTCGCAGCCTCTGCCATCGGCTACACCCTCGCCAACGGCATCAGCCTGCTGGCCTACGTCCGGGCCAAGAAGCACCCGGCCTTCGCCAATCTGGAGCGTCCGTTCAAGGCACCGAAGGGCTGGAAGCACGTAGCTTTGGTCTTCGGCCTGTTCAATGTGCCGTTCTGCGTGGTGGGGGTGGTGTACCTGAACAGCTTGGAGATCGGCTGGACATCAACGTGGGTAGGCTTCCTGGTCCTGGCGCTGTACCTGCCCATCTGGCTCTACTCCCAGCGCGAGAAACGCCGCCCCGGCGACGAGGCCTCCGAGGCGCAACTGCCGGATATCGACGCAGTCGAGCCGGAGAAGGTTCTGGATCCCACCCCATAACCAGGCCAGGCACGGGACGGTGCACGAGGCTCCCTCGAAGGGGTTTCGTGCACTGTTCCATGTGGTGGTAGTGGCGCGACACATATTTCGTGGATGTTTCCAGCATGTTAACTGCAGTGGGAATTCGAGCCGAATTATTTCTCACGTAATTCTTAATTGATCACTCGTGTCCATGGAATTCATGGCGTAGTTTTGCCGCAACAAGATCTATGCTCTCAAGGAGCCACCTATGAAACTCCAGGCAGCCATCGACCTCCTCAGCACCGAAGCCGCGCTCGAACTGGCCGGCAAAGTCGCAAGGTATGTGGACATCATCGGCGGACCCAACCGGAGGTGGCAAAGGATCTCCGCTCGGCCATCATGTGGCGGCCTGCCGCCTGAGGCCGGCACGGTGTGTTGATGCCCTGCCCGTCTATACTCGACGCATGACATCTGGGCGGACGGAAGAGGCGGCAGCAACCGTGGACCGCCCGGATTCCCCAGCCATCCTTGGCGCGTTGGAGGGCGTAATAGCCGTCCAAGTTAAGCGGCACAGGAGCGAGGCCGGGATGTCGGCGGCGGAATTGGCCAATCGCACCGGTTTGTCCAAGGCAATGATCTCCAAAATCGAGTCGGCCAGCACGTCGTGTTCGCTGACAACGCTGCAGCGGCTCGCCCAGGGACTGGACGTACCGGTGACGGCGCTGTTCCAGGGCGCGGATACAGAGCGTGAAGCCACGCTGACCCGCGCCGGCGAAGGAAGCGTCACTGTCAGGAGCGGTACACGCCACGGCCATGAATACCGTTCCCTCGGATCACTGAAGCGTCGTGCACACGCGATCGAGCCCAGCCTTGTGACTCTGACCAGCGCGTCCGATGTTTTCCCTCAGTTCCAGCACCCCGGCACCGAATTCATCTACATGCTCGAGGGGCGGATGGTTTATGGGCATGGGTCCTACGAGTACGAACTGACCCCTGGGGATTCGCTGGTGTTCGAAGGCGAGGGCCCCCACGGTCCATTGCGCCTGCTGGAGCTCCCTATCCGGTTCCTCGCTGTGGCAGCCCACTAAGAGCGCGCAAAGAGCGGCCTGGAAGACTTACCAGGCCGCTCTTCGTCCTTGCGGTGAGGATTCTAGGAACGGGAGGGGGAACCGAGCATCTCCGGCTCTTCATCCACCAAGTATGCTTCTTCGGCGTGGGCGGTGAGGTCGATGCCGCGCAGTTCGTCTTCGGGGCGGATCCTTAGGCCGACGGTGACCTGAACAAGTTTCGCCACGAGCCAGGTTGCGACGAAGGAGTAGAGGAGTACCGCGCCGGTGGCCAGGGCCTGGGTTCCGAGGAGTCCGGGTCCGCCGCCGTAGAGGAGTCCTGCGGTCTTGTTGGGGGCGGTTTCGGTTGCGAAGATGCCGATGAGGAGGGTGCCGATGATGCCGCCGACGAGGTGGACACCGACGACGTCGAGGGAGTCGTCGTAGCCGAGGCGGTATTTCCATTCGACGGCGAGGGAGCAGACGGCTCCGGCGATGGCTCCGATGGCGATGGCGCCGAGGGGGCTGACTGCGCCGCAGGCGGGGGTGATGGCTACGAGTCCGGCGACGAGTCCGGAGGCGGCGCCGATGCTGCTGGCGCGTCCGCGGCGGAGGCGTTCGACGGCGATCCAGCCCAGGAGCGCAGCGGCGCCTGCCACTGAGGTGGTGAGGAAGACGACCGAGGCGGTGTTTCCTGCAGCGAGGGCGGATCCGGCGTTGAAGCCATACCAGCCGACCCAGAGGAGTCCGGCGCCGACGAGGACGAGGGGCCGGCTGTGGGGGCGGACGTGTTCGCTTGTGGGCCAGCCCGCGCTGCGTCCGAGGACCAGGGAGAGGGCAAGGGCTGCGACTCCTGCGTTGATGTGGACGGCGGTGCCGCCGGCGAAGTCGATGGCCTTGAGGCTGTTTACAATCCAGCCACCGGTGACGCTGCCGTCTGCCGAATCAAAGGCGAACACCCAGTGGGCGATGGGCAGGTAGACCACGGTGGCCCAGAGCGCGGCGAAGAGCATCCAGGCGCCGAACTTCATGCGCCCGGCTGCGGCTCCGGCGATGATGGCTGTCGTGATCCCGGCGAAGAAGAGTTGGAACGCCGCGAACAGGGCTGGCGGGAGTGACGCGTTGGGATCCTCGGCCAGGAGTTGTTCCAGTCCGGGGAACTGTGTGACGTCACCGATGAGGCCGAGGCCGCCGATGGAGTTTCCGAAAACGGCGGAGTAGCCGAAGGCTGCCCAGAGGACGGCGACGAGGCTGACGCCGCCGAAGCACATCATCATCATGTTCAGGATGCGGCGGGAGCCCACCATGCCTCCGTAGAAGAGGGCGAGGGCGGGGATCATCAAGCAAACCAGGGCCGAGCTGACCAGCAGCCAGGCGATGTTTCCCGTGTCCATGGGAAACCCCTTTCATTCGTGCAGTTGGTGAAGGCGGTTGATTGGTCCGCGTGGGGGCAGGTGACCTCTGCCCCCACGCGGGTTTCTTGTGCTTAGGCGAGGGCGGGGGTGTCCCAGAGGTTGAGGACGGTGCCGATGTTCTTTTCTTCGGCGGTGCGGTAGAGGTCGGTGGCCCAGGCTACGTCTTCGATGGGCATGCCTCCGACGGAGTAGAGGATGATTTCCTCGTCGTCACGGCGGGCCGGGAGTTTGCCGGTGGCGATGTCGGCGATCTCTTCGATCTTCGAGGCGGGGATCTTTCCTTCTTCCAGGAGCCCGAACCAGTGCGAACCGGGGATGCCGAGGATCTGGTAGGCGGTGGGGCCGTATTCTTCGAGCCAGGCCCGGTAGAGGCCTTCGGCGTCGATGACCAGGCGGGCGTCGCCTTGGAGGAAGTCGTCGTCGAAGCGGGCCGCGGCAGGCAGGAGCAGGAGGGCGCCGGGCTTGATGGCGTGCTTGGGGAAGTAGGGGAATGCGTCGCTGCCGGCGGCGTCGGTTGAGGTGGTGGCCATGACGACGTCGGCCTCGGCGATGGCGTCTTCGATGGTTGCAGCTGCGGCGACCTTGGTCAGCTGGGGGAAGGTGGCTTGGGCCCAGTCAACGAAGGCCTGGGTGCTGCCGGTGCTGCGGCCTTTGACGTAGAGGGTGTCAATGGAGGGGCGCAGGGCCAGGGTGGTGGAGAGGACGGAGCGGGCGATGACTCCGGGTCCGACGACGGCGGCGACCTTCGCATCGGCCTTGGCCAGGTGCTTAACGCCAACGCCCGGGACCGCGCCGGTCCGGTAGGCGCTGAGCAGGTTGGCGCTCATGATCGACAACGGTGCACCGGTGTCGCGGTCATTCAGGACGAACACGTGGATCGAGCGGGGGAGACCCTTGGCCCGGTTTTCGGTGTTGGACCCGTACCACTTCACACCCGACGTCCCGAAGCGGCCGCCGAGGTAGGCGGGCATGGCCATGAAACGCCGGTCCGGTCCGTCTTTCGGCATTCCCTCAAACTCCGGGGCCGCCGGGAAGGTGATCATCGCACCGTGGGAGTTCCCGTTTTCGCCGGCCATCCGGTAGTCACCCTGACGCAGCAGGACGAGGGCCTCTTCCATGACATCGGTGCAGCGGACAAGGTCGCCGACGCCGGCTTCGATCATGTCGGGCTCGCTGAGGTAGCGGAAGTTGATGTGGGTAGACATGCGATATTCCTAAGTTCTTGATGGGAAACACTGATAACTGCCAGTAAACTCATGTGGAGTTTCAAGAGCGTCAAGTCCGCGTTTCGGGTGTGTAACTTCTACAACCCCACCGAGCCGCGTTCGAACATATGTTCTAATCTTGATTGCATGAGACCGAAGCAAGACTCCAAGGCGTTCGCCCGCATGCTGGCCCAACTGGAAGCGGACAATGACCATCCCAAGCCGGACGACGGCAAGATCATTGAACTGGAGCAAGGCAACCAGCCACTGGTCCGGGTCGGCGAAATCTACGGTCGCGCCATCAAATACACCAGGTCGTACGGATTGATCGAATGGGTGGATGACGGTCGCGCATACCACGTCCAATGGTTCCCGGCACGGCAAATCAAACGGGTAGACGAGGAATCGTGGCGAGGACGGCCCCTCTGACCGGGCCCTCAGGTCAGATCATCAAAATCCCCGCGCACCCAAGCGGCGTGCCTTTGCGCGGACGCCCTGAGCACAACCTTTGCCTCCGAAGTGATGGCGTTGTTGAAGTTGCCGTACATTCGGTCGAACTCCAACTCACCCAGTTGCTCCGCAACCCGTAGCGCCACTGCTCCCGACAACGGGAGGTGGTTGGGATAACTGCGCATGAACGCCACCGAGCGACGATCAGGGTTCGGAAACACCGTGTCGCCGGTAAGCAGGACACCCTTGCCCCCGGCTCCTGCGGACCAATGGACCACCGAGCTGCCAGGGACGTGCCCGCCCGTCTGATGAAGGGTCAGTCCCTCGGCAAGGGTCGTACTGCCGGACCAGATGGTGATGCTGGGGTCGTGGCGTCCGAGCCACCGGCGGTCAGCCTCCGGGACAAGGATTGGCGCTCCACCAAGACGGCGCGACCACTCCACCTGCACGCCAAACATGTGAGGATGGCTGGCCGCAACAGCCAGGACCGGGCCGTGCCCAAGAATCGTCGCCACGGAGGCATCATCCACAAAGCCAACCGGATCCCAGAGCAGAGAACCTACCGGAGTTACCACCAACTGGGACGTCTGGCCGATCCCGACCTTGGGTTCGGCGGTGATACCCCAAAGGCCGGGTTCATTCTCCTTGAAGACCAGCCGTTGCCCAGCTTCGCGCAGACCATCAAGGGTGAGCCAGCGTTGTCCCCCTTCAGGAACATATTGCCGCTCGTCGGCACAGATAGGGCACCGTTCCGGCGCAGGCTCGTCGCGTTCAACGGCACAGGTACCGCAGATCAACATCCTTGTCCCACCTTCACACAGTCTCTGCCCGTTGACCTGGGGCCGCAGGCCGGATTGCCCCAGACTATGGCAGACCCGCGCGCCCTGGAAGAGGCTGCCCGCGCTCGCAGACGCACATGTGGGCGGGAACAGGCACCGCGCCGGGGCAACCGCCCACTCCACGCAGCCCGGGGGTGCGTTGATCTTGGGAGACTATATTTGGCCGTGTCAGCCACCACCACAATCTTGGGAGTCTGCACACATGGCCAAGGAACTTGCCACCCAGCTCATCGAACAACTCCAGGCTGCAGGCGTGCAGCGGATCTACGGGATCGTGGGCGACAGCCTGAACCCCATAGTGGACGCCGTCCGGCAAACCGGAGGCGCTGCCAAGGGCGGCATCGATTGGATCCATGTCCGGCACGAGGAAGCGGCGGCTTTCGCCGCGGCCGCAGAAGCACAGCTCACCGGCAAGCTCGCCGCGTGCGCAGGCTCATGCGGTCCCGGTAACCTGCACCTGATCAACGGCCTGTATGACGCCAACCGCACAGGCGCCCCGGTACTCGCCATTGCTTCGCACATTCCCAGCAAACAGATCGGCAGCGGGTTTTTCCAGGAAACCCATCCGGACAGGTTGTTCAACGAATGTTCCGTCTACTCGGAGTTGGTCAGCACCGCCGAGCAGGCTCCGAGGGTCATGCACAGTGCGATACAGAGCGCGCTGGCGCTGGGGGGAGTTGCCGTCGTGACGCTCCCGGGCGACATTGCCGGCCTTGAGGCCACGGCGCCTACGCCGCGGCCGGCCACCTTCCGCCCGGCTACGCTGGTGCCGGATCCGGCAAGCTTTCAGGCCCTGGCGGACGCCATCAACGACGCCGGCAAGGTGGCCATATTCGCCGGGGCGGGGGTCGAGGGTGCCCACGCGGAGCTGATTGCGTTGGCTGAACTCGCGAAGGCCCCGATAGGGCACTCGCTCAGGGGCAAGGACTTTGTCCAGTATGACAACCCGTTCGATATCGGCATGACAGGCCTCTTGGGCTACGGGGCTGCGGCAGAAGGCATCGAGGACGCCGACTTGCTGATCCTCCTCGGAACCGATTTCCCGTACGACCAGTTCCTGCCGGATACGCGCACTGCCCAGGTGGACCGGGCCGCGCAGCGCCTGGGGCGGCGCACCGACGTCGATATTGCCGTCCATGGCGACGTTCTCCCGACACTGAAGGCCCTGTTGCCCTTGGTGAAAGCGAAAGAAAACCGCCGCTTCCTCGACCAGATGCTGAAGAAGCACGATCGTCTGATGAACAAGGCCGTGGGCGCCTACACACGCAAAGTGGAGAAGAAGCAGCCCATCCACCCGGAATATGCGGCGTCGCTGTTGGACCAAGTAGCCGCCGAGGACGCCATCTTCACCGCCGATACCGGGATGTGCAACGTTTGGACTGCCCGGTACATCAACCCCTTGGGTACACGAAGGTTGATTGGCTCCTTCCTGCACGGCTCCATGGCCAACGCGCTTCCGCATGCCATCGGCGCCCAACTGGCCTATCCCGGGCGGCAGGTTGTTTCAGTCTCCGGCGATGGCGGTCTCTCCATGCTGCTCGGCGAACTCATCACGGTGGCGTCCCACAAGCTTCCGGTAAAGGTGGTGGTGTTCAACAATTCGACGCTTGGAATGGTCAAGCTGGAGATGCTGGTGGATGGCCTTCCCGACTTTGGCGTGGATGTTCCTGACGCCCATTACGCTGCTGTTGCTTCGGCCCTGGGTTTCCACGCAGTCCGCGTCACCGACCCCGCAGAGATCGAAGAGGCCTACCGCGCGGCGTTCGCCCATCCCGGACCGGCGCTGGTGGAATTGATCACCGACCCGCAGGCATTGTCCATCCCACCCAAGATTTCAGGGTCGCAGGTGATCGGCTTCGCCACGGCAATGTCCAAGGTGGTGCTGAACCGGGGTGCCGGCGAGGCCGTCAGCATGGCTCGAAGCAACCTGCGCAACATACCCAGGCACTAAACCGGCAATCCACCGCATTCAGGATCCAGACCGGCCAGGCCATTCCCTGCCGGCCCACGGATCATAATTGGCAACCAACTCCTCCTGTCCGGGGCGGTCTGCCTCCGGAACGTGCTGAAGGTTGACCCGCACGCGGTACCAGAGGGAACTCGAGCCCCGCATGCCGTCCACCAGAACGTCGGCGGGATGAAGGTCAGGAACGATGTCCGCGTGCGTGGCCTTCCACTGCTCAAGTGCTTCCAAGGCTTCAGGTTTGGTTTTGGTCCTGGCCACTTCGATGAGCGGCATGGTTGATTGCCGGCGTCCGGACCCGTCGCCGCTGCGGGGAGCCTTTTCCGGAGGCCCCAGTTCGGCGGCCAACGCCAAGAGTCCGTCCAGGGCTCCCACGGCGTCGTCGATTCCGTCATGGGGATCACCACGCTCGGCAAAGCGCGCCGGTACTGTCAGCACCGTGAATTGAGCGGGCCGGGCCGTCGCCATCTCGTCCCAGGTCAGGGGAGTGGAGACCCTGGCATCGGGAAGCGGCCTCACCGAGTAGGCCGAGGCGACCGTCCGGTCCTTGGCATTTTGGTTGAAGTCCACGAATACGCTTTCGCCGCGTTCTTCCTTCCACCAGCGTGCAGTGGCGAGCCCGGGCGCGCGGTTCTCTACTTCGCGGGCCAAGGTTTCGGCCGCGAGCCGCACCTGGCGGTAGTCCCAGTCAGGCCTGATCCTTACCAGGATGTGGAGGCCACGCGAGCCGCTGGTTTTGGGCCAGCCCACCAAGCCCACGTCATCGAGGACCTCCCTTGCCACGTAGGCCACCTCAACGATCTGGGACCAATCCACCCCTGGCATGGGGTCAAGATCGATCCGGAGTTCGTCGGGATGGTCGAGATCCCCTGCGCGCACCGGATGCGGGTTGAGGTCGAGGCATCCCAGATTCACAACCCACGCGAGTCCCGCGGCGTCCCTGACCACCGCTTCTTCGGCCGACGTACCCGAGGAGTAATGCAGGGTTGCTGTGTCGATGAAGGGCGGGTGATTCTCCGGTACGCGTTTCTGGAAGAACGGTTCAGCGTTGATGCCCTTGGGAAATCTCTTGAGCACCATCGGACGTCCCCCGGCACCCCGCAAGGCGCCTTCGGCCACGGCCAGATAATAGCGGACGAGATCGAGTTTCGTGATGCCCGGTTCAGGAAACACCACCTTGTCAGGACTGGAAATACTGACGTCCCACTCATCGATGGTGAGAATCTCCGGCGGGGTCTTCGAGGGGCTCATGGCGCCACGCTAGCAATGATCGAATGGCCGGACCAGAGGTCCCGGCGGCCCGCGGCTGCGGTTATCAGCTGGGTGTCAACGCACGACGGCGACTACCGCACTGATCTCGACGAGGGCGCCCGGAACGCCCAAGCCGGCCACCCGCGCAGCCGTGACCAGCGGAGGCTCGTCGGATGCGAGTTCCGCAGCAATGGCACCGTAGCCCGCAGCCAGGTCTGCACCGTCAACGAACAGCACAGTCCACTGCACCACGTCCGCGAGCGTTGCCCCCACCGCCTCAAGAGCCGTCTTCGCGTTGGCGAGTGAGCGGGCAGATTGAACGGCGACGTCGTCCGCACCCACCAGCTTCCCCTCGGCGTCGACGGCGTTTTGCCCCCCGACGTAGATCGTGGTGGCTCCGGGAGGAACGACCGCGACGTGGCTGAACGCGGGGCTGATTACCAATCCTTCAGGCCTTAGCCGCTGAACGGAAGTCATGCGGCCATGATGCCACCAAATGCCGGGAATGTGGTCCATGCGGGAACGAGGCGACGGCCCGAAGCCGGCCCACCCGCGCAGGATCTTGAACGGCTCAACATGGCGGCGGTAGCATGGCCGCCACCACCCCGCAGCGAACGCAGCCAAGCAAGGAGCCAGCCATGGGTGAAAACCCAACAGGAAACACGTCAGCCGAACTCATGGTGGACCTGATCATTTCGCTGGATGGCTATGCCTCGGGGGAGGGCTGGCCCGGCTGGTGGGGATTGGAAGGGCCAGAATATCTGGCTTGGCTGGAGGAAGAAGGCCAGAAGGACATCACCCTGCTCATGGGCGCCAATACGTACCGGGTGATGTCCAGCCTCTCCCAGCAAGCAGCGGATCAGGCCTCCGATTTCTCGGAAGACGAGGGCGCCAGCCTGGGCGGCTTGGCCGAAATGCCCAAGGTGATCTTCTCGAACACCCTCCAGGAACCGCTTGCCTGGCCCAACACGGAACTGGTGCGGGGCGATGCGGTGCAAGCGGTGCAGGAACTGAAACGCACCCGTACGGGCACGTTGAGCACCCTGGGCAGCCTCAGCTTGAGCCGGTCCTTGTTGTCTGCCGGACTCGTGGACCGGTTTCGTCTGGTGGTCTTCCCGGTCATCACCGGGCGGACCGGCAGCGAGCGCATCTACGACGGCTATCCGGATGTCGCCTTGGAATTGATAAGCAGCAGGACGTTCGATGGGCGGTCGCAGCTTCTGGAGTACATCCCCACCGTCATCGATGGGCCGCCGCCCGGCCGAGCCTAAGCGTCGGCTTGAGCGGTAGGTCGACCACTAAGTCCCCACCTGTCGCGGCAGCACGAGCATATATCCGGCCGGCAATTCGCTGCTCCAACGCCGCGGCTCGCGGACCACGAACTGGGTGGCCAACTGTTCGGGAGCCAGCAAGGTATTTGGCGCCGGTGATGGGCCCCATTGGCCGCTGCCGTACGGGTACAACGGGTCCATTACCCTGATTCCCGTTACCTGGAAGTCCTGGTGTATCCGTGGATCGCCGACTGAATCGAAACCACTCATTACCCATGCGTGGCGGCCGCTCCACATCACCAGGCCTACGGGCCGGCCAGTATCCGCCATTGCACGGGCTGCCGTTCGCAGCGCGTCCTCGAAGCCCGGAATGCTCACCACTTGATAGGGACCCATACCCACTTCCCCCAGGACAGCGGCCCAGCCCATGGGGTTGGCTCCATTGAATGCGTTGGACGAACGCACCCTTGCCATGTCCCACAGTTCCCCTTGTTGGGCTTGGCCGGCCCACGTGCCGGCGCCGCCTTGCTGGACCAGGTTGTGGGCCATTTGGATGCTCGCTGCCACACACCACTCGAAGGTGTACTGCGGAACGAAATCGCCGTCCTCGTACAGGTTGAACGCAAACGGCTGGGGCCCCGCGGCCGGGGTTGCCGTCGCGGCGGGCGCGGAACCGCCCGCCAGGGCCGGCGGGGATTCGACCGGGGCTGGCTGATTGATTGACGTTTCCTGCGGGGCCGGGGGAGCGTAGACGTCCGGAGCGGCTGAACAGCCGGCCATAAGGGTCGCCGCCACCGCGGCACCAAGGAAAAGACGGGCTGGGTTACCGGTCATTGTCCCACCAGTCTATTCCTGCCCTTGTGGTGCAGGACAGGTATGCGTAGCGTGGGGGGATAGGCTCCTTCGCCGATGCAGCCCGGCGGTCTTTGCCTTTCATCCCCTTTGGAGGCCGTCATGGCCACAGATACTTTCGCGCGCTTCATCCAGGAAACCCTGGTGATTGAAGAAGACACCGACGAGGGCATGGACCTCGATACCCTCTACGGCCTCTACATCAGCTGGTGCCGTATCTCGGACGTTCCGAGGGAACCCGAAGGCCGGTTCCTTTCCACGTTGCGCCGGCACCGGCTCCGTTGGGGCCACGATGAAGGCGGTTGGGTCCTGGTGGGCCTGCGGATGGTGGGGCCCGCCGCCCGGGACTATGTCGTTTCCAGTGCAGTTCCTTGCCGCACCGGAAATGCCGATGACTGGGAGCTTTCGGTGGAACCAGGCGCCGCCGCCTGAATCCACAGCGAGGGTCTAACCGGCCTGCGTTGTGCTTGCCAGGCTCAGCAGGTCCACACCATGCATCGCATCTGCGGCGCGGACCAGTGCCAGATGCGAGAAAGCCTGCGGATAATTGCCTGCCATCCGTTGGTTTTCCGTGTCGTACTCTTCACCGAGGAGTCCAAGCTCATTACTGAGTCCCACCAGCTTGTCCATGAGGCGTTTGGCATCGTCCGTGCGTCCTGTCCGGGCATATTGCTCAACCAACCAAAAGGAACAGGCCAGGAAAGGGTGTTCTCCGGGTTCCAGCCCGTCCACGCCAGTCTCCGTTCGGTAACGCAGCAACAGGCCGCCGTCGGTCAGCAGTTCCTCTTCAAGGCGGGCCACGGTACTCAGGATCCGTTCATGCCAGTACGGCAGGAAACCAACCTGGGGCATGACAAGCAGGGCAGCGTCCGTTTGGACGCCTCCATAGGTCTGCGTGAATGAGTTCAGGTCCAGGTTGAAGGCCTGGTCCATGATCTCCTGGCGGAGCCTGTCGCGGAGCTGCTCCCAGTGCTCTGCCGGCCCCTCCAGGCCGTGATCCCTCACGGCGCGTATGCCGCAGTCGAAGGCGGCCCACATCATCACCCTCGAATGCGTGAAGAACCGCGGTTCACCCCTGATTTCCCACAGCCCGTAGTCTTTGTCGTCGACATGTTTTTCCACGAAGCCCAGGAGGATCTGCTGCAGGGTCCAGGAGAAGTGATCCTCCTTCCCGCCAGCCATGCGAAGCCTTTCCAGGGCCACCATTACTTCGCCAACCACGTCAGCCTGGAATTGTGCCACGGCAGCGTTCCCTACTCGTACGGGACGGGAGCCTGCGTATCCCGGAAGGTGCTCAAGAACCAGTTCCGGCAGGTCCCGTTCGCCCGCAATGCCATACATGATTTGAAGGTCTTCCGGTTGCCCTGCCAACGCCCGCAACAACCAGTTGCGCCATTCCAAAGCTTCGGTTTCATATCCATGCGTCAGCATCGATTCCAAGGTCAGAGCAGCATCCCGCAACCAGCAATAGCGGTAGTCCCAGTTCCTGGTTCCACCAAATTCCTCCGGAAGGGAAGTTGTGGGGGCGGCAACAATCCCACCGGTTTCATAGTTTGTAAGGGCCCGTAGAACCAGGAGGGACCTTTTGACGGCGTTGCCGTAGGTGCCGTTCGAGCGGCAATGGCTGCCCCATCTTGTCCAATACGATGTGGCCTGTTCCAGGGCGGCGTCCACATCGATCCTGGCCGGCGCCGTCCGGTGCGACGGGAACCACGTCAGCTCAAAGTCGAGGATGTCCGCCTCGGATACCGGGAATTCTCCTGCGTGACCGTGGGTGTGCGGCTCTGGAAGGCATGGACCTCGAAGCGCCATCGCGTCCGGTCCAGCCAAGGCCTGGAGCATTGTCCCGCCGGAATGGGGATCGCGGACTCGCCGCGTCCAGGGGACGATTTTGGCATAGCCAGGACGAACGATCAGTTCCTGGCGCATTTGCACGACTCCCTCAAGGCCCGTGATGCGGCGGAGGATTGACGAGGTGGCATGCCCTACCGGCATGAAGTCCGTAACCCGGACAGACCCAGTGGCCGTGCGCCAAACCGTTTCCAGAACGAAGGTCGAGTCCAGGTATGACCGGTTCTCCACCACGGCTTCGAGATCACTAGGGGCGAGCAGCCATCGGCCCTGTTCTTCAGCGCCCAACAGCGCGCTGAACTGGGAGGGGGAGTCGAATCTCGGGAAACACGCCCAGTCGACGCTGCCTGACCGGGAAATCAATGGACCGGTCAGCAGGTCCGACAGCAGTGCGTAGTCCTCAATGGGATCGGCCATGGCTTTACTAAAACACAGCGGGACGTGAGGCGGGAGGGCTACGTTGCGGCGCTCAGCGCCATCGGTGAGCAGACAAAAAACGGCGGCTGCTCAACCTGGGCAAACGGGACGACGATCCAGCGACCACCGTAGAACTCGACGTACGAGTCCGGAGTGCATTGTGCGTAGGCTTCTTCCCGCGTCATCGTCTTCTCCTTTCCTCATCCAGGTGCCGGACCACTGGGGGCGGCTACTACAGGTGCCGTTCTTCTGATCGATTGGTACTCTTAACTATAGACTTTCATTGATAAGGGTCAATAGACATTCAAGGTTAAATGTCACTTTCCCAAGGAGGACGAGTACCGGTGTCGACATGGAAAGAGCAACTGGCTTTTGCCCCTCTGGAGACTGCCGACAGGGGAGAGGAGGTTGCCAGGCGCCTCAGGCATGCCATCGAGCTGGGTGTCCTGGAGGACGGGTCCCAACTGCCAAGCGAGAGTTATCTCGCCGCCCGAATGGGCGTTTCAACGCTGACGCTTCGGGCGGCACTGGCTGAACTGCGGGGACTGGGACTCGTGGAGACCCGGCGCGGCAAGGGCGGTGGAAGTTTCGTCAAAGCCAACACGGGCGACGTCGCACGGATGCAAAAACAGTCGGTTGGAACCTATTCGCTTGAGGATCTCCGGGACCTGCGCGAATTCCGGGCATTTCTGGCCGGCAGCGCCGCTGCGGCAGCTGCTGAAAGGTCCGGCAGACTCTCCTTGGGCCGCCTCGAGCACATGTCCGACGAAATCCGGGCGAGCAAACAGTCGGCCGAAGCGATCCGGGCCGACAGCAAGTTCCACATTGAGCTGGCGGCAAGTTCCGGCTCCGTCAGGCTGACCCGGCAGGAAGCGGAACTGCAGGCGGAGGTCGGCCCACTGATCTGGATGGATCCGTCGCCCCACAGGGCTACTGCGGCGGACGAGCACGCACGGATCGTTGAAGCGATCAAGGCCGGGAACGTCGCGCTGAGCCGTCAGCTCGCCGAGGACCACGTGCGGAGGGACATGAACCTGGTTATTGACAAGAGATTGGAGCTCGATGTTCCACCTGCGGACGCAAAACGTCCTCCTGCGTCGAACGAGCGTGCAGTCACGGCCATCGAAACCCTTGCCGACACCTTCCGGGGGATTGCGGCCGCCTCGTTGCGCGACCTTGAGCAGGCTGTTCGGGGCAGCATCGCCTCCGGTGTGAGCCGGGACAAGGCAGATTCGGATATCTATGCCGTCGCCAGAAGGTCCTTGGCCATCGGGGTTCCGCTCCTGTACGGCAACGGCTTCATGGCTGATCAGGACTTTTATGGCGAAAGCTGGATTGCCTGGTCCTACGCGCCGAACGGGCCCGAATCTCCGCAGCGGCTGTACATCGACATGGACCTCTATGAGGTGAACACCGCGCCGTGGCTACCGCGCCAGGACGATGACGATGAAGGCGGCAACCACGTCAGCCATGCCTACGTGGACGCCAGCGGCACCAATGAGATGGTGATGACCTTCAGCAGACGGATCACGGTCGATGGAAAATACGTCGGCGTGGTGGGCGCCGATGTCTCGATCAGCCAACTGCAAACGGCATTCGAAGCCCACCTGCGTGAATTGCCGCCCAACAGCTGCATCATTGACCAGGAAGGAGCGACCCTGGCAACGAACTCGGGCCGCTTTGTCGGCGCAACCATACCTGTGAATACCAAAGATTCGCGTGAGTTGCCCGGCGTCCCTTGGCGGCTCTGCATTGGCTACTCTGCGTAGCTCTCCATTGGTCCGGAAGGACTCAGTTCGCTCCGACCAACTCGTTGAGCCAGGCAATCTCCAAGTCCCTGCTGCTGCGGGGGCTGAATATGGCATATTCACCCATGGGCTTCGCGTCAGGCCCTGATAGGCGCTGACCACCCAAAGTCACAAAGGGCCGTTCATCCAGATAAGTGAGGCGGGGCAGCCCGACGATGTTGAACTCCTGGACGCACTGCGCGCATATGGGCGTTTCCCGAATGTGCGCGTGGGCGGGGTTGGTCCAACAGGTTTGGCAGTAGGCAATTTCGCCGGGCATTGTTTCCTTGGTGCTTGATGATGCTGAGGATCCTTGGATCGGTGATGCTCCACCAATTCTTGCAGTCGCTCCCACGCGATATCGAGGAAGTGTGACCAGCTCCACGGCGTGACTTTTCACAGCATCCTCGCGTGAGCCGTCAGGCACGGGGGACCGGCGAAACAGCACGTTCACGAGCGAACTCATGCAACTCTTGGTCCATGAATACTGAGAATCTATCGCCAGGGAGACTTGTGACATCTGGAGCGATGGCCCTGGCCGGGACGTTCGTCGTTGAGGTTGGGATCAGGCAAGCGTGGCCCTTCATAGGCTTCTGCGATGACAGGGGAAAGAAGGCAAGGGAGATCCGTCTCTACATCGACGCCCCGTGGAGTATAGGAGACACGACCGGCGACACAGATTCCGATGACAAGTGGCTGATGTCAGCACTTCAAATCAATAATTGCACCGTCTCTAACGTTCTGGTCGATCCTGAATTCAACTTGCGCATCGATCTATTCAATGCGCCGAGCCTGACTGTCTCGGGAAAACCGGCCGCAACCACGGCTGGTGAACCGTGGTGGGTCGGTGAGATCAGCGGGTGAAAATGTCGGCGCAGTCCTTGCAGGGACATGGCATCGATCCAATCCACCGGGAAATTCACTACGATTGGCCCCACGGGGAGGGAAAATTCTGCGGAACGAATAGAAGAGGACGCAGAAGACGCAGCAGACTCTTTCATTCGGGAAAGGCCGGACGGTGCTGCATACCATAGACGAACCCGTAGCGACGGCCGTGTTGACCTGGCTGACAGCCGAAGAAGGTGGACGCAAGGCTGGACCGCCGACCGCAAATGTCTATGCCGCTACATGCGTCTTTTCTCTAGGAGAAGAGCCGGTAGTGCAACTAGGCTGGCCGGCAACGGCTGAGGAGATGTTCAGCATCCTCCTTGAGGAAATCGCGGCAGTAGGCGCTTCCAATCAGATCCGCTACAACGTCGGGTTCCTCGTCCCAGAGCTTGCAAGGCCGTTCGTGTGTCCGGGCGTACAGCTTGTGGTTCTGGAAGGGCCAAGAGTTGTCGCTCAGGGCCGCATCGAAGACGTCTTTGATGCCCGTAGCCGCCCCGACCTTGGCCAGCAGATATGAAGTACATCCTCGTCTTGCAATGGCAGGGTCGCTCTGGGATTGATTACGACAAACTTATCGCGATGGAAGACATCGTCTTGGCAGAACTCCCGGGGTCGCTTGGAGTGGTGGATGGGCACGACTGTGGCTCAGGTGAGATGAACATCTTCGTTCACACCGAACGGCCAGTTGAAGCGTTTGCGGCTGTGATGTCGTCGCTCAGTTCTGAGTCACGGTGGACAGATACAAGGGCGGCGTACAGGCCCATGGATTCGAACGATTTTGTCATTTTGTGGCCAACAACCCTCAAGAACTTTACTGTGTCCTGAGGCCGCAGTGATGAATGAGATGAGGTCCGAGACGGATTAGTGGCGTTCCTCGTTGTGAGGTGAACCGTTCGGCTACTTCGGTGGCCAGGGCCCGTTGAGGAGCTTCTTTGCTTCTTCGACAATCAGCTGACCGATTTGGTGTCGGTCAATGGTCCAAGATGGTGTCCAATCGTCCCACTCGCTCACTTGGCCGACGAGTGGTCTGAGTGATTCGGGATATCCGAGTTCGTCCCACCCCTCCCACCAGATGAGGCGACCCGCATAGTCGGGCTTTAGTTCCCCGTCTATCAGCGTCTGGCAGAGCCATCTGACCAAGTTCCAGCGTTCGGGCGTCGTCTTCGCGGGTGTCGGCGGCGCAATGTTCAACTCGTTGACGACTGCGTTGAATAGATCATGCGCGTCGCCTTCTTCCCGTCGAGTAAGACCGGCTAGGAGCGGCAGCGATGGCGAATCTACGCCATCCAACAGAGCGTTTAGAGCTGTTGCAATCAACACGTCGGCGCCCACAATTTCCTCGTATAGGGCTTCCCGGATGGCAAGCACGCGGAGATCGTTTGTATGCGTCATAGGACGAGTTTCGCAGAGGGCACGACTGCGTCGATACATTCGTCAATGCGGACGCCCCATGCTGGAGAATATCCCGTGTGGATAGAACGAAATTGGTCGGGTCGGCCTTCGCTGGCGCTTTCAAATTGCGCGGGTTCCGGAAACGGGGCCGGAACTGGTTCCGAACGACATCAGCCGGCGAGTATCAGGTGGTTAACCTTCAGAAGTCCCCGTGGGGGAGCGGAGACTACTATCTGAACCTTGGTTGGGACCCATCGGTCCCTAGTGGGGAGTTCCGTCCAGAAAACTTCTGCCTCCTGAGCCTTCGAGCCGAAACAACAGACGTAATCCCGCCGATTGATTTTGCTCGACCTGATGGCTTGGTTGCACGAGACCTTCCGGGAACCATCCTGCTCGACGCCGAAATGGGTGCTCGCATCCCCGAGGATGCGTTCCTCAAACAGCTCACTGACGTTGTCATCAACCCGGTCGCAGACTTTATGGACAGTACCCCGTCTGTAGTCGATCTGGTTCCGCTGCTTTCTGCCAAGCCCCAGTTCGCTTTCGTTCCCGTGCGGCAAGAACTTAGCCGCCGAGGATATGAGCTGCCCCAGCGCTAGGACACGGCGGGATCCCATGGCAACCAGAAATCGTGGTCGTCACAACCCGATCAACGGCGAGAGCCGTGGTGCCAGAGGCCTAGACCCTCAGCAGGGGCAGCGGCACGACGTAGTATTCCTTTGCTTTCCTGCTTGTCACGAAGGTGCGGCATCGGGACTGGGCTTCTTCTTCGGAATTGAACCGTAGTGCCTGGTTTTCTCTGGGGGTCCATTCGTCGCCGGGCCGGTTGGGATGCAGGTAGTAATAGAACGTCTGTCCTGTGTCCAGGCGCACGACTATGCCCCAAGCGGCGGGTTTACGCTTTCCCATTCCGGTCCTTTCGCTTGTTGTCTCTCAGCTTTTCCGGAGTGTTGTTCGTCCGTCGGCTGACGTAGCGGGTCCATTCGTCGCCGGCGTTGTCGGCGTGGATGAATGCTACTTGGTGGCCGTAGCCCAGAGCGTCGGCGACCAGCGGTGGCGGTGTGATCGTGAGGAGTTCATCGAGGGCGGTGTTTCGGGCGCCACGCAGGTCGATGCCGAGGCTCCGGAGCCTGTCCATGATGGTGTTCGGGTGCAGGTGTTGTCCTGCTCTGGTGCTTGGGAAAAGCCATGGGCCTTGGGTGTTTGATCCGGTTCTGAGGTTGGGCCGGCTTGCCAGGTGCTGTCGGATCAAGTCTGCTACGGGGGTGGGGACGGGCACTGGGTGGAGGCCCAAGGTGATTCTCATGTTGCCGGTGGTTTCGTTGGTCTCTATGGCGTCGGTCCGGAGTCTGGCGACTTTCACGAGCGGTTGGGCGTTGAGAAGCAGAAGGGCGCCGGCGACTCGGTAGGGCAGGGATTCGCTGGTGCCTGTGAGGAGTTCCCGCAACCAGGCCAGGCGCTGGTCCTGGGTGATTGTTGGCCGTGTTTTCGCGGTGTAGTAGCCCATTTCGGCGCGGTGGTTCGTGCCGGTGTTCTTGATGAAGATGATGAAGATGATGAACGTGCGGATCTGTTTTCTGGTTGTGGGTCCGGCGGCGAGCCAGGATTCGATGTCTTGCTGGGTGCAGGTCGCTGCTGTTCGTTGGTGCGTTTCCCAGAGCCAGAGAAGGAATTTGATGGTTTCGGTGATCTCTTGTTTGGCCGAGTGCACCGGGCCGCGGGCGTTCTTCTCCGGTGTTGTGGTGGTCCGGATGCGTCGGAGGTGGTGCCAGGTCGCGAAGTGCTCGACTGGTTTAGCCACCTGCTCGGGCAGGGGTACGAGTTTGGATTTGATCCAGTCTTCGAACCGGGCCAGGTAGGGGAGCAGGCCGTGGTGGACGAGCAGGGCGCGTAGGTGGTTTGTTGCTCGTTCGGCCGTTTCGGCGTAGGTATCGAGGCCTTCGTGGGTCAGGGTGTTGTCCCGTTGGGGAGGGATCTCAGGAGGGCTTGGACTGTGGCCGAGCGTTTCCAGGTGATGATGCTCTCGGGGCGCTCGGCTTGGCAGAGAATGTCGATAAGCCGGGCAGCTGTTGCGGGATCAGCGGGGTTATCAAGGCAAAACCGCAGGTCAGAGGCGCTTCTTGCGCAGTCATCCATGCGCAACGCATCACGCCGGACCGTAGGCAGGATCGCCGGCGGAGGCAAGCCGACCGCCTAGATTCTGCGGAAACTACCGGGGGTCGGGGAGATCCCGACAGGATCAGCGGATGGGGCGAATTGATTCATCTGATGAGATACGCAGAGTACTACTTGACATAATGTAGATTATCGGCGTTTTATAGAGGCGAAGAGAGGGACCGTCCGAACCAGCCCGGACGGCCCCAAGCGCCGCGCCCTCAGGCTCCTACGTAAGCCGCCAAGTGCTTCGCCGTCAGCGTCGATTTGCCGGCCACCAGTTCAGCCGGGGTTCCGGCGAAAACGATCTTGCCGCCGTCGTGACCCGCCCCAGGACCCAAGTCGATAATCCAGTCGGCGTGAGCCATGACTGCCTGGTGATGCTCAATCACGATGACGGACTTGCCGGACTCAACAAGCCTGTCCAACATTCCGAGCAGATTCTGCACGTCCGCCAGGTGCAGGCCCGTGGTTGGTTCGTCCAGGATGTAGATGTCGCCCTTTTCGGACATCTGGGTTGCAAGCTTCAGGCGCTGGCGTTCGCCGCCGGACAAGGTAGTCAACGGCTGGCCCAAGGTCAGGTAGCCGAGACCGACGTCTGCCAGCCTGTCGAGGATCTTGTGGGCGGCCGGAGTCCGGGCTTCGCCTTCGCTGAAGAACTTTTCGGCCTCGTTGACAGACATTGCAAGCACTTCTGCAATATTCCGCCCGCCGAACCTGTAGTCCAAAACCGACGCCTGAAAGCGCTTTCCCTCGCACTCCTCACATGTCGATTCGACAGTGGCCATAACGCCCAGATCCGTGTAGATCACACCGGCACCATTGCAGGTTGGGCACGCACCTTCGGAATTGGAACTGAACAACGCAGGCTTCACGCCGTTGGCCTTGGCAAAAGCCTTCCGGATGGGCTCCAAAAGTCCGGTATAGGTTGCTGGGTTGCTTCGCCGCGAGCCGCGAATGGCGCCTTGGTCAATGACCAAGACACCCTCGCGCTTGGCTACCGAGCCATGGATCAGCGAGCTCTTGCCGGAACCGGCCACACCCGTAAGGACGCAAAGAACCCCGAGCGGAATATCGACGTCCACATCCTGCAGATTGTTCGTTGATGCGCCGCGTACCTCGAGTTGTCCCTCGGAGGGCCGGACGCTGGATTTGATGGAGGCGCGGTCGTCCAGGTGCCGTCCTGTGATGGTGCCACTCCCCCGCAACCCTTCGAGGTCGCCCTCGAAGCAGACGGTCCCGCCTCCCGTTCCGGCTCCGGGGCCCAGGTCCACTACGTGGTCGGCGATCGCGATGGTCTCCGGTTTGTGTTCCACCACCAGCACCGTGTTGCCCTTGTCCCGAAGCTGCAGCAGTAGTTGGTTCATGCGCTCGATGTCGTGCGGGTGGAGTCCAATCGTTGGCTCATCGAAGACGTAGGTAATGTCCGTCAAGGAAGAACCGAGGTGACGGATCATCTTTGTCCGCTGGGCCTCTCCCCCGGACAAAGTACCCGCAGGACGGTCCAGGGACAGGTAGCCAAGGCCAATGCCGGTGAACGAATCCAAAAGGTGCTGCAGGCCCTTGAGCAGGGGCGCTACGGACGGCTCGTCAAGTCCACGGATCCAGGTTGCCAGGTCGCTGATCTGCATCTTGCACACGTCGGCAATGCTCTTGCCCTGGATCTTGGAAGAACGCGCTTCCGGGCTGAGGCGGGTGCCTTCGCACTCGGGGCAGGTGGTGAAGGTAATGGCGCGCTCCACGAAAGCCCGGACGTGCGGCTGCAGCGCATCGACGTCCTTGGAGAGCATCGACTTCTGGATCTTGGGAATGATGCCTTCGTAGGTAAGGTTGATGCCTTCCACCTTGACCTTGGTGGGTTCGCGGTAGAGGAGATCGTGGAGTTCCTTCTTGGTGAACTTGGCAATCGGCTTGTTCATGTTGAAGTACCCGGTGCCGCTGAAGATGCGTCCGTACCATCCGTCCATGCTGTAACCGGGAACGGTCAGGGCACCTTCGCTGAGGGACTTGGTGTCGTCGTAGAGGGCAGAGAGGTCGAAGTCGTTAACGGAGCCCATCCCTTCACACCGGGAACACATGCCGCCCAGGCGGTTGAAGGAAGCCTTCTCGGTCTTGGTCTTGCCCTCACCACGTTCCACGGTGATGGCACCGCTGGCCTTGACGGTGGGCACATTGAACGAATACGCGTTGGGTGATCCGATGTGCGGCTGGCCGAGCCGGCTGAACAGGATACGCAGCATCGCGTTGGCATCCGTGGCAGTGCCAACAGTGGAACGGGGGTTGGATCCCATGCGCTCCTGGTCGACGATGATCGCGGTTGTCAGGCCTTCGAGCATGTCGACGTCCGGCCGTGCGAGTGAAGGCATGAACCCCTGAACGAAGGCGCTGTAGGTCTCGTTGATCATGCGCTGGGATTCCGCTGCGATGGTGCCGAACACCAGCGAACTCTTACCCGATCCTGACACGCCCGTGAAAACAGTCAGGCGGCGTTTGGGGATGTCGATGCTGACATCCTTCAGGTTGTTCTCGCGTGCTCCCTGGACCCGGATGAGGCCGTGGGTGTCTGCAACGTGCGATCCGGTAGTCTGCGTGTCCGTGCTCGCGGCAATGCTCATGATCTCTCCATCTGCCTGGCGGCGCTGCTTTGCAGTCACCCGTTGGCGTCGCCTCTCCCCGTCATGGCCACCCGCGGCCAGTACGTTCGATTCTCGTTCGTTGGCGCTGATGCGGCAACGGCCCCTTCCACACTACTGGGCAGTACGCGCCGCAACGGTGAACACACGGCAACAAGCCAAGCCCATTGTCTTCCCGTCCATACTCACTAAGAATGAAGCATGCCGGTCTACATGAGGTCCCTCGAAACCGCAGTTCCGCCAACCATCCTTGTCCAGTCGCAGGCACGTGAAGTTTTTGCGGCACAACCGGGCTTGACCAGGCTTGGTTCACGGCTTGTCACCACTTGCTTCGACTCCGCCGCCATCGACACCCGCTACACCGCTGTGGCTGAACTGAGCCTCGACGCCCACCCGGAAAATCCGCAGTTCTTCGACCTCGCCACCAACCGTGTGCTGAGCCCCAGCACAAAGGCCAGAAACGAAATCTTTGCCACTGAAGCCACCAAACTCTTCATCGAAGCGGGCAAGGCCGCCGTGGCGAGTGCTCCGGGTATCGGACTGGATGACATCACCCATGTCATCACCGTGTCCTGTACGGGATTCTTCAACCCCGGGCCAGACTACAAAGTGGTCAGGGCCCTCGGACTCCAACCGTCCGTCCAGCGCTACCATCTGGGGTTCATGGGCTGCTATGCAGCGTTCCCGGCGCTCAGGGCGGCCAAGCAATTCTGCACGGCGGATCCATCCGCCGTCGTCCTCGTCATCTGTGCCGAACTGTGTTCCCTTCACGTGCGGACGTCCAACGACCCCGACACGATCATGGGATCGGCAATCTTCGGTGACGGTGCTGCGGCGTCCATTGTTACGGCCCGCGAGCCGGAAGGACCTGAGCCAGTGATCAGGCTGGACGAGTTTGAAACCGTGCTCACACCGGTTGGTGAAGAGGCCATGGCTTGGAACATCGGCGACGAAGGCTTCGAAATGGTGCTGGGATCCTACGTACCCCACATCATTGAAGAACACATCACGGGGGCTCTGGAACCGCTGTTGGCCAAGGTACCGGGGCTGAGCGCAAAGCCTTACCGCGACATCACCCATTGGGCCATCCATCCCGGCGGCCGCAGCATTCTCGACAAGGTGGAGGCCAAGCTTGAACTGACCGCTGAACAGTTGGTTCCGGCCCGGGAAACCTTGCGCGAATACGGAAACATGAGCAGCGCAACGGTGCTTTTCGTCCTCAAATACATGCTGGACAGGGCTGCCAGCAAGCCTGAGGAACGCATTTGCTCCATGGCGTTCGGTCCCGGACTGACCGTAGAGACCGGACTCATGACGCTGGTCTCTCCCGCACTGTGAGTCCTTGGGGGCCGCTGCGGGAAAGGGACCTGGACGCTGTCGAGGAGATGGACCGGCCGGGTTGCGATCCCCAACGCCTGGAGCGGAGCTACGCGCGCTTTCCCGTGGTAAACGCACTGCTTTCCGGGTGGCACAGGACTTACCGCAAGCAGTTCCGGCCTCTGCTGAGTGCGCGCGAATCGGTCTCGGTCCTGGACATCGGCTGCGGAGGCGGGGACGTCGCACGGAGCCTGGCTCATTGGGCACTCCACGATGGTTTCGACCTGCGCGTCACCGCGATCGACCCGGACGAACGCGCATACGTGTTCGCTTCAAGGGCCCCGGCGGTGAGGGGTGTCGAGTACAGGCAGGCACACAGCTCCGAACTTGTTTCGGAGGGCCGCTCTTTCGACATCGTGCTGTCCAACCACATGCTCCACCATCTCGACGCTGCCGACCTTGCCGGCGTGTTGCAGGACTCCGAGGACCTGGCCACTTCCCTGGCGCTGCACAACGACCTTCGTCGCAGCAACCTTGCCTACGTCCTTTTCCTGGCCGGCTTCTGGCCTCTGGGGCTGGGCTCCTACATCTGCGGCGACGGCTTAATGTCCATACGACGCAGCTATACGCCCGCGGAACTGAGGTCTTCCGTGCCAGCGGGTTGGCACGTGGAGGCCAACGGTCCGTGGCACAACCTGCTGATCCACGGACCGGGGCGGCCGGATGGCGGTTCCGCGGGTGGCTGATGTGGTCATTGTCGGCGCCGGTCCCGTGGGACTCTTCCTGGGCGTCCTCCTGCTGCAGCGCGGCAGGTCGGTCCGCATCCTGGAACGCCGGACGACACCCAGCCATCGGTCACGCGCCATCGGCATACACCCACCTGCCCTGAAGGAACTCCAGCGGTCTGGTCTCGCCGCCGGGCTCGTGGCCCAGGGCATACAGATCCGGAAGGGCGTGGCATACAGCAGGGGAAGTAAAGTCGCCGAACTGCCGTTCGCCGGGGATCCGGACTTTCCCTACATCCTGGCGGTCCCCCAGCCGGTGACGGAGCAGGTGCTGACGGATGCAGTGACGGCACTGGACCCGGCTGCCATCGTCCGCGGAGCAGACGTCCACACCATGATCGACGACGGCGGCAGCGTCCGTGTCGAAGCCCGCTCACCTGCGGGGGACGTCGAGTTCAGGTCCAGTCTCGCCGTCGCCGCTGATGGAGCCCACTCCACGTTCCGCCACCGGCTCATGCCGGAACTACGTCCCCGCAAATACCCGGATTATTACCTCATGGGCGACTTCGAGGACACCACCGGCCATGGTTGCGACGCCGTCCTCTACCTTGAGCCGGAAGGGATCGTGGAGTCCTTTCCGTTGCCGGGCCGGGTGCGGCGGTGGGTGGTGCGGTTGGGCGCACCGGCAACACGCCCGACGGCGGATGGCCTGGCCGGGTTGGTGGCGTCAAGGACGGGAGCGACCCCGGATCCGGCAACCAACTCGATGCTGAGTGCCTTCGGCGTTCAGGCGAGGCTGGCTCCGTCGATGGTCCACGGGCGGGTGGTCCTGTTGGGCGATGCAGCCCACGAGATCAGTCCGATCGGCGGCCAGGGAATGAACCTCGGATGGCTGGACGCCGCAGCTTTGGCTCCGATCGTGGACGCTTCCTTGGCCGGCTGTGACGTGGGAAGGCAACTCCGCAGCTTTGAACGGACCCGGAAGCGTGCCGCCGTCAAAGCTTCGCACCAGGCTGGGCTCAACATGGCGCTGGGGCGCCCGATGGCACCGTTCGCTTTGGCTGCCAGGAACGGCATTTTTGCTGACGCCCTCCGGCTGGGACCTGTTGCAGACCTCGTGGAGCGGCGCTTCACGATGCGCTAGTTTCGGCCCCTGCTGGTTCTTCGGGCACGGTGTAATAGCAGTCGTAGGTGTCTTGGCTGGATATCAGTCCGTCCCTCAGTTCGAAGACGGCCGTGCTCCGTGCGCGAATTGTCTCGCCGGCGTCCCAGTACGGAAGGTCCATGAGCAGCAGGGCCGACCAGTTCATTTCCAGGACGACGCGGTTGCCCTCGGCAGTGGTCCGTACCACCTCGAAGCGTTGATCGGCGACGATCGCCTTGCTGTCGTCGGCGCCGGCGAGCGTCTCCTGCAGTGTCCTGGTGGAACCTGTTTTGGACAGCACATGGGGCCATTCCGTCAGTGTGAAATCTTCGGCCAGGAAGGGGCGGAGATCGGCTGCCCCGCCGCCCGCTTCCACGGTCCTGACGAATCCAAGTACTACCTCGAGGGGGTCGGTGTCGCTCATCCGACGAGCCTAACCCACGGCGCAACCCAGCCTGCTGGACCGCCGCGGAACGGATAGGCTCGCTTCATGACCCAGCATGTCCGGCCGCTGTACGGCCCTCCAACAGACTTCACGGCAACCGACATCCGGGATGCGGTCCGCAGGCTCTTGGACGCAGAGGCCCTTCCCCCGATCGTCCAGGCAGGTCATCCTGCGCTCAGGCAGCTTGCCGCTCCATACGACGGGCAACTGGACAGCCAGGAACTGAACGCATTCCTGGGGCGCATGCGCGAGGTCATGCATGCTGCACCTGGCGTTGGTCTTGCCGCTCCGCAACTCGGCGTACCCCTCCAACTGGCTGTCTTGGAGGATCAATACGAGATAGATCCGGCTTCGGCAGCGGCGAGGAACCGGGAGAGCCTGGAATTCCTGGCGGTGGTCAATCCCCAGTACCACCCCATCGGAACGGAGACCGCCTCGTTCTACGAGGGCTGTTTGTCCGTCAACGGCTACCAGGCCGTGGTGACCAGGCACAACACGGTCCAGCTGACGTGCCTCGCTCCTGACGGACAACCTGTTGAGGCCAGCTATTCCGGGTGGCAGGCGAGGATTGTGCAGCACGAAACGGACCACCTGCATGGCACGCTCTACCTGGACCGTGCAGAAATCCGCTCCCTGTCCACCAATGCCGAACATGCCGCACGCTGGTCTCAACCAGGGATCGAGGATGCCCGCTTGGCTCTGGGCTTCCTTCCCGACTAAGCGGGCCTAGGTGTCGAGGCGGTTCACCGTGCTGGGCAAGTGCTGCGCCCACCAGGACAGGATGTGCTGAAAACGGGCCTTGCGATGGTGTGGTGTTCCCGACCGCGACAATTCGTGGTCCTCGCCCGGGAACACCAGCAGCGACGTTTCCACTCCGCGGGACTGCAGTTCCGCGTAGTACCGCTGGCCTTGTTCAATCGGGCAGCGGAGATCGTTCTCGCTGTGGATGACCATCGTAGGGGTCTTAACACTACCCACCACGGCCATGGGGCTCTGGGCCTGGAGTTGTTCCGGAGTCCCGCCCGTGTACTCCCCGCCAAAGAACCAGCCAATATCCGCGGAGCCGTGGAAACTGACTGGATCCAGGAAGCCGCGCTCCACAATGGCGCCCTTGAAGCGATGATCGTGGGCAATGGTCCATGCCGTGAGATACCCGCCGTAGGAACCTCCCATGATGCCGAGCCGATCCTTATCCAAGGCCGGAATCTCCTGCAGGGTTGCGTCAAGGAAGGCAAGGACGTCCTGCATGTCCACTGTGCCCATTCGTTCCTTGATGGCCCGGCCGTGCGCCTGGCTGTACCCGGCGGAACCGCGGGGGTTGCACATCACCACCGCGTATCCGGCAGCGGCGTACACCTGGGCTTCGTCGAAGAACGCGCCGGTGTATTGGGCGAAGGGTCCGCCATGGATGCTGAGGAGCACCGGGTGCGGTCCGGGACCATCCGGCATGACCACCCAGCCATGGACGGAGTGGCCGTCCTCCACCGTGGCTTCAAAGTCGCGCGGTTCACTGAGTTGGGAATTGTTGCGGAGGGTGGCCGAGAAGTCGGTGAGGAGGCGCAGTTCGCCCCGGTCCAAGGATGCAAGATCACCCACGGTGGACGCATCGGAGAAGCTGACTGCCATTTCACCGTTGGCCGCCACTGTCGCTCCCAGCACCACCCGGGCGCCGTGCACCAACGGGTTTATGCTCCCATCCGCTGCGACCTCCAACAGTTCCACTGTGCCCAACGCCGTATTCAGAACCAAAACGCTGTCCGGTCCGCTCGGCTCAAGTGGACCGGAGACATCCAGGTGCTCTGCATCGGTCAGCGGCCGCGCCTCTCCCCCGTCTGCAGGCATCACGAAGAGGACTGAATTCCTGGCAACGAAGTCGATCCCTGATTCGCCCATGTCCTGGGCTGTGTAGAAGAGCCACCGCCCGTCCGTCGAAACCCTGACCGCGTTGACAGTCTGTGGACGGTTGTTGGAAGGATGTACGGGTTCGGGTTGACCACCGCGGGAGTCCATCCGGTAGGCAGAGGTGACAAGGTCGTCGTCGTGCTTTTCATGCAAAGCCGCTACGAAGTAGAGGTGACGTCCGTCGGGAGAGAAGCACGGTGCCTCATGGTCGGCGTCGCCAAAGGTGAGCTGCGTGGCCTGGGGAACGTCCGTGAATGCGTCATGGCTGGCTTCGTGGGCGGCACGTCCCCGGGGTCGGAACGCCGGTTCGACGCCGAGTTCAGGTACCTCGACCGTGAAGAGATGCTGGCGTTGGTCTGCGGTATAGCCAACGCCGTTCATCCGATACTGCTTGGAACTGATGAGCCGCGGGTCCTCGCGCCCCGCGGTGACGTCGTCCACCGTTCCATAACGGCCAGGTTCGGGGACGCGGGACGTGAAAACAATCCGATGCGAGTCCGGCGCCCACTCAAAACCTCCCACGCCCGCGTGCTGTGAGGTGATCCGCTGAGGTTCTCCCCCCGCGGATTCGACGACGAAGAGTTGGGGCTTGCCGTCGTAGTCGCTTCGCAGGAAAGCCAGGACCAACCCATCCGGCGAGAAGGCGGGCGCCGTGTCCCGGAACCCGCGCGTAATGCGCCGGGAGTGCTTGGTTGGGTCCAGCGGGACCGTCCAGAGCTGGCCAACGTAGGAATCCGTGTCAAAGTCCGGCCTGGTAACAGACACCACCGCCTTGGTGCCATCGGGATGGATGGCGGGAGCGGAGACAGTGTTCAACAGGGGCAGTTGCTCGGGTTTCACGTGGGTGAGCCTAACTGCACACCCCCGATGCGGAAGCCTGACACTCCGTCGGTCGTAGGATTGAAGCCATGCTGTCCGCCGCCATCGCCGCCCTTCGCTGTCCCGTTTGCCAAGGACCCTGCCACCTCGGAGAGCGGCCGCGCCGGGCAATTCTGTGCAGCGCCGGCCACGTTTTCGATGCCGCCAAGCAAGGCTATTTCAATCTGCTGACAGGGAAGGGCACCGTATTCGAAGCCGACACGGCTGACATGGTGGCTGCACGCCAGCGCTTCCTGGACGCCGGCCATTACGCCGAACTGGCCGACACGATCGCAACCTTGGCCGCAGAGTCCATGGAGGGCCCGGACGCTGCCATCCTTGACGCCGGGACGGGAACCGGCCACTATCTGCACTCGGTCCTGCAAAAGACGCCGGCAACGGCCCTAGGGCTGGACATCTCAAAATTCGCCCTGCGCAGGGCAGCCCGCCTGAATCCCCAGGCCGCAAACCTCGTCTGGGACATCTGGCGCCCGCTGCCCCTCGCGGACCACTCCGTGGACGTCGTCCTTGTGGTCTTCGCCCCGCGAAATGCGGGAGAGTTCGCCCGGGTATTGCGTCCCGGCGGCACCTTGCTGGTGGTCACCCCTCGCCCCGGACACCTGTTGGAGGCGGCAGAGCGCGCGGGCATGCTGTCCATCCAGGAAGGCAAGGCCGAGAGGCTGGCAGAGACTCTCTCGGAGCATTTCCTGCCGGACCGTTCCATCAGCCTCGACATTCCACTGACACTGGACCCCGGACAGCTCGCGGACCTCGCTTACATGGGCCCGGCAGGCCACCATCTTGATTCGCAACAGCTAGCGCGGGTGGCCGGTGGCGGGGAATCTGTCCACACCACGGCAAAGTTCCTGGTCAGCCTCTTCAGGAGCCGGAAAATCCCGTCCTGACGTGGGGCTCCGCGCCGGGCTAGGATGGAAGGACAGCGACTGCGATCCCGTCCTCGGGGTCCGGGACCAAGGGGGAACAGATGTTTGAATGGCTCGGCGAGAACTGGTGGGCTCTCTGGCTCACGGTCTTCCTCGCCTTCGCAGTGGTGGAGATGCTGACGCTCGACCTCTTCTTCATCATGCTGGGTGGCGGGGCGCTCGCTGGCTTGGTTGCGGACTTCGCCGGTGCCGACTTCTGGCTGCAGATCGTCATCTTCAGTGTGGTCTCCCTCCTGATGATCGCCTTCGTGCGACCCGTGGCCCTCAAGCACCTCCACAAGGGACCAGCGGAGCAACGCACCAACGTCGATCGCCTGATTGGCCAATCCGCCCTCGTCATTGAAGCCGTCAGCGGAACCAGCGGCCTGGTGAAGATCGGGGGCGACGTCTGGAGCGCACGCAGCACGTCCGGAGTCATCGACCCGGGCGCCACCGTCCAGGTCACCAGGATTGACGGCGCGACGGCGGTTGTCGCCTCGACTGCCGAAAGCAGCCCGCTCTAGCGCACACCCGAAGTTTTTGCTCAAGGGTGCGGGCTGGCCCCGCCCCGTCGAGCCGCATCAAACCACTCAAATTGGGGAATGAAGGAGATGTATGGACGGCCTAGGAGGAACAGCAGCAGCAATCGTGCTGATTGTTCTTGTCATATTTGTCATCATTGTGTTGGTTCGCTCGATCAGGATTATTCCGCAGGCACGTGCCGGCGTTGTTGAGCGCTTGGGCAAGTACCAGCGCACGCTCAACCCGGGACTCACCATCCTGATTCCGTTCGTGGACCGGCTCCTGCCGTTGCTGGACCTGCGTGAACAGGTGGTGTCCTTCCCGCCGCAGCCGGTGATCACCGAGGACAACCTCGTGGTGTCCATCGACACCGTTGTCTATTTCCAGGTGACGGACCCGCGGGCAGCCACATACGAAATTGCGAACTACATCCAGGCCGTCGAGCAGTTGACCACAACCACACTCCGTAACGTCGTGGGCGGACTCAACCTCGAAGAGGCGCTGACCTCACGCGACCAGATCAACGGCCAGCTCCGCGGTGTGTTGGACGAGGCGACGGGCCGCTGGGGTATCCGCGTTTCGCGGGTCGAGCTCAAAGCCATCGACCCACCGCACTCCATCCAGGATTCGATGGAGAAGCAGATGCGTGCCGAGCGTGACCGGCGTGCAGCCATCCTCACTGCCGAAGGCACCAAGCAGTCGCAGATCCTCACGGCAGAGGGTCAGCGGCAGGCGGCGATCCTGGCCGCGGAAGGTGACGCCAAGGCCGCTATCTTGCGCGCCGACGGTGAAGCCCAGGCGATCCAGAAGGTCTTCGACGCAATCCACAAGGGAAACCCGGACCAGAAGCTCCTTGCTTACCAGTACTTGCAGACGCTGCCGAAGCTCGCCGAAGGATCCTCGAACAAGCTGTGGATCATTCCCAGCGAGGTTGGCGAAGCCCTGAAAGGCATCGGAGGAGCCCTTGGCGGGACCACCGGAGACTCCCCTGTCCAAGGCCTGTTCGGCCCCAAGGATGATGCGAAGGCCACAGCCGCCGGATCAGCCGCAGAGTCCACCAGGACTGCCGAATAGCACCTGGCCCAAAAGCACACGGAGCGGTCAGCCGGACGGCTGGCCGCTCCGCGGCTTTTGGGGCTTTGGGCCGCAAGCCTGTTTGAGCGTATAATGGGATATTTGTCCGGCTGGTTCAGCGTGGATGGAACATAAGAGCTTGGCCAGGCGTTGCAAATAGTGATGCAAGGTGTGCAGAAGTAGTCCGTGAGCGGCGAGACAAAAGCTTGCGGCTAGCGCAGGGTTTCCAGCCCTGCGAACAGACAGAGGGAGTAATCATGAGCGATCGCAGCCTGCGGGGCATGCGTCTTGGCGCCCAGAGCATGGAAACCGAATCCGGTGTTGAGCCGGCACCGCGCCAGCGGGTCGAGTACCGTTGCGAGGATGGCGAGCAGGTCTTCGTGACTTTCGCCGCCGAAGCCGAGATTCCCCCTGTTTGGGTTTCCAAGACCGGCAAGGAAGCACTGCTGGTTGACGGCGAGCGTCCGGTAGACGCCAACGAGAAGGCCGTTCGTACTCACTGGGACATGCTGCTTGAGCGCCGCTCGCTTCCCGAGCTGGAGCAGATCCTGGAGGATCGATTGAACATCCTCCGTGAGCGCCGTGGAGAGCGCCGCTCCGCGTAGCACAGCCAAGAAGGTACAAAGGCCGGGCCCGAATCCCTTAGGGGACAGCGGGCCCGGCCTTTTTTGTGGCTTGGCGGCTTCGGCTATTTGGCCGGCGCCGGCTGCTTGCCCGTGAGTTTGGCCCAACGTGCGGCCAGGCCCCACTTGGTGACGTTGATCATGGCTTCCACTACGATGTTGCCGCTCATCTTGGATGCGCCGAGTTCGCGCTCAACAAAGGTGATGGGCCGTTCTTCAATCCGAAGCCCCAGTTTGGCTACGCGCCAGGCAAGGTCTACCTGGAAGCCGTAACCCACCGATTCAACTTCATCCAACTTCAGTGCCTCAAGGGTGCTGCGGCGGAAAGCGCGGTAACCGCCGGTCACGTCCTTGATCTTCACACCGAGCATGATCCGGGCGTAGGTGCTGCCAATACGCGAGATCGCCTGGCGGTACAGTGGCCAGTTCACGACGCTGCCACCGGGAACCCAGCGGGAGCCCATGGCGAGGTCGGCGCCATCCTTGATGGCGTCGAGCAGAAGAGGGAGCTGTTCGGGCTTGTGGGAGCCGTCAGCATCCATTTCCACCAGGACGTCGTAACCGGCGGCCAGTCCCCACTTGAAGCCAGCGATGTAGGCGGCTCCGAGGCCTTCCTTGCCTTTGCGGTGCAGAACGTGTACCTGGCTGTCCTCGGCGGCGATCCCGTCGGCCAGCTGTCCTGTACCGTCCGGGCTGTTGTCATCTACCACGAGGACGTCCGAGTCGGGAACGGCAGTCCGGAGCCGGCCCAGGGTCTTGGGGAGCGATTCCAGCTCGTTGTAGGTAGGGATGATCGTCAGGACACGCAAGAAGAGGCCTTTCCTTGATGGAGCGGTCAGTGTGCCGGACCAGCGTGGACGCTGGCGTTCTGGCGCAACTCTCCATTATAGGGTGAGGCGACCAGGGAAAATTGCGCGTGTGTCAGCGCCCACACTATTGGTCAGGCCCGGTTCAGCGCGAAGGCAAGCCTGGGGGGGCTCCCCCGGAATCAGCTGCGCAGCGCGTCATGGGCGAACAACTCCCGGCCTTCATGGACTGTTTGCAAGCACACGGGATCGCTTCCCGTATCCAGGGCCGGAAGCAGTGGTGTCCTGGCGCGGGGATCCGTGCTCCAGGACTGGACCCGGCTGTCTGCCACCTGGACCATAAGTTCCTCAACCTCCCAGACAGCAAAGCTCGCAGGCGCGCCCGGCACCAATTGGCCCATGAGGGGATTGCGGTGCTTGGTGGCCCGCCATCCGGCACGGGTGTGGCCCAGGAACGCTGCGCGGGCCGAGATCCTTTGTCCCGGATTGCTGTGCTCCAGGCAGGCACGGATGCTGGACCACGGTCGAAGCGGCGTTACCGGACTGTCGCTTCCAAAGGCAACGGGAACGCCGCTGGAGTAGAACGAGGCGAAGGGGTTCATGCCCCGGCTGCGTTCACCAAGGCGTCGCTCGTAGAGGCCTCCCGGACGTCCCCATGCCGCGTCGAATCCAGGTTGGACACTCACCGTGACGGAGTATTGCGCGAGCCGGTCCACCGACTCCTGATCGGCAAGCTCGACGTGTTCAAACCTGTGCCCGGCGGCCCGGATCCGCTGCTCCCCCACTTCTGCGGCGGCCGCATCCAGCGCGTCCAGGGCGGCAGCCAGGCCGGCGTCCCCGATGATGTGGAACCCGGCCTGGATACCCAAGGCGGAACATGCCGCCAAATGGCTGGAAGCCTCCACAACGGACAAGTAAAGATTACCGCGGCTGCCCGGCGCATCGGCGTAGTCGGACGTCAACGCCGCCGTGCGGGAACCGATGGAACCATCGATGTTGAGGTCACCCGCCAGTCCCAGTACGGGTGTTCCCAAGCCTTCCAGGATCTGCCGGGCGTTCTCCTCCGAGGAAGCCAACTCACCCCAGTACGGCAAGATCAGGGGGCTGCCGACTTCCTGGTTCCAGGAAGTGGCCATCCGGAGATCATCCGGATGGCAAATATGTGGAGCGGACATTTCCGCCAGCGCCACGTATCCGTTGCCTGCCGCTTCGCGGAGTGCGGCTTCCTGGAAGCCCCGACGAGTGGGATCGTCGAAGTTCCTGGCTGCGCTGCGCGCTGCCGTGTGGGCTGCCCGGACTACATGGGCGCTTCCGGTAAAGCCGTCGAGCCCGCCAAGGCCAGCCCCACTGACCAACGCTGACGAAACCAGTGCTGAATGAACGTCTATGCGCGACAGATAGACGGTGCGGCCTCGGGCTGCCCGGTCCAGCTCGTCCAAGGTGGGAAGCGTGGGATCGTTCCAGGTTGTTTCATCCCATCCATGCCCCAGGATCGCACCGGTGCCGGGCGCTGAGGCAACGGCGTCCAGGAGTTCGCGTGCTGACCCCGTACTGGCAAGCTGCACACCGGCCAAGGCCAGGCCCGTTTCGGTCAGGTGCACATGCGAGTCGACGAAGCCCGGGGCAAGGAGGGCGCCGTGAAGATCGATGATCTCCATGGTGCCGTCCGCTATGGACGTGGCTGCCTGTTCGGAGCCGACCCACGCCACGGTATCGCCGTCCACCACCATGGCCGTGGCGAAAGGGTCTGCCGCCGTATAGATGGACCCGTTGCGGTACATGGTGACCTTGCGGTTGCCGGCAGGCGCGCCTGGCTGGTTCATTCGCTGAACTCCTAGGGAAAGACGGAAAGTGAAAATCGAACGGCGTCAGGCAACCGTGGAGTAGGCCACGACGCCGCGGCGGACCAGGTCTATGGACTCCCTGCAGATCCGGGCCAGCCGGGGATCCAGTTGCGGGATCTTTGCCAGTTGGTCCAACAGGTCCACCACCTGCTTTGCCCAGCGGACAAAGTCACCGGCAGCCAAGTCGGTGCCGCTCAGGACATCCTGGAGGTGCCGCCCCTTGGCCCATTTGTACATGGGCCACATGAGGCCAAGTTCCGGTTCTGCGGTCAACGGGAGCCGGTTCTGTTCTTCAGTGTCCTCCAGCCGGGACCACTCGCGGACCACGATGTCCACGGCTGTCTCCAGCGATATGGAGGGCATTTTCGGCCTCAGGCCCCGGTCTTCGCGCTTGGCTTGGTACACCAGCGTGGTGGCGAGGCACGCCATCTCGGCGGCATCCAAATCGTTGATGGCGCCTTCCCTGATGGCCTGCGAAATGAGCAGGTCCTTCTCGCCGTAGATCCTGCGGAGACGCTGCCCGTCGGCACTGATGGTGACCCTTCCGGCGTCGTCCGCCTCCAAGTAACCGTAGGAAGACAGGACGTCGCACACACGGTCGAACGTCTTGGCAATGGTGTTGGTCCTGCCTTGGATCTGACGGACCAGCCCGTCAGTTTCCTTCCGCAGCTTCCACCAGCGTTCGGACCAGCGCGCGTGGTCTTCGCGTTCGCTGCAGCCATGGCACGGATGCGCCCGCAAGGTCCGGCGGACGTCGGCAATCCGCTTCTCCTGCTCCTGGGTCCGTGACCCGAGCCCAAAGTCCTCGTGCCTGCTGTTGCGCCGCTTCGGGGCGTCGTCACTGATGGCGTGCCGCATGGACGCTGCGAGGTCGCGCCGCGCCTTTGGCAGCTTGGCATTGAAAGACTTGGGGATCCGGATGCGGGTCACCGGGGAGACCGGTGCATCCACGTCATGCACGCCGATGCGCCGCAGCTGGTTGTCCGAGGTCAGGATGGACGGTCGCGGTTCACGTGCGTTCGGATCGGAATCAAGCACGACGGCGAATCCCGCCAATCTGCCACTCGAGACGCTGATGACGTCCCCGGGTATGAGTCGGTTCAGGGAATCGGAGACGCGTGAGCGGCGGGCCCGCTGGTTGTCCCGGGCCGCGAACTGCTCGGCATCGCCCAGCTCGCGCCGCAACCGGGAATATTCACTGAAGTCACCAAGGTGGCATTCCATGGACTTGGCGTAGCCGGCCAGGGACTCTTCGCGTCCGCGGACTTGCCTGGCCAGGCCGACCACGGAACGGTCGGCCTGAAACTGGGCGAAGGAGGATTCGAGGATTTCACGGGCCCTGGCGCGCCCAAACTGGGCAATAAGGTTGATGCTCATGTTGTACGTCGGCCTGAAGCTCGAGTTCAGGGGGTAGGTACGGCGGGACGCCAGGCCTGCCACTGCCGCTGGATCCGTCCCGGGTTGCCACAGAACCACGGCGTGGCCCTCGACGTCTATCCCGCGGCGGCCGGCCCGTCCCGTCAGCTGGGTGTACTCCCCCGCCGTGATGTTGACGTGGGCTTCCCCATTGAACTTCTCAAGCTTTTCGAGGACCACGCAGCGGGCGGGCATGTTGACGCCGAGCGCCAGGGTTTCGGTGGCAAACACGGCTTTGACCAAGCCGTCCGCGAACAGCTTCTCCACCACCTCTTTGAACGTGGGGAGCATTCCGGCGTGGTGGGCCGCAAAACCCCTGATGAGGCCGTCCCGCCAGCCCCAGAAACCCAGGACATCCAAGTCGTCCGCCGGAATGTCGCGGCTGGCCTCGTCCACCCGCTGGGCAATGACCTGCTGCTCGCGTTCGGTGGTCAACCACAATCCGGAGGCCGCGCACTGCGCCACGGCAGCGTCACAGCCGGCCCTGGAAAAAATGAAGGTAATGGCGGGAAGCAGGCCCTGCCGGTTCAGGCTGTCGATTACCTGGGGCCTGCTGGCCTTCCGGACCGGGCTCCGCTGTTCTGCGCTGCGATCGTCCCGTTGCCGGTCCTGGCGACGGCGGCTGCGTCCGCCGTGGCCAAAGCGGCCACTGAAGTTCATGCGGCTTTCCGAGCGTGCCATGGCCAGGAGGTCGGGGTTCACCTCGAACTCCGGCCCGGTCACGGCCTGCCGGACCTTAGCTGCTGCGTGCCTCGACGGTTTGGCGTAGGCCGCTGCCCGTTCCTCGGCGGCGTCTTCGGACTCGTCCAGATCCGGGACTTCGGAATCAGGAATGGAAGGGGCGATCTCGTCAAAGGTGGTGTCGCCGGCAAAGAGGTCCACTATTTCCCTGCCCACCATCACGTGCTGCCACAGCGGAACGGGCCGATGCTCGGACACAATGACGTCCGTATCTCCCCGGACAGTGTCGAGCCAGGCACCGAACTCCTCGGCATTGGACACGGTGGCGCTGAGCGAAGCCACCTGGACTTCGCTGGGGAGGTGGATGATCACTTCCTCCCACACAGCACCACGGAACCGGTCCGCGAGGTAGTGCACCTCGTCCATCACCACGAAGCCCAGGTCACCCAGGGTTTCCGAATCTGCGTACAGCATGTTCCGGAGAACCTCGGTGGTCATGACCACCACAGGAGCCTCCCCATTGATGGTGGTATCGCCCGTCAGCAGGCCCACATTGGCCGCACCGTACTTGGCGGAGAGCTCCGAAAACTTCTGGTTGCTCAGCGCCTTGATGGGAGTGGTGTAGAACGCCTTCAAACCCCGTTGCAGCGCAAGATAGATGGCGAATTCGCCAACGATTGTCTTACCGGCACCCGTCGGAGCCGCCACGAGGACACCCCGGCCCTCCTGGAGCGACCGGCATGCCTCACGCTGGAAATCATCCAGATCGAAATCGAGGGAACGTGCGAAGGCGCCAAGATACGTCTTGGCCTCGGCTGTCCGGTTGGCTGCCGCCTGGTAGCGGTCTGATGGTGACTGAGACCCGGAGATGGAGGACATGCATCAAGCCTAGTGGGCTGGGCTCTACAGATTCTCCAGATCCGACGCCGGGGTGGCAATGTCCGCAGTGGCTTCTGTCTCGGCAGCCCGCTTGACGGCCCTGCGTTCGCGCCGCCGGTCGTTCCACAAGCAGACCCCGATGGCTGCGAAGAAAAGCAGCAGCATGGGAGCAGCCAGATAGAACATACTCATGGCGTCCGCGCCGGGTGCGGCCATTGCGGCGAACAAGCACACCAGGAAGATGGTAATTCGCCAGCTCTTGACCAACTGTTTGCCCTTGACGATTCCGGCGAGGTTGAGGCCCACCAGGACCACAGGAACCAGGAATGCGATACCGAAAGCCAACAAGAGCCGCAGGACGAAGGAAAGATAGATCTCGGCGCTGATGAAGTTTGATGCACCACTGGGCGTAAAGTCGGTCAGGACCCTGACGGCATTCGGCAGGACCAGCCACGCCAGAAGCACACCGCCGATGAACAAGGGAACGGCCGCCGCCACAAAGGACAACGCCAGATTTCGTTCTTTCTTATGCAGGCCCGGAACAATGAAGGCCCACAACTGGTAGATCCAGACCGGGCTGGAAATGAGCACTCCAAGGAACACAGAGACCTGGACCATGAGGTCGAAGGAACTGGCCACGCCGTCAAAGTTCAGCGTGGCAGCGCGGCCTTCTTTCTCGTTGAGGTCCTTGATCGGCTTGATCAATGCCTCAAGGAGGGGCTGGTAGACGATGAAGCCCGCCACCGTGCCCACAATGACGCCAATCGCTGCCTTGAAGAGTCTGTTTTTCAGCTCTTTAAGGTGGTCAAGCAACGCCATCCGGGCTTCGGGATTGGCTTTGCGTCCTTTCGTTTCTACCACTCTTCTTTAGACGCGGTTGGAGGGCGGAACGTCTGTTTCGCCGTTGTTCTTTGCCTTTGCGTCCGGGTGGTCAACAACCCGGCCTTCGACGGCGTCCGAAGCGTCCTTGGATTCCTTGGACTCGGAGGATCCGTCCTTCTTCATTTCACGGACCTCAGACTTGAAAATACGCATCGACTGACCAATGCTGCGCGCCATGGACGGCAGCTTCGGTGCGGCAAAAAGCACCAGAGCCAGAACGATGATGATGATGAGATGCCAGCCTTCAAGCCTCATGTGGGAGGTCCTTTCCTTTTGGATACATCCTACGTCTATCTGAATTCTATGTCGTGCAGGGATTGGGGTTGGCCCCGCTCGGCTTTGCGCTGGACGCGCCGTTGGCGACGAACTTCCTGGCGGAAGGCTTTGGCCGTCAGGTAATCATGACGCATCTGCTCGGGCGAGGCAAAAACGGCGGAGCCGGGCGCTGACCGTTCGAACACCACGTCCACGTCGGAGGTTTCCGTTGTTGGTGAAATGTTGCTGAAACGTTTACCCGCTTCGCCCAATTCGCGGACCGTTGCCATGAACTTCCGGAACAACCGGAATCCCAGCATGACGTGCAAAAGCAACGACAAGGCTATGAGCGCGATCCACAGGAGGATCCAAAACCACCAAGGCATCTGAGTAGTCTAGCCAGCCGGACCGGATGTCGTGACGCCATACTGCGCCAACGCGGATTCAAGCCAGGCCTGCGAGGCCGTCCTCAGCGGCTCCGGATCGAGGATCCGGGCCGTGCCACCGTGCTGGGCTATGAACATGGGAAGCCACTCCGCGCTGCCAAAGCGGACTTCGGCGAGCAATCCGCCGTCGGGCAGTTGGGCGGTACGCTCCGCGTAATAGTCGTCGGCGAGTCCCGCGCCCTGGCGCGTCAGCTGCAACACCACCAGCACATCGTCGTCGCTGGGAGTGAACAGGCGGGCGGGCACATCAGCGTCCGCCACGGTCGTTCGGGACGCAGGAAGGCCGTTGGGTTCCAGCGATTCCACCCGGTCAAGGCGGAAGTTACGTAAACCGGATTTGCTGTGGCAGTACGCCTCGAAATACCACGTGCTGTCCATCGAGAAAAGCCGCAGCGGATCCACGTCCCGTTCACTGACTTCGTCCCGCTGTGGCGACAAGTACCGCAGGCGGAGCTGCCGGCCGTCCCGCAGGGCCTTGCTCACCGTCTCGAACGCCTGGGACTGCGCGGGCTCCACAGAGGCTCCGGCCACTGCGCCCGCCAACCTCCCCGCCTCGCCCGCTGCACCCGCGAGCTTGAGCGTGACCGATTCCAGGGCGCTGCCCGAATGGTCCTCCTCAACGCCTGCCAGAGCGGGCAGGTCTCCCAGCATGGCCAGGCCGGTCAACAGTGCAGCCGCCTCTTCCTCGCTGAACCGCACCGGGCGGTTCAAATCGAGGTGTTCGGTGATGTACACGTGGTCGTTTTCCCACTGGATGTCCAGCAGGTCATCCGGATAGCCTTCGGGCAGCCCGGAACAGATCAGGATCTTCAGGTCATCAATGAGGGCCTTGCGGGTGATCCCGAAATGGTCCGCGACTTCCTGGATGTGCAGCCCTTGGTGGTGCACCAGGAACGGTACCAGCTGGAGCATGCGTGTGAGCTGGTCCTCGGAGGTACGCTTCCTGGCCCGGACGGCGGGCGTGGTGGCAGGAAACGCCACGGGAACCGGTGGGGAGGCATCGAAGGCGGCAGCTGCCCGCAGGCGGCGCACGACGGCGGCACGCAACTCTGCGGGTTCCCGCACCGTAACCAGTGGTCCGTAGGAGGCCAATTCCTCCGCCAACTCCTCCGGGTCCCGGAAAGCGATGCTGAGCCTGTCACGCCCGTCGCTGCCGGACGTCTCCGTGCCCCGTTTCCGGAGGTCAAGCAACCGCCCGGCATCCACGTCCAAAGAGGCGCTCCGGAGCGGGAGTTCATTGAGGGAATCGAGTTCGGCCCGCGCGTCGAATCCAGCGGGAGGGTCGAACGTGCTTGTGGCCAGGACCGTCACAGCCGTTGTCATGCGGGAAAGGCGGAAGAACCGTTTGGCCTTCCTCCCGCGGTCCAGCCCTACCAGATACCACTGGCCGAAACGGCTGCCAAGTCCCCACGGCTCAACTTCCCGGGTTTCTTCTTTGTTGGTGCTGGCGGCGAGGTAGCCAAAACGGACAGCGTGGCGTCCGTGCATGGCCGCCACCACATCATCAAAGGCCTGCCCTGCGGGCTTGAGGCGTGGCTGGACTCCGGCAGGAAGATCCACATCGCTGAATCCACCAGCCGCCTGCAATTTGCGCACGGCGTTCACGGCCGCGTTCCCGAGGGCGGCACGCTCCCACAGCTGGGAAGCCAGCAGGAGGACGGTTCCCTCCGCCGGGGTGAGGCGCACGTCGGGAAGCCTGTTTGAATCCTTGCCGATCCGGTAGCGCGTCGAGGCGGGATCGTCCTCACCGAAGCCTGTATCCATCAGGGTCTCGATGTCGAAGCCAAACTGCTTCAAGTCCACCTTGTCGCGTTCGAACATGCGCCCAAAAGCGGCGTCGTTCTCAGCGGAACCGCGGTAGACCGTCTCACGCAGGACGGCGCGGCTCAGCCCTACTTTGGTATTGAGCAAGGCCAGGAGCAGGTTCAGGAGTCGTTCAGTGCGGGATGCGGACACGCTTGCTACGTTACTAAACACCCGGCGAAAACGAGCAAGGCGCGTCACCTGCCGGCTGAACCGGAGGTGACGCGCCTTCGCGCTTGGCCGTATTAGCGGACTGCTACAAGGTCCACGACGAAGATCAAGGCCTCGTTGGGCTTGATGGCGCCACCTGCGCCGCGCGAGCCGTAGGCAAGTTCGGACGGGATCTCGAGACGGCGGCGGCCACCCACCTTCATGCCCAGCAGGCCCTGGTCCCAGCCCTGGATGACTTGGCCCACACCAACACGGAAGTCGAGCGGTGCTCCACGGCCCCAGGAAGCGTCGAATTCTTCACCTGTGGACCAGGCAACGCCCACGTAGTGGGTGGAAACGGTGTCTCCGGCCTTTGCTTCGGCGCCAGTGCCCTCGATGAGGTCGGTGATGCGCAGTTCCGTGGGAACCTCGCCCTCAGGAAAGTCGATCTCGGGCTTGGTGCGATCGTAATCGCGCTGTCCAAATGACATGGTTGCTCCTTGAAGGTAGTCGGGGTGTCAGGTTCAAGACTAAGCCAGTGCGCGCGGGTAGACGCCCTCGTGGATGTTGTTACCTGAAGTTGCTAACTGGCGGCGAGGATGTCCACGACGAAGACGAGGTCGCCCTTGGCTTTGCCGGATCCTTCTGCGCCGTAGGCAAGATCCTGCGGGATGACCAGCAGCACGCGGGAGCCGACGGTCTTGCCGGTCAGGCCCTGCGTCCAGCCCTTGATCACCTGGTTCAGCGCGAAGCTGGTGGACTCTCCGCGGTCAAAGCTGGAATCGAACTTCTCGCCGCCAACCAGGTTGACTCCAACGTAGTTCACGGTCAGCGTGTCCGTGGCCTTGACCGTGGCGCCGGTTCCCTTGATCAGGTCCTGGGCAATGAGCTCCTTCGGGGCCGCAACGCCGTCAACCGAGATCTCCGGGATGCCCTTGTCGTTTTCCTTGACGGCAGGCAATCCTGCCGGGGGCGTGACGGTTTCCCCTTCGGGCTTGTCCAGGGCCTTCGGGGTGTCCTTGGCTGAGAGCAGCTTGAACACCACCAATTGCGTCGAAGGTGCCTCGCCGGTGGAAGCGTTTCCAGGTGCGGCGAAAGCGACATGGGAGCCAATCTTCGCGCCCACGATGGCGTTATAGATCGCGGCATTGCCGGACTTCAGCTTGTCATTCAACTCAATGGGCTGGGGTCCCTGGGGATAGGTGTCCTCCAGGGTTTTGCCGTCGGTTCCGTCCACCGCGATGTACGCGAGTTCGGCCGTTTGACCCGCCTTGATGGTGTCTCCGCCACCTTCATCCACCACCTTGACGGTGGGTTCGCTGACTGCCAAGGGCTTGGTGAAGTCGAGGCCAGGGGCTTTGCCATCACCGTTGTCGGTCACCTTCAACGAAGAGAGCTTTGAGACGTCGCCCGTGGACTGGCTGGTGGGCTCTGCCGCCGGGGTGCTTCCTCCTCCCCCGCAGGCGGTCATCAGCAGAAGGGCAGGAATAAGTATTGCTAGGAGTCGTCGCACAAAAAAGACACTTTCGTCGGGACAGCGGACATTCGGAAGAGCGGGCAGCGAAAGGTGCGTGCCGCTTCCGATCAGGTGCCTCTTTGGAAAGAGACCAACATCCAGAGTAACCGGCGAAGCTGGGAGTCAGCTCATAGAGTCCAGCAGGGCGTCCACCCTTTCATCGACGCTGCGGAAAGGATCCTTGCAAAGGATGGTCTGGTGGGCCCGGTCGTTGAGTTTCAAGTGAACCCAGTCAACTGTGTAGTCACGGCCAAGTTCCTGGGCCCGACGGACAAAGTCGCCGCGCAGTTTGGCACGCGTGGACTGGGGCGGAGCGTCAACCGCGTCCTTGACCTCGGTCTCCGTGACCAAGCGTCGTGCAGCACCCCTCGACTGCAGGAGGAAGAAGAGCCCCCGCTGCCGGGAGATGTCGTGGTAAGTGAGGTCAAGTTGCGCGATCCGGGGCGAATCGAGGCTTAGGTCGTGGCGGCGCATGTAGCCATCCATGAGCTTCTTCTTGATGGCCCAGTCGACTTCGGTATCGATCGAGCCGGTGTTGCCGCTTTCGATCGCATCGAGGGTACGCGTCCAAAGATCGATGATGAGCGGTACGTGTGGATTGTGGGCGCCGTTGGCCGCAACGAACTCTTTCACCTTGCCCAGATACTCGCGTTGGATGTCCAGCGCGGACAGCTGCCTGCCGTTTGCCAAACGGACCAGTGCCCTGCCGGTCAGGTCATGGGAGATCTCACGGATGCTCCGGATCGGGTTCTCCATGCGCATGTCGCGCATGATGACCCCGGCCTCGATCATGCGAAGAATGAGGTCCACCGTACCCACCTTGAGCAGGGCCGTGGTCTCCGACATGTTGGAGTCGCCGACGATCACATGCAGGCGGCGGTAGAACTCAGCGTCGGCATGGGGTTCGTCGCGGGTATTGATAATGGGACGCGAGCGGGTGGTGGCGGAGGAAACGCCTTCCCAGATGTGGTCCGCGCGTTGCGAGAAGGCGAAAGTAGCACCATGCGGGGTTTTGAGGACCTTGCCCGCACCGGCAATCAGCTGCCTTGTCACCAGGAACGGGATCAGGATTTCGGCCAGCCTGGAGAACTCGCCCCGGCGGGGAATGAGGTAGTTCTCATGGCTTCCGTAGGAATTGCCGGCAGAATCGGTGTTGTTCTTGAACAGGTAAACGGTCCCGTTGAAGCCTTCGGCGGCGAGTCGCGCCTGTGCTTCATCAACGAGGTCGTCCAGGATAAGCTCCCCCGCCCTGTCGTGGGCGATGAGCTGGGCGAGGTCGTCGCATTCCGCCGTGGCGTACTCGGGGTGTGACCCAACATCCAGGTAGAGCCGCGAGCCGTTGGTCAGGAAGACGTTGGACGACCTGCCCCAGCTGACGACTTTGCGGAACAGGTAGCGGGCCACTTCCTCAGGGGCCAGGGGACGGGAATCGGGACTCGAATAGGAGATCCCGAATTCGGTTTCTATGCCGAAAATCCGCTTGTCCATCTCAGGCCTCCTCGGTGATCAGTTGCGTCATGTCCTCGGGGAGGAGGCGACGGAAAGACCTCCGGGTTCCCCTGCTGCTTTCGGAGGCACGGTGCAGGACGGCAGCTTCGACAGCCGTGGCCGGGAGCGTTTCCATGTCCTTGTCCGCAGCCAGGGCTCGCAAGGCCAACCTCATGGCGCCCGCGAAGTCCAGTTCGGGCTCCCATGAGCCCCGCACCACGTCCGAGATCTGCTCGGCTACTCCACCCATGACCACGAAGCCGTTTTCATCCGCGATCGAACCGTCGAACGTGAGCCGGTAAAGGTGGTCTTGCTCCTGGCGCAGCCCTACCTCGGCCACCGCGAGTTCAACTTCGAATGGCTTCTGTTCAGCGGTGAACACAGCGCCCAGGCTTTGGGCGTAGACGCTGGCAAGGCCCCTCGCCGTGACGTCCTCGCGATCGTAGGAGTAGCCCCTGACATCGGCGTACCGGACACCGGCCTGCCGGAGGCTCTCGAATTCGTTGTACTTGCCAACTGCGGCGAAGGCAATCTTGTCGTAGATTTCACCGATCTTATGCAGGGAAGGTGAGGGATTCTCGGCAACCAGGGCTATGCCTTCCGAGCACGAAATCACGATGACCGACCGGCCCCTGGCGATGCCTTTCCGGGCGAAATCCGCCCGGTCCTTCATCAGCTGTTCCGGCGAAACGTAGAACTGCTGGGTCATCTCAGGCCTCCCGTCCGGCGATTGCCCGCGATTCGACGATGGCCGAGGAGATCACGGCAAGGTCCCTTTCCGGAACCCTCCGGTGGCCTGCCCGGTTCACGGCATAAATCACTGGATAGAGTTGGCGGACCGGGTCCGGGCCCCCTGTTGCGGAATCATCATCCGCCGCGTCGTAGAGAGCTTCGACGGCTACTGCGACCGCTTGTTCCTCGGAGAGGTTGGGCTTCCAGAGTTTCTTCAAGGCACCGCGGGCAAAGACGGAACCCGAACCCACCGAGTGGTGCTCGTACTCTTCGTACCGGCCACCGGTCAGGTCGTAGGAGAAGAGCCGTCCGGTAGCGGACACGTGGTCGAAGCCAGCGAAAAGGGGTATTACAGCCATGCCTTGCATCGCCATGGGCAAGTTGCCGCGGATCATGGCTCCCAAGCGGTTTGCCTTTCCGACGAGGCTGAGGAGGGTGCCCTCGATCTTCTCGTAGTGCTCCAGTTCCACCTGGAAAAGACGGGTGATGTCGATGGCCAGTCCTGCCGTCCCCGCAATTCCCAAGACGGAATACTCGTCAGCCGGGAAGACTTTCTCGATGTGGCGGCTGGCAATGACGTTGCCCATGGTCGCCCGCCGGTCGCCAGCCATAAGGACTCCACCAGCGTAAGTCATGGCAACGATGGTCGTGGCGTGCGGTGCTGCGGGCACGGCACCGGCCGGAAGGGTTTGGTTGAACGGAAGAAGTTCGGGACGCGAGCGTTGGAGATGCTCCGTGAATGAAGACGTTGCCTGGGTGGCCAGGGGGCCGATTGATGGGTCCTGCATTGCTGCACTCCTTCGACTCGCGTTCCAATGTCCGGCGGCCTCGCGCCAGCCGGGCTTTATATCCTGTGGCCGGGAGCGGTTACTGGCCGCCCTTTTGGACAAAGGCCCTGACGAATTCTTCGGCGTTCGACTCGAGCACGCCGTCAATCTCGTCCAGGAGATCGTCCACGCCCTGGGTGGCGTCTGATGCCTGGGCTTCGGGGGCCGCGGGCGGGGCCTCCGGGACGTCCACCTCGGTCTCGGTGTCCCGCGACTGCGGTTGCTGTTGCTCCTGAGCTGCCATTTCTTTCTCCCTACTGTCAGTCCCCGATATGAGGACTTCCTACTGCCATATTGCCACGCTGCGGGCTGCCGCGCCCGGCTTTGCCCGGCCGCCTTTTTGCCGTGCCGGTTGCCTTCCTAGGGCTTGGGCGGCAAGGGGTTTTGGCCCAGCAACTCAGCCAGGAAAGGTCCTGCTTCGCTATGCCTGTCGAAGAGTGCACCGGTGAGCGCGCGGGTGCCGCGCAAGGGTTCCCGCGTGGGAACACGCTGCAGTTTGCCAAGGCCCGGAACGTCAAAGATCACCGAGTCCCAGCTCGCTCCGACGACGTCCTTGCCGAACGTCGAAACGCACCGTCCCCTGAAGTAGGCCCTGGTGTCCGACGGCGGTTCGCCAACCGCCCGCGCGATGTCCGCGTCGTCGACGATCCGCGCCATCCGGTCCCGCGACAGAAGCCGGTAGTAGAGGCCCTTTTCCGGCCGTATGTCCGACCATTGAAGGTCCACGAGGCCCAGCCGGGCATCTCCCCATTCGAGGTTGTCCCGGTTCCGGTAGCCCTCAAGGATGGACTTTTTTGCGACCCACTCCACAGACGATGCGGCTGTGGCGGGGTCCGTGCCGAGCGCGGTCAGCGTCGCTTCCCACCGCTCGAGTACCTCGTGAGTGTGGCCGTCTCCGGTAAGGGAGTCGGCAACGCCCGTTTCCTGTGCCAGTTTGGCGGCCGCCTCGTAGTACATCCATTGAATGTCCAGCGCGGTGACGCGCCTGCCGTCGAGAAGCCTCACGGTGGTGGCAAGGGTCGTGTCGTGGCTGATGGCTTGAAGTGCCTGGACGGGCTCGTGGACCTCGATCTTCGGTGCCTGACCCGCTTCGATCAGGCTCAGCACCATGGCAGTCGTCCCGAACTTCAGGTAATTGGATACCTGGCTAAGGTTCGCATCGCCGATGATGACATGCAGGCGGCGGTACTTGTCCGCCGTCGCGTGCGGCTCGTCCCTGGTGTTGATGATGGGCCGTCGAATGGTGGTTTCCAAGCCGACTTCAGCCTCGAAGAAATCTGCGCGCTGGCTGATCTGGTAGCCCGACGATGAGCTGTCCTGCCCACGGCCCACCCTGCCGGCACCGCAAACCACCTGACGGGCGACGAAGAACGGTGTCAGCCCGCGGATAATGTCCCCGAACGGCACGGACCGCGGCATGAGGTAATTCTCATGCGACCCATAGGACACAGCCTTGTTGTCCGTGTTGTTCTTGTACAGGTTGATGGGCGGAAGGCTGGTGTCCGCGGCAACCTTACGCACCGCGGCCAGGGCCACAAGGTCACCCGCGGCATCCCACGTCACGGCGTCGCGGGGGTTGGTCACCTCCGGGCTCGAGTATTCAGGGTGTGCATGGTCCACATAGAGCCGGGCACCGTTTCCGAGCACCATGTTCATGAGGAGCGATCCGGACTCGTCCGCTCCGTCGAGTTCCAGTTCCTGCCGCCCGTACGCCAAGGCGACCGCTTCGGCGTCGAGCACTGGTGGTTGGTCCGTGAGCTGGCTCGGATCGGCCGCCGACCGCTCCAGCGTCCAGCCACGGGCATCGTGCAGCGGCTCCTCGTCGGTGTAGTCCCAACGCGTTTCCGCTCCCCCGGCAGCACGCTGCCGGGTTACGGTCGCGTAGGCCTGGATGATGCGGGCAGACATCATGGTGGCGTTGGCACCCGGAGCGGATGGTGCGTGGATTCCGTATTCCGTCTCCGAACCCATCACCCGCATGGCACCGCCAACAGGCAACTTCTCCTGGGGTTGTCCCTCGGGCCGTGCTGTCACAGGTACTGGCCTGTGTTGGCGGTGGTTTCAATGGACTTGCCCGGCTCCTGGCCCGCCTTGCCCTGCACGATGGTGCGGATGTAGGTGATCCTTTCACCCTTCTTGCCCGAGATCCGGGCCCAGTCGTCAGGGTTGGTGGTGTTGGGCATGTCCTCGTGCTCGCGGAATTCGTCCACGACTGCCCGAAGCAGGTGGTCGATCCGCAGGCCCTTCTGGTGGTTGGTCAGGAGGTCCTTGATGGCATACTTCTTGGCGCGGTCCACCACGTTCTGCACCACGGCCCCGGAGTTGAAATCCTTGAAATAGAGCATCTCGGTGTCGCCGTTGGCATAGGTGACCTCAAGGTACTCGTTGGACTTTTCGGTGGAATACATGGCCTCGACGGTGCGCTGGATCATGGCGTCAACCGTTGCCTGGACGTCGCCGCCGTACTCCGCGAGGTCCTGGGCATGGAACGGCAGATCCGTGGTGATGTACTTGCCGAAGATGTCCGCAGCAGCTTCCGCATCCGGACGCTGGATCTTTACCTTCACATCCAGGCGGCCGGGCCGGAGGATGGCGGGGTCGATCATGTCCTCACGGTTTGACGCACCGATCACGATCACGTTGTCCAGCCGCTCGACGCCATCGATCTCACTCAGCAGCTGCGGAACAATGGTGGTTTCGACGTCGGACGACACACCTGTTCCGCGGGTGCGGAACAGCGAATCCATCTCGTCGAAGAACACCACCACCGGGCTGCCGTCCGAGGCCTTCTCGCGGGCCCGGGCGAAGATCAGGCGGATGTGCCGCTCAGTCTCGCCAACGTACTTGTCCAGCAGTTCGGGACCCTTGATGTTCAGGAAGTAGCTCTTGAGGTCGGTGTTCCCGGCGCGTTCGGCAGCACGTGCGGCCAGGGAATTGGCGACAGCCTTGGCGATGAGCGTCTTGCCGCACCCTGGAGGACCGTAGAGCAGGATGCCCTTCGGAGCCTTCAGACCGTGCTCGCGGTACAGGTCCGGGTGCAGGAACGGCAGCTCCACGGCGTCGCGGATCTGTTCGATCTGCGGCCCCAACCCACCAATGTCCTGGTACGTGATGTCCGGAACCTCTTCGAGGACCAGGTTCTCCACTTCGGCGCGCGGCACCTTCTCCAGGGCGTAGCCGGTCCGCGAGTCCAGCGAGAGCGCATCTCCCACCTTGAGGTGCACGCTTTGCAGCGCGCCGGAAAGACGGACCACGCGCTCTTCGTCCGCGCGGCCCACCACCAATGCACGGTCCCGGCCGAGGAGTTCCTTCAACGTCACCAGTTCACCGGCACGTTCATAACCGAGGCCCGCCACCACCAGGAGCGCCTCATTCAGCAGGACTTCCTGGCCAACGGCGAGCTGGTTGACATTGACCAGGGGGCTGATGCCCACCCGCATCTTCCGGCCGGCATTGAAGATATCCACGGATTCTTCCGTGGCGGCCTGACCCGAATTTCCTGCCGTGGGCTGCCTGCGGGGATTGATCTGGACCACGGTGCCGAAGCTGTAGGGAGGCTGGCCTTCCTGTTCCAGCGCACCCTTCAGCCGGAGGATCTCGGCTTTGGCCGTTTCCAGCATGCTGACGAGCTTGGTGTTGTTCTGCGTGGCAGCGGCAAGCTGCCGGTCAATGTGGCGGAGTTTGTCCCGAAGGATGTTGATCTGCCGCTCGGCGACAGTAAGTTCACTCGAAGGGTCAGGTGGTTGGATGGCGGCGAGCCTTCGGCGGGCAGCCTCTTCCGCTGCTGCGTTTGCTTCTTCCGGCGTCGGCCGTCCAATGTCGTTGTTCGACGTATCCACGATTCATCAGCCCCTTCCTGCGCTTAAGAAGACCTTAGTCCCGAAAAGCTCAGGGTGCTGGGCGACATCCGGAATGCGGACCCTATTGTGACCTTTGTCAGTTTGTGACCGTGGGATCGTCCTGGACGTTCGTTCCGGCGATCGCGTCCCGGGCGGCACGGCGCAGCTTCTTGTCCGAGACGGAACGCTCCCCCACCGCGCCGGGGGTCCAGGCGTTCAGGTCTTCTTCGCTGAATTCGGTCTTGGAGGGGCGGCGCTTCACGGAAATACCTTGGACTCCGTCGGCCAGGCGCCGCGCCACCAAAAGGAAACCGGTGTGGGCCACCATGCGGTGGTCCGGACGGACAGCCAGTCCCTCGAGGTGCCACCCGCGGACCATGGATTCCCATGCGTCCGGCTCGGTGAAGCGGCCATCGGCCCTGATCGCTTCGGCTGTCCGGGACAACTGGGTCACGGTGGCCACATAGTTGATCCAGACGCCGCCCGGGGCCAGGACGGTGGCCACGGCATCGAGGCATTCCCACGGCGCCAACATATCCAACACCACTCGGTCCACGGAACCCGGCGCCTCGGCCTTGACCACTTCCTCCTGGAAGTCACCCAGCGAAATCTGCCAAGCGGGGTGTGGCCCGCCGAAAATGGTTTCCACGTTGCCCCGGGCAATGTCCGCGAATTCTTCGCGACGTTCGAACGAGTGGAGGTAGCCGCCGTCGCCAACGGCCCGCAGCAGCGAAATCGACAAGGCACCGGAACCAACGCCGGCTTCAACCACTCGGGCACCCGGGAAAATGTCCGCCATGGTGACGATCTGTCCGGCGTCCTTGGGGTAGACAACGGCAGCGCCGCGCGGCATGGAAAGAACGAAGTCGGACAGCAGCGGACGCAGAGTCTGGTACTGCTGCCCGATGTTGTTGCTGACCACCGAGCCGTCAACTTTGCCGATGATTTCGTCGTGGTTCAGGAACCCGCGGTGCGTGTGGAAGGCGCCGCCGACTTCCAAAGTGATGGTATTCATGCGGCCACGCTCGTCGGTGAGCTGGACGCGTTCGCCAACGCGGAAGGGTCCACGCCGCCGTGCAGCGCCGGTAGGTTGTGCCGCCGGGCTTGCGCCGGAGATGGTGGTGGCCGTTTCCGCGGCGGTTTCGCTGCTCATGTGGTGTTCCTCGCTCCTGTGCGGCTGTGCCGCTGTGTCTTGCTGCGTTGAGGGCAGCAAAAGTTCGTTGGTCTCTTTTGCGGCCGGCACGTAACTCTACCGGCCAGGGCGTCAGGCCCGCCCGCTCCCGCGGGCTTCTTTGCCTGTTATGGCTGTCACTACCGCCTGCTGGCGGAGCAAACCGGTCACAGCGCCGTTGTGGTCCACCACTGCGTACTCATTGCCGTCAAGGCGGGCGAGGTACTGGATCAGCTCCTGGCCCTTCGACCATTCCGGGACATAGGCGCCGGCTGCGAGGGCGTGCGCGACGGCGGTGACTGGCGTCGTCGTCAGGGCTTCCGGCGGAACTGCCGCGGCGGCACCCGTATCAACCACGCCCTGCGGCTTGCCGTCAGGACCGCAAATGACGACGACGGGACGCCCGGCCGGCGCTATGTCCAGGACGTCGGCAACGCTGGCGGAGTTCGGAATGCCGACGGCGGGATCGGCCAGGCCGGCGGCGCTCACGAGGTAGAGGCGGCTGCGGAGTCGCCCCTGCTGGATGGAGCTCGAGGCGCCCATCCAGAGGAAAACGCAGACCACGACCGTGATGAGCAGGTAACTGTAATTCACGGGGCTGCCGCTGAGCAGGGGCAGAATCACGAACCAGACCACCAGTGCTGCAACGATGACCCGCCCGGCCCAGCCGGCCGCAACGGTTCCCTTGTCTTGGCTTCCCGTTACTTTCCAGACTGCCGACTCGACCAATCGGCCGCCGTCCAGCGGCAGTCCGGGCAGCACGTTAAAGATGCCGATCAAAAGGTTGGCCGCCATCAGAATGTCGGCGAGCAGCCGCGACACGCCGCTGAACAGTCCCGCTTCGAGCATGGCCCAGACGAGGCCGGCAAGAAGGAAATTGGAGACCGGTCCAGCCATGGCGACGATGACTGCGCGGCCCGGAGACGCCGTAAAGCTTTCAAACTGCGTGTGCCCGCCCCACAGGTTCAGCACAATCTTCTCAGTCGGCCACTTGAAGATCTTCGCGCTCAGGGCGTGGGCAAGTTCGTGGATCAGCACCGACACGGCAAGCAACAACGCGTAGCCGAAGGCAACGACGTAGGCGAAGTAGCCGAGGTCCAGGTCAGGACGCCCCACTTGAAGGGCCGGCCCAAAGACCAGAACCGTAAACCCGGCGATAACGAACCACGAGTAAGCCAGATATACCGGGATCCCGGCGATTTTCCCCAGGGGTATGCCCTCCCGCTTGGTGGCGGCATGGTGTGGTGCGGAGGGACTGCTCACTTAGTTGGCCCCTTCAAGCAGGTTTGCTGCTTCAAAGCGTCCTGCCACCAGATCGCGCACATCGGCGGTGGACCGCCCCACCAAGGTGTCCCACAGGACCATGTCCGGATGTTCGGGCAACGGGACCTGGTGCGGAATGCCAACCGTCACCACACCCGAGGCGAGGGCCGCCGTGGCACCGGGAACAGAGTCCTCCAAGGCGACGCAGTGATGGATGGTCAACGTAGGGTCCTCGAGCCGCAGGCGGTCCACGGCCGTCAGATAGGCCTCCGGATGGGGTTTGCCGTTGGTCACGGTGTCCCCGGTAACAAGGAATTCGAAATACGGTTTGGGCAGGCTTTCGACGATGACGCCGGCCAAGGGTCCCTCGGACATGGTCACAAGCGCGCAGCGGATGCCGGCCTGGTGGAGGTCGTCCAGCAACTCCCGGGCACCGGGACGCCATGGGACTTCCTTGCGGACCGCCTGGATCACTTTGCTGCTGAGGTGGTCCACGATGTCCCGGGCCTCCATGCGGACCCCCGCGGCCTGCAGGATGGCGGCCGAGTGCATCAGCGACTGCCCCACGAGCTGCATGGCCTGCTGGTGGGACCACGTGCCGCCGTGTGCCTCCACGAGGGCGCGCTCAGCCGCAATCCAGTACGGTTCGGTGTCCACGAGGGTGCCATCCATATCCCAGAGCACGGCTTTGAGTAAGGGCTGGCTGGGTGAGGAATGCATGGCTTCAAGTCTACGTGGAACACAGAGCCAACCTGGCCGCGCTTGCGCTGTGGGCGAATACCGGACACGCGCCCACGTGAAATGCCATGCATCCGTGTGGGTCTTGGACGTAGGGTGAGTGGATGAACAGTGTGGACGGGACCCCCGAAGGACAGGACACCGCTGCGCAGCCCGAGCGTTTCCTCAAGGAACCCGCGGAAGGCCAACGTGTCACCGTAATGATCGCCGCGTTCGAAGGATGGAACGATGCCGGCGAGGCGGCCAGCGACGCCCTGCACTATCTGAACAAACTCTGGGACGGCAAGAAGGTCGGCACGGTCGATGCCGAGGAATACTACGACTTCCAGTTCACCCGCCCCACGGTGCGCCGCACCTCGTCCGGGGCACGCAAAGTCAAGTGGCCATCCACCCGGATCTACAAGGCTGCCGTACCTGACAGCAACGTGGACGTGGTGTTTGTCCTGGGTACGGAGCCGTCTTACCGCTGGCGCGCCTACACTACCGAACTGCTGGTCCATGCGGAGGCATTGAAGGTTGACTCCGTGATCCTGGTCGGTGCATTGCTGGCCGACGTGCCACACAGCCGCCCGATTCCGGTGAGCACCACCACGGAGGACAGTTCACTGCGGGAGCGGCTGAACCTGGAAGCTTCACAGTACGAAGGCCCTGTAGGCATCGTGGGCGTCCTTGCGGAGTTTGCCATGCTGGCAGGGTTGCCCACGGTCTCCCTCTGGGCGGCAGTCCCCCACTACGTGGCGCAGCCGCCCTCGCCCAAAGCGCAGCTGGCCATCTTGCACAAAATCGAGGACTTGCTCCAGGTTCCCTTGGACAACCGTGCGCTGGCAGAAGAGTCGGAAGCCTGGGAAAGGGGCGTCGACGAACTCGCCACCGAAGATCCGGAGATTGCGGCCTACGTTCGCCAGCTCGAAGAGGCCAAGGACACAGCGGACCTGCCCGAAGCCTCTGGTGAATCCATAGCCAGGGAATTCGAACGCTACCTCAAACGGCGCGGCAAAGAGCGGCCTTAGCGGTCCGCCGGCCAACGCAGAGGCCCTGACGAACTTCGTCAGGGCCTCTTTGGTCTGGGCCTCTTTGGTCAGGGCCTCTTTGGTCTGGGCCTCTTTGGTCAGGGTCGCTTGGGTTAAATCTCGACGCCGAGCAAAGCGTTGATGGCGTCTCCCACCAATGCACTGTCAACCGCTGAGGCCGATCCGGCATCAGCCCGGAGGGCTTGGCCTGCCCATTGATCGACCGCGGTGATTGCGCCGGGAGCGTTGAGGTCGTTGGCCAGTTCTGCGCGCATGGCTGCAAGGAGTTCTCCAGCCGAACCTGCCGGCGCCTTGGCCACCGCGGAACGCCATGTGGCCAGTCGGTTCTTGGCTGCTTGGAACTCCTCAGCGGTCCACGACCAATCCGAGCGGTAGTGGTGGGCGAGGATGGCGAGCCGGATGGCGGCCGGTTCTTCGCCAGCAGCCCGGAGTCTGGAAACGAGGACAAGGTTGCCCTTGGACTTGCTCATTTTTTCGCCGTCCAGGCCCACCATGCCGGCGTGGGCATAGTGCCGCGCCAGCGGAACATGGGCCAAAGAGTACGCGTGGCCGGCTCCCATTTCATGGTGCGGGAAGATGAGGTCCGAGCCACCGCCTTGGACAGTGAAGGGCGCCGGGAGGTACTTCTGCGCGATGACCGTACACTCGATGTGCCAACCCGGCCGGCCGTCGCCGAGACTGGCGCCCGGCCAGCTGGGTTCGCCTTCGCGGGCTACCCGCCATAGAAGCGGATCCAGTGCCTGCCGCTTGCCCTGGCGCGTGGGATCACCGCCGCGTTCGGCGAAGAGCTCAAGCATTTCCGTTTCGGCCAATCCGGACACGTCGCCCAGCGTCCAGGCATCCGTAGCGTCCGAGCGCTTGCCGGCCGTTTCGACGTCGTAATAGACGTCGCCGTCAGGCTCACCATCCGCACCCTGGACCCGGTAGGCGACGCCATCGGCGACTAGACGCTCGATCGCGGGCACGATGTCCGGGATGGCCTCAACAGCGCCTATGTAGTGGTCCGGGGCCAGGACATTGAGGGCGTCCATGTCGGTGTGGAACAGTTCGATCTGGCTCGCCGCCAGCTCGCGCCAGTCCACGCCGGTGGCGGTGGCCCGCTCCAAAAGGGGGTCGTCGATGTCCGTCACGTTTTGCACGTAGGACACCGTGGTGCCGGCGTCGCGCCACGCACGGTTGAGAAGGTCGAACGCCACATAGCTGGCGGCGTGACCCATGTGCGTAGCGTCATACGGGGTGATGCCGCAGACATACATGGATTGCTCCGGCTGCCGGCCGACCTCAACCACTTGCCCCAGGGCAGTGTCGAACAGGCGCAATGGCGGCAGGCTGCCGGGCAGTTGGGGAACAGGGCGGGAGATCCACGATTTCACGAGTCAACCTTAGTGCTAGGCGCTGATCACACCGAAACCGAGCAGGACATACAACGCCAGGCCCAGCAGGATCCGGTACCAAACAAAGAGCCGGTAGCTGCGGGTCGAGACGAATTTCAGGAACCAGCCAATGATGACGTAACCCACCACAAAAGCGATGACGGTGGCCAGGGCTGTTTCGGGAAGCCCGTAGGGTCCGGCGAGCCCCTCCTTGGAAACTGTTTTGTACAACTGGTACAAGCCACTGCCGAATACCGCTGGAATCGCAAGGAGGAAGGAGTAGCGGGCCGCTGCCTCACGCGTGTAGCCCATGAGCAGGCCGGCCGTAATGGTGCCTCCCGACCGGGAAACACCCGGGATCAAGGCCATGGCCTGGGCGAAACCGTAAAGAATGCCGTGCTTGTAGCTCAGCTGCGAGAGATCCCTCTCCTGCCGGCCGATCGCGTCCGCCACCGCCAGGATCATGCCGAACACGATCAACATGGTGGCAACGATCCACATGCTCCGGAACACGGATTCGATCTGGTCCTGGAACAAAAGGCCCAGGATCACGATGGGCAGGCTGCCCAGGATGACCAGCCAACCCATTCGCGCGTCAGGATGGTTCCTGGCGACTTTTCCGGTCAGGGAACCGAACCACGCGCGAATGATCCTGACGATGTCCCGCCAGAAATACACAATGACGGCGGTCTCGGTGCCGAGCTGCGTGATCGCGGTGAAAGCTGCTCCGGGATCCGAAGCATTCGGGAGGAACGAACCCACAATCCGCAGGTGCGCGCTCGAAGAGATCGGGAGGAATTCGGTGAGGCCCTGCACCAGGCCCAGCAAGGCTGCTTCTATCCAGTTCACGTGAATAGACCCTACGTCATGAAGTATGGGAACTCCCCGTAAGCTATCAGCATGCAGCAGCGTTATGTCGGAAACAGCGGGTTCCGGGTTTCATCTTTGTCGCTCGGAACCATGTCGTGGGCGCAGGAGACTGACGAACAGGAAGCCGCCGCCCTCCTGCACGCATTCGTGGACGGCGGGGGCACCGTCATTGACACTGCCGCCTCTTACGCCCAGGGCCAGGCCGAGGCGATGCTCGGCTCGATGCTGGGAGATGTTGTTGCCCGTTCAGAGGTGGTCATCTCCACGAAAGCCGGAGTGTCCTCTTCCGAGTCGCGTCGCAGCATCAACGCTTCACGCGGCGCCATGCTCGCCGCCCTGGACGCCAGCCTGGCGCGGCTGGGCACCGACTACATCGACATTTGGTTCGCCCACGAGTGGGATCCGAATGTGCCCCTTGAAGAGACCCTGTCCGCGTTGGAACTGGCCCAACGCACCGGGCGTGCCCGCTATGTGGGAATTTCCAACTACAACGGCTGGCAAACCGCCAAGGCCGCCGCGATTGCCGGCTTCACTTTGGTGGCCAACCAGTCCGAATACTCGCTGCTCCAGCGCCGACCGGAGGAAGAACTCGTTCCGGCCATTGAAGACGCCGGCCTGGGACTGATGGCATGGGCTCCGCTGGGCCGCGGGGTGCTGAGCGGCAAGTACCGCGGGCAGATCCCCACCGATTCACGAGCCGCCCAGGGACGGCTGACCGCGTACGTGGAACGGTACCTCGACCCCCAGGCGTCGCGGGTGGTGGAAGCCGCGGCCATGGCTGCCCGGGGACTGGGACGCTCGCCGCTGGATGTCTCGCTGAGCTGGCTGTTGTCCCGGCCGGGTGTCTCCACGGCAATCGTCGGTCCACGGAATGCCGTTCAGCTCAAGGAACTCCTGGACGCACAACTGGGCGTCCTGCCCACCGAGATTTCCCGTGCCTTGGAAGACGTTTCCTAGCGCCTGTCCAGGATGTCCAGCAGATAGCTTCCGTAACCGCTCTTGGCCAGTTTGGCCGCCTGCCGTCGCAGCTCCTCGTCGCTGAGGTAGCCCATCCGCCAAGCCACCTCCTCAGGAGCGCCGATTTTCAGGCCCTGCCGGTTCTCCGTGGTCCGGACGTAGTTGGAAGCGTCATTCAGGTCTCCGAAGGTGCCCGTATCGAGCCAAGCCGTTCCACGGGGAAACTTCTGCACGTGGAGTTTGCCGAGCTCCATGTACCTCCTGTTGATGTCCGTAATCTCCAATTCGCCACGGGGTGAGGGCTCCAGGTCCTTGGCCATCGGAACAACATCGTTGTCGTAGAAGTAGAGACCCGGCACCGCGTAGTTGCTTTTGGGCACGGCGGGCTTTTCCTCGATCGAGATGGCGAGGCCGTCGTCGTCGAACTCCACCACGCCGTAAGCACTGGGGTCCTTGACCCAATAGCCGAAGATGGCTCCGCCGTCGACGTCGTTGTAATGCCGGAGCTGGGCACCCATGCCGGGACCGTTGAAGATGTTGTCACCGAGGATAAGTGCCACCTTGCCACCCCCGATGTGTTCCTCACCCAGGATGAACGCCTGGGCAAGGCCGTCGGGAGTCGGCTGCCGGGCGTAGGTCAGGGAAATCCCGAATTGCGACCCGTCGCCGAGAAGATTCTCGAATTGCGGAGCGTCCTGGGGGGTGGTGATCACCAGGACGTCCCTGATCCCCGCCAGCATGAGGGTGCACAGCGGGTAATAGATCATAGGCTTATCGAACACCGGAACCAATTGTTTGCTGATTCCGAGCGTTATTGGATGAAGCCGCGAGCCCGTTCCACCTGCCAAAATTATTCCGCGCATTTGCCGTCCTCTCCCCTGCCCGTCGCCGGTGCTGGCGGCTACGCTATCGCCATGCAGAGAATCCTTGTCACCGGCGGGGCCGGATTCATCGGATGCAACTTTGTCCACTACATCATGGAGCACGCCAGCTTCCATGTCACTGTGCTGGACAAATTGACGTATGCGGGCAACCAGGAATCACTGTCCGGCCTGCCACCGGAAAGATTCGAGTTCATCCGCGGGGATATTTGTGATGCCGTGTTGGTGGACCGTCTGACGGCCGATGTGGATGCCGTGGTGCATTTCGCCGCGGAATCCCACAACGACAATTCCCTGCAGGACCCACGGCCTTTCGTGGACACCAACCTCTTGGGCACCTACACCCTCATAGAGGCGGCCCGCAAACACGGGACCCGCTTCCACCACATCTCCACCGATGAAGTTTATGGAGACCTCGCCCTGGATGAACCCACCCGATTCACCGAGGATTCCGTGTACCGGCCGACGAGTCCGTATTCAGCGACGAAAGCCGGTTCGGATTTGTTGGTGCGGGCTTGGGTCCGCTCTTTCGGGTTGCGGGCCACCATCAGCAATTGCTCGAACAATTACGGCCCGTACCAGCATGTGGAGAAGTTCATCCCGCGCCAGATCACCAACATCTTGGACGGCCACCGGCCACGTCTCTATGGAAACGGCTTGAACGTGCGTGACTGGATCCACGTGGAGGACCATTCCTCCGCAGTGGCGGCCATTCTGGAGCGCGGCCGCATTGGAGAAACCTACTTGATCGGCGCGGACGGGGAGCAGTCCAACCGCACCGTGGTGGAAAAGTTGCTCCACACCATGGGTCGAGCAACGCATGCCTATGACCTCGTGACCGACCGCCCGGGCCATGACCTGCGCTACGCCATCGACTCCACCAAGTTGCGCCGCGAACTCGGGTGGCGGCCACTATTCGAAGATTTCGACGCGGGGCTGGCGGCGACGGTGCGGTGGTACCAGGAGAATGAGGACTGGTGGCGGCCGCAAAAGGCCGAGACCGAAGTGAAGTACGCCGGGCAAGGACACTAGCCGATGGGGACCCCCACAGAGCTGACGTCCCGGTCCACACCGATCGGCGGTTTGCTGCTCTTCGACCTGCCGGTGCACGCAGACGGACGGGGCTGGTTCAAGGAGAATTGGAACCGCAGCACGATGGGCGCCCTCGGCCTGCCGGATTTCGGGCCCGTCCAGAACAACATTTCCTTCAATGCCAGGCGCGGCACCACACGCGGCATCCATGCCGAACCGTGGGACAAATTCATCTCCGTTGCTGCCGGCAAGATCTTCGGAGCGTGGGTGGACCTTAGGGATGGCCCCCAGTTCGGTACGGTGTTCTACGCCGAGATGACGCCCGGCCAGGCCGTTTTCGTCCCCCGGGGAGTGGGCAATGCCTTCCAGACCCTCGAGGACAACACGGCGTATACCTATTTGGTCAACGACCATTGGAGCGCGGAAGCGCAGGCCGAATACACGTTCCTGAATCTCGCCGATGCCACCGCGGCTATTCCGTGGCCGATCCACCTGGCCGAAGCCACCATGTCTCCCCAGGACCAGCAGCATCCACCCCTGGCGGCGGTGACACCGATGAAGGAGCGCAGGACCCTGGTGCTCGGCGCCAACGGCCAACTCGGCTCGGCCCTGCGGCGGCTTTTCGCGGGCGGGGAAACCGTGGACTTCTTCGACCGTGCGGGCTTTGACCTCACGGACCGCCGCTCTTTTGAGAGGACCGATTGGCGAAGGTACTCCACGGTCATCAACGCAGCGGCGTTCACGGCTGTGGATGCCGCGGAGACCCCCGAGGGCCGCGTCGCGGCCTGGACCGTCAACTCAGCAGCGGTGTCGCGCTTGGCGAGGACCGCCGTCGAACATTCACTCACGCTGGTGCATGTCTCCAGCGACTACGTGTTCGACGGCACCGCCGAGGTCCACAGCGAAATGGAGCAGCCCAGTCCCCTGGGCGTCTACGGGCAAAGCAAAGCAGCAGGCGACGCGGCGGTGGCCGTGGTGCCGAAGCACTACATCATCCGAAGCAGTTGGGTTGTGGGTGATGGAAAGAACTTCGTGCGCACCATGGCGTCCCTCGCCGCCCGCGGGGCGGCACCTTCTGTGGTGGACGACCAGTGGGGGCGGCTGAGCTTCGCCGGGGACATCGCAGCGGCGATCAAGCACTTGCTCGGCACCAGCGCCCCCTACGGAACCTACAACGTCAGCAACGACGGCCCGGTGCAGTCCTGGGCGGACATTGCCCGGGACGTCTACCGGCTGAGGGGCGCGGATCCTGGCCAGGTGGCATCGGCGAGTACCGCCGACTATGCCAAACCCGGAAGCTCGCCCCGCCCACGGAGCAGCGTGCTTGACCTGGGAAAGATCAAAGCAACAGGATTCCTGCCGCCATCAGCCGACGTCCGGCTCAAGGAATACCTGCAGGGCCGCGAGCCCTAGCGGCGCCGGACAAAACGTCCTACAGTGGCCCTACGGCAACCTCGAACAGACGGGGCCGGGAGACAACTCAAATAACACAGGGCAGCACCCGCTTCCCGCGGCGATCCAAGGCAGTGCAGCGGCCTGGGATCGCCGGTCGATAGTCTGTGCCTTGAGTTGGTCCCGAGCGAGACCTTGAGTCTGGAGAGCCGATAATGCTGCAGCCAAAGACCTTTCCCGTCGGGGGCCTTTTCCACGACCTTGCCGGAAGGCTGGGTTCCCACAAGCCGGCAGCGGCAAGTGCTGCGCAGATCAAGCAGCTCAATCTCGGCGGCACTGAAGTTCAACTGATGGAGTTTCCTGAGGCCGTTCGCTTCATCACGGACCGTGCCGCGCGGCAGGGAACACCACCGCTGGGCGTTTGCTCGGCGAATCTGGACCATATCCGACACTTTGGGACGGGGGGCCGCTGGGCAGGAACAATGGACGGCCCTTCAGTTGAATGGCTGACCCTGATTGATGGTTCTCCCCTCGCCGCGGAGGCCGGACGCCTGACGGGCAGGCCGTGGCCGCGGCTGGCGGGAAGCGATCTTGTGGAACCGATCCTCGATGAAGCCGAGGCGCGGGGATTAAGAGTCGGCTTCCTTGGCGGCTCCGGGCATGCCCAGCAGTTGATCCGTGACCGGTTCGCCTTGGAGCGTCCGGGGCTGGCAATCGCAGGCTGGTGGTCGCCCGATCGGTCGGCAATCAGTGATCCAGCGGCATCAAGGCGGCTGGCCGGGGAGATGTCGGCCAGCAACACAGACATCCTCGTCGTGGGATTGGGCAAGCCTCGCCAGGAACTGTGGATCACGGAGTACGGCCACTTGACCGGCGCGAAGGTTTTGCTGGCGTTCGGCGCCGTGGTGGATTTCCTGGCCGGACACATCAAGCGGGCCCCAGCCTGGGTGGCCGGGCACGGCCTTGAATGGGCGTGGCGCCTGATGCTTGAGCCACGCCGGCTCGCCCACCGCTACCTTGTGGATGGACCCGAGGCTTACGTCCACCTTCGGCGGGACAGCGGCCCTGCAGCACCACGCGTCAATTTTCGGAGCTTCGCTCCCCCCGTGGGTATTCAGGGGCATGCCGCCGGCAGCGCGCAGGGTACCTTCGCTTCGGTCGAGAACGATGCCGATCTGGCCGTCGTCGTGGTGACCTACGACAACGCCGATGATATTGGCCCGCTCATCGAAAGCCTCAGGGCCGAAACAGCGGAACAAACAATCAAGGTGGTGGTGGCTGACAATTCACCCAATGGCCACACCATGGCAGCCCTTTCAGCCCATCCCGATGTGATTGCCAGGCGGACGGGCGGAAATTTGGGATACGCCGGCGGAATCAATGTAGGAATCCGCGCCGCCGGCCCTGCGGATGCCCTCCTGATCCTGAACCCCGACCTGCGGGTGGAGAGGGGTGCCCTTGCCGCCATGCGGCGCCGCATGCAGGCTTCAGGCGCTGGAGCAGTGGTGCCGGTCCTCCTGGACGACGACGGCAGCGTCTACCCGTCCTTGCGGCGCGAACCAAGTGTCCTGCGAGCGCTGGGCGACGCGGCCATGGGGAGCCGGCTGCCCAGTCGGCCTGGGTGGTTGTCCGAGATGGACTTTGACGGGGAGGGCTACAAGTACGCGCACACCGTGGAGTGGGCAACCGGGGCTGCCCTGTTGGTTGATTCCCGCGTGGCGGAGGCTGTGGGTGACTGGGATGAGCAGTTCTTCCTGTATTCGGAGGAAACGGACTTTTGCCGGCGTATGCGGGGCTTGGGCTTTTCCATATGGTTTGAGCCGTCGGCCAAGATGTGGCATGAGCGTGGTGGGTCGGGATCGTCTGCCCAGTTGTCGGCTTTGATGTCGGTCAATCGTGTGCGGTATGCGGAGAAGCATCTTGGCCGGGCGCGTTCGGGGGCTTTCCGGCTGGCGGTCCTGGGATCGGAGCTTGTGCGACTGGGGAAGCGGGGGCATCGGGAGGCAGCTGTCGCGTTGCTGAGCCGGAAGCGGTGGGCGTCGTTGCCCCACGCCGGGACCTACCCGGTGTCCGCTGCGGAATTTCATCCTGTGGGTGCGGTGATTATTCCCGCGCACAACGAAGCTGCAGTGATTGGGCGAACCCTGGATTCGTTGCGGGAGGTACTGGGTTGGGGCACGGTGGAGGTGATAGTTGCCTGCAATGGGTGTTCGGACGGGACGGAGTCCATCGCCGCTGCCTATGACGGCGTGCGCGTCCTCCAGGTGGAGGCGGCATCGAAGGTGGCAGCCTTGAACGCCGCCGATGAGGCCGCCCACCTGTGGCCCCGGCTGTATCTGGATGCTGACATTGAGGTGACGGCGGAGGCCCTGGCTGCCGTGTTCGCAGCCCTCACGGACGGTCACCTCCTTGCCGGTCGTCCTGCCTACCGCTATGACACCGTGGGAGCGTCGTTCCTTGTCCGCGCCTACTACAGGGCCAGGGCAAGGATTCCCGGAAACTCGCAGGGCTTGTGGGGTGCGGGGGCGTATGCGCTGAGCAAGCCCGGACACGCCCGGCTGGGGACGTTTCCACCCCTGACAGGCGACGACTACTACGTTGATGGGCTGTTCGCGGCAGATGAGAAGGCAGTCCTGGACACTGAACCGGTGGTGGTTCGGACACCCCGTTCCCTGTCTGCCCTGATGTCCGTACTCCGCCGTACCTATCGGGGTAACGCCCAGCAGGACGAGGAGTCCGGTTCGGCTACGACCTCCAGGACGGTGCGCCAGCTGCTGGATTCGGTCCAGGGTCCCCTGTCGGCGTTTGACGCGTTGGTATACGCCGCCTTCGCAGGTGCGGGCCGCCGTCGTGCGGTGCGCCCGGCCGTTGCTTGGGAAAGGGACAACAGCAGCCGCTAGCTCAGTAGCCGCAGCTGGAGCCGCCCTCGATGCGGTACAGGTGGATGGTGTTGCCGTCGGCGAAGTTGTCCGTGAAAGTTCCGTCCGTGACGGGGATGGTCCGGTTTTCATCGATCACGACGGCGGTGCGGCCGCCGCAGGCGAGGCGAAAGATCGCCTGTCCCCCGTTTCCGGTGTTGGCACCGGTCAGGAGATGGACCTTTCCGCCGTACAGCTTGGCTGCCACATCCACGGGGCCGGTTGTGGTCACGGCGCCGTCGAGGAACGGGGCGTTGAGCATCGGGGCGAGTTGCTTGATTTGTTGGTTGACGGCGGTGACGGCGGGCCGGACGTCGCCTGGGCAGTCGCGGAGCACGTGCTGGGTGACGCAGTCCCCGCCGAAGCTGTGGTTGAAGTAGACGATTCCGCGGGCACCATGGATGAGGCTGCTCCATACGGCTGCGCGGATCTGCGGACCGGTGATGGTGGCAGCGGCGGGTGAATCCTCGAAAGGGTGTCCGACTTCGACGAAGGCCCATACGGGTTTGTTGCCACCCGTGAGTTTGCGGATGCGGTCCACTGTCCAGCCGTAGTTGGCGGCGAGGCGGCATTCATCGGTACTCAGGTCCCGGAGATAGCCGTTGATGGCGCCGCCTTCCGTTTTGGCGCAGATGTTGGGGTCGGTAAACCAGTAGTTGTCTGCGGAGACGAGGTCCTGGAATCCCTGGATGAAAGTTTGGGATTGTTCGTCGGACAGCCAGAACGTGACGCCCTTGCCGTAGTTGGCGTAGATCATGGCGCCTTGTGGCGCGGCGGCCCGCAGTTGGCTTTGGACTGTGTAGCCGCATTTGGCTTGTTCGGGAACGCAGATAGGCCCTTCACCAGGGTATTTGCCGCTCCAGGGGGCGTCGCCTCCTCCGGCCCACATGTCCACCTCGTCGCCGAGGGCAAATCCGGAGGCGCTACCGGCCGGGTAGGTGGGGATGGCGTACATTCCCGAGGACTTGATGAGCTCCATGTCGGAGTCCGGTGTGAGCACGACGTAGGTGTTGATTCCCGCGGCCAGGTCCTTGGCCAGGTAGTCCTTTTCCAGCGCACTTTCGAACCACACACCAACGGGGAAGTAGTTCGGCTCGGTGGGTAGCGGGTTGGTGAATTGTCCGTAGAAGTCCGGACCGCCGTCGATCATGCGCAGGGCGGTGCCGGCCGGGTGGGTGGGCTCCGGCGATGTGGCTGCGTACGGGAGGGGCGCTCCCCCGCTGACGGTTGCCGCCGTGATGAAGCACAACAGGGCCAAGCCTCCGAGTGTTGCCGCGGACCTGCCCTTCATTGGTTTCCCCGAGTTCCCATTGACTAGTGGGGTGTGGGTTCAAGGGCAGCATCGGTGCGGGCCAGCCGCCACAGCGCTCCCGAGATTCCAAGCATGAAGAAGAGGACGCTGGCGGACATGCTGAAGGACAGCCCATCGAAGAAGGCGAAGGTCGCGGCGATCGCCGCCACGGAGGCGAGGACGGCTTGGGAGAGCTGCTGGGCTGAGGCATCGGTGGCGAGCTTCCTGGCCCGCCAGGCGGCCACGATCGCGCAGGCGATCAGGCCCACGAAGGCGGTCAGGCCCAGGACGCCAAGTTCCACGAGCGTGCCCAGGTATTGGTTGTCCACGATCACATAGTCGGGAAGGAAGGTGCCGAAGCCGCGGCCGACGATCGGGTCGTTGGCCAGCATTCCGAAAGCAGTGCCGTAGGCGCTGGTGCGGGAACTGATGCTTGGGTCGGCCGTGCCTACGGTGAAGAGTCCACGAAGGGTCCCCAGCATCCCGGGAGTGAGTACGTACATGGCGCCGGCCAGGACGACGGCCAGGAGCACTGCCCGGCGTCGTATCTTCCTGGGCCAGGACGGAACCAGTGCGACCACGGCGATGGCGAAGGCTGTGAGGGCCGACCTGGAGACGGAGAGGACGGCGGCGGCTGAGATGATCGCGGCCGGCAGCCATCTCAGGAGCCACCCCCGGTGCCTGTCGGTCACGGCGAAGGCGATCGCGACGGGGAGGGAGGCGACAAGGACGACGCCGTATTCCAGGGGGTGGCTTGCCATCCCGGCCGCCCGAACGAATCCGCCCCTGGACTGGACGCCGGAGAGTTCGGAGGCGGCGCTGAATCCGGGGAAGCTGATCCAGTCCACCAACGATTGGCCGGTGGCGAACTGAAGGAGTCCCAGGAGCGCTGTTCCCGTTCCAACCAGGACAAGTGCACGCAGGACCTTCATGAGGGTCCGCCGGCTGGCCAGGCCGTCGTTGATCAGCAGGAAGATGCCGGCCCAACTCGTGAGGCGGATAATGCCGCTGTCCGCGGGGCTGGCCTCGGGTTCAGGGACGCCGTGGAGCATGGCCAGCGCGTAACTGGCCAATGCTATGGCGAGGAAGACCGCCATGGCGTTGCGGACCATTTGCGTTCCTGCGCGGCTTGGAGTGGTGCGCTGTAATTGGTACAGCAGCCACCAGGCGAAGGCGAGGAGTCCACAGAGGGTGCTCGGCCTGCCCACCGACCCCAGGGCAGTAAGGGTCAGATTGGACGGTATGGCGCAGGCGAGGAGCAGGTAGACGATGACGAACGATGAGACGTCCCTGCGCTCGGCCGGTTCGAGGGGCGTGGGGGCCGGAACCAGTTTGTTCCTCTCAGACCCGGGACTTTTCACCGGATACCTCCCTCGGTTGGGTCCGCAGCCGGCGGCGGCGGACCATCCAGCGGTCTACGTAGATCGTGGCCACCGATGTGACCGACAGGCAGAGCGCTTCCAGCACCGCGGCACCTTTGAGCCGGGTAACCGGGGTCCCGCCTCCGAACACCACCTCGGACTTGGATGGTGTGGTCTGGGTGGAAATCAAGTCTCCCCTGACCGCAGCCTCGGCCTGGAGCTGGACCGTGGCATTGTTGATCCGGTCCAGGATGTTGGCCAGCACTTCGTTCACCTTCTCCGCGCTCGAATCGACAACCTGCACTTTGAGGACCGGTTGGCTGAAGGTCTTGTTCCACTGGCCGCCATTGTTGGGCAGCGTGACGGAGAAGCCCTGCTGGACCCCTGCGCCATAGAGGGTTCCGCTCGTCAGCACCAGGTCCACCGCAGGCGTCTCCTGGTTGACGCGGCGCTTGACCATGTCTGCGAACTCCACCAACGTCATGGCGCTGCCTCCTGAGATCCAGTAGGCAGGTTCCCGTTCGGGGGCCAGGAACGTGACGTCTGCCTCGGTCCAGAAGACGGGCTCGGAAGACCTGATGGCACCCAGCGCAGCCAGGCCAAGAACCAGGCCTATGGCCACCACGTACCAGCGGCGCAGGAGGATCCCGAGGAAAGTAGCCGCAGTCATGGCTAACTTGGTCCGGAGGACAGGGGCAGGACACCGTCGCTTTCAGCTTCAGTGGCCGCCCGGCTCTTGGACGTGTGCCGGTTGCGGGACCGGGGCGGCGCGGCGGCCAATTGGTCCACCGTGATTTCCTGTTCCGCCGCCTGCTTGCGGCGCTGCCGGGTGAGGAGCAGTCCATCGAGGAGGACAGCAATCACGAGGGTCATGGCTACGCCGCCTGCGCCGGCCACGAGGACGAGCTGCGTGCGGGCTTTGACTTCCGGTACCGCCTGGCGGTCCACCAGCAGGTTCATGGTGGTGATCCGTGCCGGGACGGCCACGTTCAGGGCTTCCTGCATTTCGTTGAGGGACCGTGGGGTCTCTTCCATGACGGCCTTGAGCAGGGACATGGTCTGTTCGGGCGAGTCCGCGTTCGCCGTGATGACCAGGATGGCACCATTGGTACCGCGGTCCGGCTCTGCCGTGTAGGTGGCCGTGCCGAAATTCGCCAGGACCCTTTCCCTGACCGGTTGGGAGGACAGCTTGCGGATCAGGATGTCCAGGGCCTCGCTCATGCCTCCCAGGTACAGGTAGGGGTTTCCCGCCGCACCGATGCTTTGGCTTGAGGGCATCAGGACAAGGCTGGCCTGGGCTTTGAACTTGTCCGGGGCGTTCATTTGGATGGCCGCGCACAGCAGGCCCGTGACCAGGATGCCCGCAACGAGCACATACCACCGCCGGACAACGCTCGCTAAGACGGTACGAAATTGCATCATTTGCTCCCAACATGACGGGGACCGCTTGTGCTGCCCGGCTCCGTGGTTTGCTGCTCGCCCACAAGGGAAAGCAGTTGTTCTGCCCTGACATTCCACGTGTGCGCAAAGGCCGAATCCTGGATCGCCAGCCGCCGCCCAGGGCCGGGCGGGTGCGCGATCATGGAACGCACAAGATCCACGAACTCCCCTGGTGTCCCGGCGATTGAAACGAACGGACCCCCTACCCAGCGTGTGGCGGGAAGGTCCGTCGCTACCACCGGAAGGCCGGAGGAGAGATACTCGAGGGTCTTCAAGGGAAAACTTGACGTGTTGAACTCCGAAACGCGGTACGGGGTCAGGCCCACAGCAACTGTTTGGAGGATGCGGGCCACTTCGCCGGGTGCCACTTCGCCGCGCCAATCAACCGACGGCAGTGCCAGGAATCCGTCCAGGAAGCGGGTCATTGCCGGATCGCGCTCGGCACGGGGCCCGACTACCACCAGGGGCACTCCCGAGTTGCCCAGTCCAGCGAGGATATCCGTGTCAAGCCGTTCATTCAGCTGCCCCACCAGTGCGGCAACGTGGTGCACCGCAAGAGCCGGGTGCACCGGCCGCGGGGTCCTGCAGCCATTGGGCAGAACCTCCACCGTGCGCCCCGCGAGCGCCGTCATCTTTTGCGCCAGGCCCGGCGAGACTGCGGTGATCACGTCTGCCAGCGCGCAGTTCACTTCCAGCACGCGTTCCACGTGGCGACGTGACAAACCAAGGAGGTCCGAAGCCGCCAACCAATCGTCGGTGAGATGAAGCAGCCGGGGAGCCCTGACGCTTGGAGGGAACGGCACCACCGGCGATGCATTGACGACGGCGGCAACGCGCACCTTCTGCGCGGCGGACGCGACTGCTTTCCTTGCCAGCGATTCCGTGGTGCGCCGGACCAGAGGGCGGCTGAAGCCAGGAAGCGCAGGAAGCCGGAGCCTGCTGATCGACGGCGAAACGGCTTCGGGGAACCCGTTGAGGCTCCGCAACGCGTCGCGCCGGACGTCAGCGTGCCGGTGGATGGAGACAGGCTGGTCCACCCACAAGACGTCCATCGTGGAGGACAGCGCCTCGGCCAACAGCCGGTCCGTGCCCTGAACGCCGTCCCAGCGTCCTCCCGAGATGTACATGATGGTCCGTTTCACGGCCGCACCTCCGCAGGGACCGGAGCCGGCAACGACGCGACAGGGCGGGCATTGAAATCATCCAGGGCTGCCTTGCCGCGGATCCTCAGCCATCGCCGGCGGGCAACGTAAGCGGAGTAGCGCGCCAGCGCGAAGGCTTCAGCCGGTGCGAGCGGGACCTGCCGTTTCCTGGAGGCTGCGACTTTCTTGTACAGGTCCAGTTGACGTTGCGCTGACACTGCCAAGGAGAACCGGTCCACAACCAAGCGCCGGCCGAAGGCCCCGAGCGCTTCCCGCAAAGCCTGGTCGTGCAGGAGGCGCGCCAGGATGGTCGCGAGCGCGCTGCTTCCGCCCGCTTTGCCGGACCCTGAGCCGTACCAGCCCTGCCACAGGAACGTCGGAAGCGATTCCGGGGTCAGAAGCTCCCAGAAGCCGCGTTCACCCTGGACCACCAACGGCTTGGCAAAGGACATCCCCCGCAAGGCGGAGCCCCCCATGCCCAAAACGACGTCGGCCGCGGCATACGCAGGCCGGGGATCCTCAAGTTCTCCCGTCAGGACCACCACGGTCCGTCCTGCTTCGGCATTGGTGCGCCGCGCGCGTTCACGGATTATTGCCTCGGCGGGACCGGATCCCACAATCACCAAGCGCACGGCCTTTTCGCTGGTCAAGGACTTCACGGCATCCAGCGCCGCCAGAATCCCCTCCAGCTTCAGCTCATGGGACAGCCGCGAAACACACACAATATCCATGGCACCCGGCGCGAGGCCCCACTGTTCCCTGAAACCGAGCGCATCGGATCCTGCGTCCGGACTGTTGGCAGCGGTGTCGACGGGAGGTTCCATCAGGTGGACCATGGTCCGCCCGGCCTTCTCCTCGCAGCGGCGGATTTGTTCAGTTCCCACCATGAGGGGCATGGAATGCGGAATAAAGGGTGCCACGGCCATGGACATGACCGTCGCCACGGCGTCGGAACCACGTGCCACCTTGCTGGCGACGAGGCATTCCAACGCCGGGGGCCACTCGTAGCCATGGATGATGTCCACGCCGCGCTCGCGGACCAGGCGTACCAACGCGCGGATCACTGCCGGTGAGGGACGCTTCCCTGGAATCGGCGCTTCGACATACTCGAGGCCAAGTTCCAGGGCCCTGCGCGTCAACGGGCCCGGTTGGCCGAAGAGAATCACTTCGTGTCCCAGGCTTTGGACGGCAGCACCCAACTCGATGGCGTTCAACTGGCTCCCGCCAAGGCCCAGGTCATGCGGGTAGACAACGATCTTCACGTGGCCACCTCCTCGCGGCCGCGGCCCCAGCGCCGGATATCGGCGACGTCGGACCGCCTCAGCGCGAGCGTGGCGCCCACTGCCACAAGACCGATGCCCGTGGAGGCCAGAACGGCTGGCAACGGCGAGTGCAGCGCCTGCGACACCAGCCAGGATGCACACCCGGTTGCGGCCGCGGATGCCAGTGGTACCGCCACGCGACCGAAGACATCGCGCAGCCCAACGTTGGCCCGTTGCAGCGTCCTGAGGTACATGGGAGTTGTTACCAGCAGCGCGACCCCCACCGGGGCCATGGCCAGCCCGGGCATACCCCCGAGTGCTGCCCCGGCGATAAGTCCGGGAACCAAGACAACCAAGGCAACCAGTTGCACGCTGAAGATGGACATCGACAAGCCAAGGACCACCAGGTAGTCATAGAGCAGTTCGTGGAGGATGCGCAATGCCGTCAATGGCGCGAGCCACACCAGGGCCAGGCCCGCCAAAGACCATGCATCCCCGTACACCAGCGTCACCAGGGCCACGGCGCAGCCCATCATCACGGCGCACACAGGAAGCAGCACCGCTGATAGCGCACCCAGCAAGGACAGCAGCGCTGCGCGCATGTCTTCCGGTTTGTCCTGCAGCCGGGCAAACATGGCCGGGGCGACGCTCCGCAATGGCTGTGACAGGAGCGCAGCGGGCCATCCGGCCATGTTGAACGCCATGACGTAGAGGCCAAGCGTCACAGGACCGAGCATCTTGCCGGCCAGCAACTGGTCCACGTAGCCAACGCTGAACACCACAAGGCTCGCCCCGGCCAACGGCAACCCGAAGGACAACAGTTGACGGGCCAATGTGAGGGAAAAGCCGAACCTGTACGGCAGTGGCGAAAAGACCACGAAAAGCACGGCAGACACCACGCTCGCCGCGACCCTGCCGACAGCAAGGCTCATGGCCCCCATGCCGGCGATAACCAACACCAGCGAAACACCGGCCCCCAGCCAAACGTTCACCTGGTCGATGGCCATGCGCTGCCCTTGCCGGAAATTCCTCTGCAAGAGGGCCGCGGGGGTCGCCACGAGGCCGTTGAAGACGATGCAGGTGGCCAGAAGCCTCACAACGTCGGTAGCGGCCTCGTTGCCCATCGCGGCAGCAAAGAAGGGCGCTCCGGCGTACGATGCAGCGAAAAGAAGCACGCTGCAGGCCGTGGAAATCGTGGTTACGGTCGCGGCAATATGCTTCGGGTCCCCCGGCCACCGGACAATGGCCAGGCTCACCCCCAATTCGTTGAAGCTCAGCACGGCGATCAGCGCTACGAACGCCACCGCATACGTGCCGAACTCTTCCGGTCCCAGCAAACGGGCGAGGGCAATGCCAATCCCAATCGTCCCCAGGCGTGTGACGAACGCATTGATGACGCTCAGCACGAACGCCCGGGAAGGCGTCGGCCGGCGTCGGGTCGCCACTTGCTTCTGGAGTGTCACAAGATCCCCTCCAACGCGGGCAGGCTTCCGCGCCGGATGATCCGGGCAGGGACACCCGCCCAGGTCTCGTCCTCGGGGACGTCACTCAGGACCGCGGCCCCCATGCCGATCGTCGCGCCCGCACCGACGGAACGGCGCTCGCGGACGCTCGCGTTCATGCCGATGTACGCCGACCTGCCAATGTGGACGCTGCCCCCCAAGGAGACACCAGCGGCAAAGGTTGCGAAATCGCTGACCACATCATCGTGCGTAAACGTCACCCCTGGCATGGCCACCACATGGCTGCCAAGCGTCACGGCAGCCGTCATGCTCACATGAGCAAGGATGATACTGCCCGGGCCGATGCGGCACCCTTCAGGGACGTGGACCGAAGGGTCGATGGCCGTGGCATACCGGTCCTCTGCCAATCCGAGGGACCGGAGCCTCATCACCACGCTTTCCCTTCCGCTGCCCGAGCCAATGCAGACCAGCAGCATCGCATGCGGGAACTTCAAGGCATCCCGGATGGGGCCAAGCACGTGGGCTCCATCCACCACGCGCCCGAGCTTGTCCTCGTCGTCGTCGAGAATGCCGATGACGTCGAACGGCCCGCTGCTGCGGACCATGGCCAGGACCTCCCGGGCCAGGCCGCTCGCGGCGATCAGGAGCAGCTCGCTCATCGTCCCCGCCCTGCCGCCCGAAGCACTGAATCGATGACGCGGACCTGGTCGGCCAACGTGAGCTGGTGGTAAAGGGGCAGGATCAGTGTGTGGTCCGTGAGCCATTCGGTGGCGTCCAGCGCCGCACGGCCGGTGTCCCTGGCCGCATAAGCCGGCTGGCGGTGCGCGGCCATGATGCCGCGCCGGGCCGAGATTCCGTCCTCGGCGAGGCGGATCATCAGCCGGTCACGGTCCAGGGGGAAGGCGTCGCCGATCTCCAACCAGCACGACTGGTAATTGCCCGCACCGTACACGGGATCGTCAACGAGCCGCAGTCCTTCGACGCCGGCGAACGCCTCCGCGTAATTGGCAGCAAGTTCACGACGGCGGCGCACGGCTTGGGCGAGCCGGCCCAGTTGGACGAGTCCGACGGCGGCCTGAAGGTCGGTCATGCGGTAGTTGAACCCCACCTCGAGGTACTCCTCCGCGGGAGCAAGGATGCTGGCATGCCGGTCGGCGGCAGAGACGCTCATCGCGTGTTCCCGGAGCCTGCGGGCACGGTCGCCAAAGTCCTGCCTGGGTGTCGAGAGCATCCCGCCCTCCCCCGTGGTGAGGATCTTGCGGGGGTGGAAAGACCACGCGGCCACCTCGGCGCCGAAGCCCACCGGCCGCCCTCGGTACCGCGATCCAATGGCGCACGCCGCATCTTCGACCACAACAATGCCCAGGGGGTCACACAGAGCACGAATGGGGTCCAGGTCCACAGGGATTCCCCCTTGGTCCACTGCAATGACGGCACGGGTCCGCGGCGTGAGTGCAGCAGCTACGGTTTCAGCCGTCACGCACCCGGTGACCCGGTCGACGTCGGCAAACACCGGCCGGGCGCCCACGTACGATGGAGCGTTGGCGGTGGCGATGAAGGACAACGATGGAACCACCACATCATCGCCCGGACCAACACCGGCAACGGCAAGGGCCAGGTGCAGCGCCGAGGTGCAACTGGAGACGGCAACGGCATAGGCTGTCTGTTGCTCCCGCGCGAACGCCTCCTCGAATTGGCGGACCTTGGGTCCTTGGGCTACCCATCCGGATGCGATGACCTCTGCGACCGCCTGGGCCTCTTCGGCGCCAAGCCACGGTTTCATGACGTCGATGCGCGCCAGTGAGGTCTCCGACGTGGTCATCGTGCACCTACTGCCGGTGATTCCGACCGGGAGGCGAGCCTGGCGGCGGCGATTTCCTCCCGAAGGGGCCGCCACCAATCGACGAGTGACCGCAGTCCGTCCTCAAGCCCGACGGCAGCTTCGAAACCCAGGTCCCGCCGGGCAAGGGTGGTGTCAGCGAGGCGGCGGACCACGCCGTTCACTGCCCGTTCCGGTCCGTGTTCCAGGTGCAACGGCGAATTCATGACGTGCAGCAGGGTGCGTGCGAGTTCAGCCAGGCTGGTCTCACTGCCGCTGGCTACGTTGTAGACGCCCTCGTTCACGGTGCTTGCGGCAGCCAGGACATTGGCCCGAGCGACGTCGGCCGTGTGCACGAAGTCCATGGTCTGCTCGCCACTGCCGAAGATCAGGGGAGGCAGTCCATCGACGATCCTTTCCATCCACCGGACCAGCACTTCGGTGTAGAGGCCGTGGACGTCCATGCGGGGTCCGTAGACGTTGAAGTACCGCAGCAGGACGTAATCCAGGCCGGACATGGCCCTGAAGCTCCTGGCCATGCCTTCGTTGAACGACTTGGCCGCGCCGTAGAACGTGTCGTTGTTGTGGTGGTGGTGCCGTTCCGTCGTGGGGAAATCCTCGGCCATCCCGTACACGGAGGCGCTGGAAGCCGCGATCAGCTTGGTGACGTTGTGCTCGACCGCGGCTTCAAGAACGTTGAACGTACCGTCCACCAGTACTTCCAGGGCGAGCCGTGGTTCCTCCGCGCACTGTGTGATGCGGATTGCCGCCTGGTGGAAGACCAGGTCCTTTCCTGCTGTCAGGTCGTGGACCAGGTCGCGCTCGCGGATGTCCCCTTCGACCAGGCGGACACGTCCGGATGCCATGGCATCGTCCAGGTTGGCTTTGCGGCCCCGGACCAGATTGTCCAGGATGTCCACCTGGGCCACTCCGGCGTCGAGCAACTGGTCCACCAAGGTGGAGCCGATGGTGCCTGCACCGCCGGTGACCAGCACGGTGGCGCCGAAGAGGGCGTTCATTGCGCAACCTGGAGGGAAGCTCCGTTCCCGGCCACAACGGCGGACTGTCCATCGGTGCCGAGGCTCTGCGTGACAGCTTCCAGGACGGAAAGGACGCGCAGGCCGGACTCGCCGCTGGTTCGGGGAGTCGAACGGTTGCGGATGGAGGAGGCCAGTTCGGCGACTACCTGCGTCAGGGGCTCGCGCTCCTGCAGCGCCGGGGACCACGTATCGCCGAGGCGGTAGGAAATCGCGGTCGCTTTCTTGTCCGCGGCCGAGCGGGGCTGGTGTTCCAGGCTGACGCCGCGGTCGTAGACGCTCAGGCGCTGCTGGGGATTCAAGTCGTCCCACACCAGGGTCCGCTTGGAACCGCCGATGATCATTTGCCTGATCTTGGTGGGACTGAGCCAGTTCACGTGGATGTGTACCATGGCATCGTTCGGCAACCCGAAGGTGAGGTGGCCCACGCAGTCCCGCCCGGTACCCAGGGGATCTGCTCCGTGCGCGGAGATCTCCGTCGGGTGCAGTCCACCGGGGAGGATGAAATCGAGGATGGACAGATCGTGTGGGGCGAGGTCCCAGAACACGTTCACGTCCGGCTGGACCAGGCCAAGATTGATGCGCACGGAGTCGACGTACAGGATGTCGCCCAGCGCGCCGCTGCTGACCAGCTCCTGGATTTTCTGGACAGCCGGCGTAAAGCAGTAGGTGTGGTCCGCCATCAGGACCAAACCACGGGCTTTGGCCTCTTCAACCATCTCAAGTCCTTTGGCCCGACTGTCCGCGAGCGGCTTCTCCACCAGCACGTGCTTGCCTGCCCGCAGGGCCGTCATCACCACGCCGTGATGGGTGTGGGCCGGCGTCGCCACGGCGACAGCGTCGAGGTTGTAGGTGTCCAGCAGCTCATCGAGGGATTCGACGACGGCCACCCCACCCACCGTTTCGGCCAGGCGAAGGCCCCGTTCGACATCCAGGTCGCAGATGGCCACGAGTTCCCAATCCGGGCTCGCTTTCAGGTTCCGGGCGAGGTTGGGTCCCCAGTAGCCCGCCCCCACCACGGCGATCCGCAGTTTTGGCCGCAGCCCGTGGCCATTCAGTTGGCCTGATGGAATGGTTCCTATGCTCATTTTCCACTCGGATTCTGTGATGGTGACTCGGTTGAAGGGGTTCAGTAAGCTCCGGCGGGCCGTGTCATGGCCCGGAAGGTCCGCCACATGATGATGAGGTCCCCGGCGATGGACCAGTTCTCGACGTAATAGAGGTCCAGCCGTACCGCCTCGTCCCACGGCAGGTCGGACCGGCCATTGATTTGCCACAGGCCTGTGATGCCGGGCTTGATCAGGAGCCTTCGGTGGGTGTGCTGCTCGTATCCGTTCACTTCGCGCAGCAGGGGCGGACGGGGGCCAACCAGGCTCATGGTGCCCATCAGGACGTTCCAGAACTGTGGCAATTCGTCCAGGGAGTATTTCCGCATCCACCGGCCGCACTTGGTGATGCGCGGGTCGCCCTTGATTTTGAACAGCACGCCGGCTCCTTCGTCCTTGGTGCTGAGTTCTTCCAGCTTTGCCTCGGCGTCCATCACCATGGACCGGAACTTGAGCATCTGGAAGGTGGTTCCGCGCTTGCCGATCCGTTCCTGCTTGAACAGGACGGGGCCCGGGCTGTCGGACCTGACGATGAGGCCCAGGACCAGCAGTACAGGCGACAGAACCAGGAGTGCCGTTCCGGCAACGACAATGTCCATGGCCCGTTTGAGCGTGTGTTTGCCTCCGGAATAGTGGGGTATGTCAACGTGCATCAGCGGGAGGCCTTCCACCGGGCGCCAGTGGATGCGCGGACCGGCGACGTTGGTCAGCGTGGCCGCCAGGACCAGTTCTGCAGCGTCTTCCTCGAGCCGCCACCCCAACTCACGGATGAACTGGTTGCCGCCCGGAACCGGCCCGGCCACGATGACCGCGTTGGCCCTTGTTTGGCGGACAGTCCGGGCCACTCCATAGATGGAAGCGAGGACGGGAACCCGGCGCTCGTCCACCACGAGGGAGGCTCCCCGGCGTGCGCCCGGGAGGCAGGCACCCACGATGTGGTAAGGCGCTCCGGACCGCCGGTTGATTTGTTTGATCACGTACCTGACGTCTTCCGGCTCACCCACCACGATGGCCCTGGAAAGGCAAAGACCGCGCGCCTTCTGGCGGCCCAGCCAGCGCCGGAAACCCCAGCGGTTGAGGGTCAGTGCTGCCACTCCGAGCGGCAGTGAAACCAGGACAAAGGTGCTGACGGACTCGATTCTGAAGACCACCGCCGCAACACCCAGGAAGCCAAACACGCGCAGGCTGGCGGAGAGGACCCGCTTGTATTCCTCCGGGCCGACGCCCAGGACCTTGGAGTCCCGCGTGCGGTAAACCTCCAAGGCGCCCACCCACGCCAGCCCGATAACCAGGCCGAGGATGGTCTGCCTCGTGTATCCGCTTCCGGCCGGAGCCGCGGCGAGGCCGTCGGTGTTCAACAGGTACCCGGCAAAGACCGCAACCGCCACCAGGACTGTGTCAGAGAGCCGCAGGGCATTGGTGAGTAAACGGGTCCAGGAGGAACGTTCCGCGCGCTGTGGCACGGCGTGCGCACGGCGATGGGTGACTGGCGGCACGAGGTCCAGGGTGACATCCGTCCTCAGTGCCGCCAGTCCCGCCTTTTCAGTCCGTTGTGCAGCAACGGACTTGTCAATCCAGGGAGACGCCGGCGGATTGACGTGGGCAACAGCCGGTTGCAATTCGAATGCCGTGGGGGCATGGTTCGCACTCTTTGGTGCAGCCGCCTTGCCTTGGCGCACTACCGGAACTCGTACCATGTCAGCCTTCTTTTGCAGACCTGCCATTGCCTACAACCCAGTGAAGCTGTGGCCTGTGGAGGGCGCACCAGTAGTCGGTACTCAACTTTGCGCAGGTTTGCCCCTTGGGCATACTCGCGAGTACCTAGCTTCGCCGCTTGGGACTACGTGGCCGGGCCTGGGCCGCCTACGCGGAAATCCCCGTGAATCCGCAGCTGTCGCAGCACAAAACAGCCAAAAGACGGCACAAAAAACCGGCCACCCCAGTGGGTGGCCGGTTCAGCGGTTGGTTAGTCCTCCAGGCTTTCGAGGTCCTCGTCCAGGACCTCGTCCCCGTCCTCTTCATCCTCGTCGAACACTTGGAGGGGAGTAACCTCGGAATAGGCCTCGTACAGTGCGTCTTCGTAAACCTCGAACGCATCGGCGACGGCGAAGAAGGCCGCCTCGACGGTGGGATCACCCTCCCCGCGCCGGGCGGAGGCAGCGGCCAAATGCTCTTCGAAGGCAGCAGTCAGTGACTGAAGCGCGACACGCGGATCGATGCTCATGCCTTCACGTTAGCCCGAAAAGGACCAAAATGGAGAGGGATGAAGGAACAATTTCAAGGCGGCTCCGTTGAGCGCCAAAGAGACTATGCACGTCAGTACGAGTACCTCGTCCTGACGGTTGGACCTGAGGATTCACTTCCGGAGGCCCGCCGTCGGCTGGCCGAGCATTCCGAGTACGGCAAGTGGGAGTTGGAACGCAGCCGCCTCTACATGGGCGGGGGCAGACGGTTCTGGCTTCGCCGCAAGGTGTACTCCGTCCAGCGAACGGTGTAGTCCTTGGGTTAGCTTTCCAAGGGCCCCAGCCAGGCGTTTGCCACAGTATTGTGTGCGGATTCGTCGTTGGACGGGTGGTAAATGCCGGCCAGCACATCGCGGTAGAGCCGCTCAAGCTCCGAGCCCCGGAAGTAGCCCGCTCCCCCGGATACCCTGAGGGCCAGGTCAACCACGTAGCGGGCGTTTTCCGTCGCCCGGGATTTCAGGCCCACCAGCTTCGGGAACCATTGCGGCCCGTGATCCACCAGCCCGTCCACATCCCGTGCTGTCGCGGCGAGCTGTGGGTAGATACCGTCCAGCGCCATGGCGGCGTCGGCGATCTTCCAGCGGATATCGGGGTCCTGGGCAAAACTGCGTCCCCCGTATTTCGCCGAGACGCGGCGTTTCACATTCTCCACTCCCACGGCCAACGCGCGCTCCGCGAGCCCGGTGTAAACGGCGGCGAGCAGGGTTTCGAAGCAGGCAAATATCGCGAAGATCAACAGATCCCGGTTTGGCCCCACTGGCAGCTTCCGGAAGATGCGCTCAGGCGGCACCACGGCGCCCTCCAGCAAGGTGCTGTTGGACGCGCTGGCCCGCATGCCCAAGGTGTCCCAATCATCAAGGGTCTGGTGGCCGGGATCCTCGCGGCGCAGGAAACCGAACACCAATTCGCCGTCACCGTTGCGGGCAGCGGAGTCCTTGCCGAACGTACCCAGCCGGGTCCAGCCACGGGACAGGCTTGTGAAGATCTTCCGTCCGGTAAATCGGTAGCTTCCGTCCGGCAGCGGCTCGGCCACTGTCCCGGAATCGAACAGCATGGAATCGTTGCCGGCTTCCGAAATGCCGAAGGCAAAAACCTCACCCTGCCCGGCTTCCTTCAGAACAAAGGCCAGCGAGTCGTCGCCCCGGGCGTTCATCACCTGCGCGACGCCGGTCCACACCAGGTGCATGTTCACGCCCAGTGCCGTGGCCGGGGCCGCCGTGGCGAGCCTGCGCTGAAGCGCGGCTACCGCTTCGAGCCCAAGCCCCAGGCCGCCGTCGGACTCCGGAACAAAAGCCTTCAGGTAGCCGGCATCGGCGAGGTCCACGAGGTCTTCGTGGAAGAACGCATTGTCCCGGTCGTAGCCGGCTGCCCGTCCACGGATCCGCTCCAGCAATTCATCGGGCAGGATGTCCTCGGGAACCATCGCCGCAACCTTCCTAGTAGTTGGTGAGCAGCCTGTTGAGGACCCGGGCACCGAACTTCAGCGATTCGGCGGGAACGCGCTCGTCGACGCCATGGAACATCCCGGTGAAATCGAGCTCGTCCGGCAGCATGAGTGGAGCGAAGCCATAACCGGTGATGCCGATCTTGCTCAAGGATTTGTTGTCCGTACCGCCCGAGAGCGTGTAGGGGAGCACCTTGGCGCCGGGGTCCTCGGAATGCAGGGCGTCGATCATGGAGTCCACCAGGTTTCCGGCGAACGGGACTTCCAAGGAAACGTCCTTGTTCACGTAGCTGATGTCGATGCCTTCGCCGGCCAGCTCCTTGATGGTCTCAAAGACCAGCTCCTGCTGTCCGGGGAGGGTACGGCAGTCAACGAAGGCTTCGGCCGACTCGGGGATGACATTGTGCTTGTATCCCGACCGCAGCAGGGTGGGGTTTGAAGTGTTCTGCAGGGTGGCGCCCACGAAGCGGGCAACGGTCCCGAGTTCCTTGAGGAGGATGTCCGGGTTGCCGGCATCGAACTCGACGCCGGTCAGTTCCGTGACGCCGTCCAGGAACTGACGCGTGGTGGGCGTCAGTTCGATGGGCCACTTGTATTCGCCGATCCTCGTAACAGCAGCCGCCAAGCGGGTTACGGCGTTGTCCGTGTTGATTTGCGAGCCGTGGCCGGCGCGCCCATGGGCAACCAGGCGCAGCCAGGAGATGCCCTTTTCCGCGGTCTGCAGGAGATAGGTGCGCTGGCCGCCGATGTTGGCCGAAAAGCCCCCCACCTCGGAGATGGCTTCAGTTGCGCCGTCGAACAGTTCGCGTCGGTGCTCGACGGCGTACCGGGCCCCGTAGGTGCCGCCGGCTTCCTCGTCGGCAAAGAAGGCGAAGATAATGTCCCGCTTGGGCTTGCGGCCCGTCCTGGCAAAGTCACGCAGGACCGAAAGGATCATGGCGTCCATGTCCTTCATGTCCACCGCTCCACGGCCCCAGATGAGGCCGTCCTTCAATTCGCCGCTGAACGGGTCAACGCTCCACTGGTCCTTGAGGGCCGGGACCACGTCCAGGTGTCCGTGGACCACCAAGGCATCCTTCGAAGGGTCTTCTCCGGCCATGCGCGTGACCACGCTGGCACGGCCCGGTTCCGATTCGAAGATCTCCACGTCCAGGCCAACCTCGCTGATCAGGCCAGCGGTGTACTCAGCGGCCGCACGCTCCCCCGGCCCGGTGCCATCGCCGAAGTTGGACGAGTCAATGCGAATGAGCTCTTGGCAGATCCGGACTACTTCGTCCTCGGGACGGATGACAGACATGGAATTTCTCCTTGCGTGGCTGGGCTGCAGGTTCCGGTGACGCGCGGTGCGGATTCCGCCACCGTGGTGTCCCGTGTCCCCTCAGCCTACTCATCGAATGGACGCGGATGGAGACATTCGGCCGGCAGCCCACTCCGGCTTGGTCGGGGCATTTCAGCACCGAGGGTCCGATTTTTGTGTTCCCCCAAACCGTGTTAGAGTTTTTCTCGCTGCTTCGAAGGGAAGTGAAGTGCCGAACGGCGCAAAATCCCGCTTCGAAAACCACCTGCGCGGGTGGCGGAATGGCAGACGCGCTAGCTTGAGGTGCTAGTCCTCGAAAGGGGGTGGGGGTTCAAGTCCCCCTCCGCGCACCAACTCAAGGCCCGGAATCTTCGGATTCCGGGCCTTGTTTGTTTAACCCCCTATCGACGCATAACTACATGGTTGCGAGTTTGCTCACATTTGTTGCGGGCTCGTTCATCTGCCGAAATTGCCTTTTGCAGATTAACGACGACGGCGGCAGTCACCACTGGTGACTGCCGCCGTCGTCGTGCGCCAAGGTCTGCCTGCAGACCTAGCCCAGCACCGCAACGCTGCCGGTGAAATGCCGCCGGCCGCTGCGCGGATTCCAGGCAACATAGTCGGACCGCTCCCACGCGCCGGACGCGGCCTGCGTGGTGGAAATGTCCAAAGCCACCCGGGCAGGCAGGAACACCGGAGCCTCGAAGGCCACATCCCAGATGAACGCCTCGGCCTTCACGGCGCCTACGTCGGCCAGGGCCCTGGAAGCCAGGTACATGCCGTGGGCAATCGATCCCCGTAGGCCCAATGCTTTGGCCGAGAGAACGCTCAAGTGGATGGGATTGAAGTCCCCGGAAACCGCAGCGTAACTGCGTCCGGTATCCACCCCAAGCTGCCAGAGGGCCGTGGGGAAGGGCGGAGAAAAATCCTCCTTCGCGGCACCGTTGGAGTGCCCGGGCTTGTCGATTCCCGGCAAGAAGACGCCTTTGGCCAAGTACGTGGACACCCCCCTCCACATCACCGAACCCGACTGGTGGGAACGGACCTCCGCAACCACATCCACTTGCGTCCCTGCGCGATGACCGGCGAGGTTCTCAGCCCACGCCCTGATATCCAACGCTTGCGTGAACGCAATGGAGCTGTACTGCTCCACGTGGTTCCTGAGGTGGATCATCCCGAGCAGCGGCAAGGGAAAGTCGTCACGGTTCATGACGCTCATGGCCACCGGGAACGCCAAGGCATGGACGAACCCCGCAGGAAGGATGTCACTGGCTGTCTCGCCAAGGAAATGCTGGTAGGACGTGAGGTTCTCCACGTCCGCCTTCGCTCCCCTGACCTCATGGCTGACATCAGGGAGTTTTTTGTCCGGCGTGGTTCCCAGGACGCGCCGCCGCGCTGCCGTTGCAGCAGCATTGACGTAGAGCTTGGACAGCGACGGCAACTCGCCAAGGATAATGGGCTGGGCTTCGATCATGCGCCCACCAGTTGCTGACCGCAGACGCGAAGTACCTCCCCGGAAATGCCTCCGGCAGAGTCGCTTGCGAGGAAGGCAATGGCTTCCGCCACGTCCGTGGGCTGGCCGCCCTGTTTGAGGGAGTTAAGCCGGCGCGCCGCCTCCCTGATGGCCATGGGCATCCGGGCAGTCATCTCCGTTTCGATGAAACCCGGAGCTACGGCGTTGATGGTGCCGCCAAACGAAGCCATCAGGGGCGCCGTTGAACGCACCATGCCAATCACGCCGCCCTTGGAGGCTCCGTAGTTGGTTTGTCCGCGGTTGCCCGCGATTCCACTGGTTGAGGCCACGGAGACGATCCGGGGAGAGTCCTTGAAATGTTCCGATGCCAGGAGGGCCTCGTTGATCCGAAGTTGTGCCGCGATGTTCACCGCGATGACCGACTGCCAGCGACCCTGGTCCATGTTGGCCAGGAGACGGTCCCGGGTGATTCCCGCGTTGTGCACCACGATGTCCAGGTTGCCGTGGCGCTCCAGTGCGTGTTCGATGATCCGCTGCCCGGCATCGGCGCGGCTGATGTCCAGCTGCAACGCCGTGCCGCGCACTTGGTTGGCCACCTCAGCCAAATGGTCTCCGGCGGCGGGAATGTCCACGAGCACCACTTTCGCCCCATCCCGGTGCAAGGTACGGGCAATCGCGGCGCCGATACCCCGCGCGGCGCCGGTGACGACGGCAACCTTGCCGGCAAGCGGCTTGTCGGCGGCTGCCGGCAGGCGCCCCGCTGCCGACGACACCGAAATGAACTGACCGTCCACATAGGCCGAGCGGCCAGACAGGAAGAACCGGAGGGCTCCGAGGACGGACGGGCTGGTGGTGGCGAGATCTTCCGCGAGCAGGATCCCGTTCGCGGTGGCACCCGAACGCAGTTCCTTCGCCAACGAACGCAGCAGGCCGTCTATGCCCTGGCGCGCCGCGGCTGCTGCCGGAGAAGCCGTTCCCTGTGCCGCCCGGGACACCGTGATGACCCGGCCGTTGGACGCCAGTTCCCGCAGGGAAGCGCCCATTGTGAGGACCGGCTTCCCGAGATCCTCGGGGTGCTGCACGGAATCCAGCACCAGGACGATGGCACCGAGCTTCTCCTTGGGAAGGGCGTTCCGGCGTACGTCCAAGCCCCAGCCAAGGAGGGTGGTGGCAAGGTCATCGGCCCCGGCGCTGTCCCCATTGACCAGGACCGGCCCTGTAACGAGGGGCGCCCCGGGCTGGTAGCGGCGCAACACGACGGGCTGCGGCAGGCCGAGGCGCTTGGCCAGGTCCTTGCCCATTCCCTGGCTGACGAATTGCGTGTATTTGTCCGTCACTTGTCCCCCTACGCAGCTTCCAGGATTGCGACGACACCCTGGCCGCCCGCGGCACAGACGGAGATGAGTCCCCGGGCCGGGCGGCCGTCGACTGTGCCCTTCTCATGCAGCATTTTGGCCAGCGAAGCAACAATCCTGCCGCCGGTTGCCGCAAAGGGATGGCCTGCAGCGAGGGACGATCCGTTGACATTGAGCTTGGCCCGGTCCACTTTGCCCAGGGCTCCTTCCAGGCCCAGGCGGGTGCGGCCAAAGTCCTCGTCCTCCCAGGCCGCCAGGGTGCTGAGCACGGTCCCGGCGAAGGCCTCGTGGATTTCGAAGAAATCGATGTCTTCGAAGGTGAGTCCATGGCGGGCCAGGAGCCGTGGAACAGCGAATACGGGCGCCATGAGGAGTCCGTCCTTGCCGTGGACAAAGTCGACGGCGGCGGCTTCTCCATCCACCACGGTGGCCAGCTTGGGCAGGCCATGGTTGTCCGCCCACTCGTCACTGGCGAGGAGGACCGTGGAAGCACCATCGGTCAGCGGCGTCGAGTTGCCCGCGGTCATGGTGGCCTGGGACCCCAGGTTCTTGCCGAACACCGGTTTGAGTGCGGCGAGCTTCTCCAAGGAGGTGTCCGGGCGCAGGTTCGAGTCGCGGTTGAGGCCACGGTAGGGAGTGATGAGGTCGTCGAAGAAGCCGCGGTCGTAGGCGGCAGCCAGGTTGTGGTGGCTGTTGAATGCCAGTTCGTCCTGGGCTTCCCGGGAGATCTTCCACTGTGCCGTGGTCAGGGCCTGGTGTTCGCCCATGGACAGGCCAGTGCGGGGTTCGCCCGTGCTGGGTGCATCGGGAGCGAGGTCCTTCGGGCGGATCTTGCCCAGGATGCGCAACTTCTGCACGGGAGTCTTGGCACGGTTCAGGTCCAGGAGGATCTCGCGCAAACCTTCGCTGACCGCGATGGGTGCGTCGGATGCGGAGTCGACGCCCCCTGCGATGCCGGAATCGATCTGGCCCAACTTGATCTTGTTGGCCAGGCCGAGGACCGTCTCCAAGCCAGTGGCGCAGGCCTGCTGCAGGTCGTAGGCAGGGGTCTCCGGGGACAGTGCCGATCCCAGGACCGCCTCGCGGGTGAGGTTGAAGTCCCGGGAGTGTTTCAGGACCGCCCCGGCCGCGACCTCGCCGATTCTCTCGTCCTGCAGGCCAAACCGTGCGATCAGCCCATCCAATGCGGCAGTGAGCATGTCCTGGTTGGACGACTTCACGTAGGCCCCGCCCGTGCGGGCGAACGGGATCCGGTTTCCGCCCACAATCACCGCTGCCCGTACCTGCCCGGGTTCCCGGGCCGCACCCGTTGCCACGCCTGCTGAAGCCATCTTTGTCTCCTTCGGAAAAGTTGCCGGTTACTGATACCCAGCGTACCTGATACGCTGGGTATCGTGAACAGTGGCCCCACAGATTTCCCTCCTGCCCCCAAGGGCACCGGCCGGGCCGGCGGGCAGCACTCCCCTGCCGCCGTCGTTGAGGCCGAAGCTGCAGTGGATGGCCGGACGGCCCGCTGGCAGTCCCACCGCGAAGAAAGGCGGCGGGCACTGATCAAGACAGCCAGGAAGGCAGTCCACGCACTCGGCAGCGATGCGTCCATGGAGGACATCGCAGGCGCTGCGGGAACCTCCAAGTCTGTCTACTACCGCTATTTCGGGGACAAAGCCGGACTGCAGCAGGCCATGGGCGAAGTGGTGCTTGGGCAGATGCAGAGGCGAATGAAGGACGCGGCGCAGTCGGCCCAGACTCCGCGCGAGGGGCTGTACGCCATGGTGTCCGCCTACCTCCAGATGGCCGAATCCAGCCCGAACGTCTACGCCTTCATCACGAGGATCACGCCGGGAGAAGCGTCGGCACAGGATGCCATCGCGGCCTCCGGGGCGCTGGGCAACTTCTTCGAGCAAATCACCGGCATGATAGCCACGCCCATGCGCCAGTACCTCGGACCGGACAAGGAATCCATGATCGAGTACTGGCCCACAGCCGCGATTGGCCTGGTCCGGAATGCCGGTGAAATGTGGCTGGGAAGCCCGGCTTCACCCGGCAAGCCCGATCAAGCGACGATGGCCGCAAACATCACCGATTGGCTGTGCCTCGGCATAGCGCCACAGCTCAAAACCACCACCTGACACCAGCAAAGACGCCTTAGTTGTCCGGAACCAAAGAAGGAAGAAGCATGACTGACGTAGTGGATCTCGAATCATCAGCCCCGCAAACCGGAGCGGGCGGCGCGGCCGCCGGCCACGCTGAACCAGTGGTTGACGTTGCCGCACTGGGCGAACAGCTCCTGGGCGCATGGGCCGACGTCCGGCGCCACGCCCGCGACCTGGCCGGCCGCGCGGAGGTCCGGAAGATCGAAGGCCTGACGCATACAGACCATCGCGACCGCGTGTTCGGGCAGCTGAAGTACCTCGTGGACAACAACGCTGTACATCGCGCCTTTCCTGAGCGGCTGGGCGGTTCCGACGATCACGGCGGAAATATCGCCGGCTTCGAGGAACTGGTGACGGCCGACCCCTCACTGCAAATCAAGGCGGGAGTGCAATGGGGACTCTTCGGCTCGGCAGTCATGCATTTGGGGACCAAGGAACACCATGACCAGTGGCTTCCGGGCATCATGAGCCTGGACATCCCGGGCTGCTTCGCCATGACGGAAACGGGCCACGGCTCCGACGTTGCCAGCATCGCCACAACGGCCACCTATGACGAGTCGAGCCAGGAATTCGTCATCAACACGCCATTCAGGGCGGCGTGGAAGGACTACATCGGCAACGCCGCCAATGACGGCCTGGCTGCCGTGGTGTTCGCCCAGCTCATCACCCGGAAGGTCAACCACGGCGTGCACGCGTTCTATGTGGAGCTGCGCGACCCGGCGACAAAAGAATTCCTTCCGGGCATCGGGGGCGAGGACGACGGCATCAAGGGCGGCCTCAACGGCATCGACAACGGCCGCCTGCACTTCACCGGCGTCCGGGTCCCCCGCGCCAACCTCCTGAACCGTTACGGCAACGTAGCCCCGGACGGAACGTACTCTTCCAGTATTGAAAGCCCGGGCCGCAGATTCTTCACCATGCTCGGTACGCTCGTTCAGGGCCGGGTCTCCCTGGACGGCGCCGCGGTGGCTGCGAGCAAGGTGGCCCTGCAGACCGCCATCCAGTACGCCACGGAACGGCGGCAGTTCAACGCCTCTTCGGCCACGGACGAGGAAGTACTGCTGGACTACCAGCGCCACCAGCGCCGCCTCTTCACCCGCTTGGCTACGACGTATGCGGCCAGCTTTGCGCACGAGCAGCTGCTCCGGAAGTTCGACGACGTGTTTTCGGGCGCGCACGATACCGACGCCGACCGCCAGGACCTGGAAACGCTCGCCGCGGCGTTGAAGCCGCTCAGCACGTGGCACGCCTTGGACACCCTGCAGGAATGCCGCGAGGCATGCGGCGGCGCAGGCTTCCTCATCGAGAACCGCTTTGCGTCACTGCGCGCCGACCTCGATGTGTACGTGACCTTTGAAGGCGACAACACTGTGCTCCTGCAGTTGGTGGCCAAGCGCCTCCTGGCCGATTACGCCAAGGAGTTCCGCAGTGCAGACTTCGGTGTGCTGGCCCGGTATGTAGTGGATCAGGCCGCTGACGTGGCTTTCCACCGCACAGGCCTGCGCCAAGTGGCCCAATTCGTGGCCGACTCCGGATCCGTCCAAAAGGCCGCCCTGGCGCTTCGCGACGAGGCGGGCCAGCGCACGCTGCTCACCGACCGGGTCCAGTCCATGGTGGCTGAAGTGGGTGCGGCTCTGAAGGGTGCCAACAAACTCCCGCAACACCAGGCTGCGGCGCTGTTCAACCAGCACCAGCACGAACTCATTGAAGCCGCGCAAGCCCACGCGGAGCTGCTCCAATGGGAGGCCTTCACGGAGGCACTGGGTCAGGTCGGGGATGCCGGAACCAAGCAGGTACTCACCTGGCTGCGTGACCTCTTTGGACTCTCCCTGATCGAGAAGCACCTCTCCTGGTACCTCATGAACGGCCGTCTCTCCATGCAGCGTGCCCGCACCGTGGGCACCTATATCAACCGGCTGCTCGTCAAGATCCGCCCGCATGCCCTGGGCCTCGTGGAAGCGTTTGGCTACGGTCCCGAGCACTTGAGGGCGGCCATAGCCACCGGGGCTGAGGCAACCCGGCAGGACGAGGCGCGCCAGTACTTCCGGCATGAGCGTGCCAGCGGCAGCGCCCCGGCCGATGAAAAGTCGCTCCTGGCCCTCAAGGCGGCCGCATCGCGCTGAGCTAGCAGCCCTGTTAAACCATTTGGTGAACACTTGCGGAAGCTTTTCCACGAACGACGGCGCCGCCCCCGCTTAAGGGGGCGGCGCCGTCGTCGTTCGGGCTGCTTCAGTGACGCCTAGGCGAGGACCGAGCGGTAGACCTCAAGGGTTGTTTCGGTAATGGATTCCCACGAGAAGTGATCTTCGGCGCGGCGGCGGCCGGCCGCGCCCATGTCCCGGGCACGGGCGGGATCCGAGACGACCTCGTTCAGTGCGGCCGCGAAATCACGGACGAACTTTTCGGGATCCAGCGGCGTGCCTGTGCCGTCGGTTACTTGCTCAAGTTCAACCAGCAGGCCGGTCTTTCCGTGCTCAACCACCTCGGGTATGCCGCCCGTTGCGCTGGCCACCACGGCCGCACCGCAGGCCATCGCTTCCAGGTTGACGATGCCGAGCGGCTCATAAATCGACGGGCAAGCAAACGCTGTTGCGTGGCTCAACACCTGGATGAGCTCACGGCGGGGAAGCATCCGTTCAATGAGGATGACGCCTTCACGCTTGCTCTGCAGTTCCTCGATGAGCTTCGCCGTTTCGGCGGCGAGTTCAGGGGTGTCGGCAGCGCCAAGGCAAAGGACCAACTGGACATCGGCAGGCAGGCTCGACGCCGCGCGCAAGAGATACGGCACACCCTTTTGCCGCGTGTTACGCCCGACGAAGACAACGCTTGGCTTGGCCGGATCGATGCCCAACGCACGGACCGCGTCCTCTTCCTCGTCCCGCTCCCACAACGAGACGTCGATGCCGTTGTGCACCACGCGCACCTTGGCGGGATCCACGTTGGGGTAGCTGCGCAGGATGTCCTGGCGCATGCCTTCCGACACGGCGATGATCGCGGCTGCGGCCTCGTAGGCGGTCTTTTCCACCCACGATGAGAGCGCGTAGCCGCCGCCCAGCTGCTCGGCTTTCCAGGGCCGCAACGGCTCAAGGCTGTGGGCGCTGAGAACATGGGGGATGCCATGCAGCAAGGACGCCAGATGGCCTGCCATGTTGGCGTACCAGGTGTGCGAGTGGACGACGTCCGCTCCCGCAACGTCCGGAACGATCCGCAGATCGACGCCCAGGGTCTGGACGGCGGCGTTCGCGCCGCCAAGATCCTCGGGCGTTCCGTAGGAGTCAACCGTTGCACCGTGGTAGTCAGCTTCACGTGCGGCACCAAAGGCCCGCACGTGCAAGTCAACGTGCTTCGCCAGCACGCGGCTGAGCTCGGCAACGTGGACACCGGCACCGCCATAAATTTCCGGAGGGAATTCTTTAGTCACAATGTCTATTCGCACGCTAACCAACGTAGTCGTTCAGCCGTATGTGTTCTAGTGTGAAAGAGTCCGGAAAATCGGACTTTTGGGGGCTACGAAGACGTACGGGGAGCTGTAACCATGGCGTTGAAGAAAGTTTTGGCAATCGTTCTGGCCGGCGGGGAGGGCAACCGCCTGATGCCGCTGACAGCGGACCGTGCCAAGCCAGCTGTACCGTTTGCCGGCGGGTACCGGCTTATTGACTTTGCACTATCGAATCTGGTCAATTCGGGATATTTGCGAATTGTTGTGTTAACCCAGTACAAATCGCACAGCCTCGACCGCCATATCTCCGAGACGTGGCGCATGTCCACGCAGTTGGGGCGTTATGTCGCATCCGTGCCCGCACAGCAGCGTGTGGGCAAGAGCTGGTTCCTGGGCAGCGCCAACGCCATCTACCAGTCCTTGAACCTGATCCACGACGACGCTCCGGACATTGTGGTGGTTGTCGGCGCGGACCACGTGTACCGCATGGACTTCTCGCAGATGGTGGAACAGCACATCGCCAGCGGTGCGAAGGCCACTGTTGCAGCCGTGCGCCAGCCGCTTAACATGGCCAACCAGTTCGGCGTTATCGAAGTGGACCAGAACGACCCCCAAAAGATTGCAGCCTTCGTGGAGAAGCCTGCCAGCACACCGGGACTCGCAGCCGCTCCGGATCAGTTCCTCGCGTCCATGGGCAACTACGTCTTCAACGCCGACGCTTTGGTCGAGGCACTGCACGTGGACGCCGAACGGCTCGACACCAAGCACGACATGGGCGGCGACATCATCCCCTACTTCGTGGACAAGGGTGAGGCCGGGGTTTACGACTTCACGCTCAACGACATTCCCGGGGCTACCGAACGGGACCGCACCTACTGGCGCGACGTCGGTACCATCGACTCCTTCTACGACGCGCACATGGACCTCATCTCCCCGGTTCCGGTCTTCAACCTGTATAACTCCGAATGGCCGATCTACACCCGCCAGAGCATTTCCCCGCCGGCCAAGTTTGTCCGCGGCGGAAACAACACCGTAGGTACAGCCCTCGACTCCATCGTTGCCAGCGGCGCCGTCATCTCGGGTGGCGTTGTTGAAGGTTCGGTGCTGTCCAACGACGTCTTCGTCGAAGCCGGCAGCCGGGTCCAGGATTCCGTACTCATGGACAAGGTTCGGGTGGGAGAGGGCGCCGTCATCAAACGGGCCATCCTGGACAAGAACGTCAAGGTGCCCGCAGGTGCGGCCATTGGCGTGGATCCCGCATTGGACAAGGCCCGGGGGTACAAGGTCACCGAGTCCGGCATTACGGTGCTGGCCAAGGGCCAAGTAGTTCCGGAACCGGGTCAAGAGGAGCTTGCGCTCTCCGCCGAGTACCGCCGCAGCCTTCCGGAAGCCCTCAAGGCTGCCACGCAGGGCGATCCAGCGATTCGGGATTCTGCCGAGAAGGTCGCCGCCGGAATCCAAGCACGCGTGGTCGATGCCGCTTCGCAAGGCGCCGCGCGCTAGCAACCACCGCGTCCCAACCAGAGGCAGGCCGCAGGGTCCCAAGGCTGTAAAATCAGGTCAATGAGCTCCACCAACCTGACGCCTGAGGAGATCCAGGCCTGCCTCAAGGTTTTAACCACCATCCATGCCTATGACGAGGAGCATCCGGACTACATTGCGGTCCGGCGGGCCACCGGCAAGATGTTCAAGGCCGTCAAACGGCACCGCCGGGTCACCAAGCGCGATTCGATTGCCGAAGCAGACAGGGCTGTCCTGGCCCTCACCGCGACCGCCGCCCCTGACCGCATCGACGACGAAACCCGCGGAAACAAGCTGGCGCCATCGGCAACGGGTGAGATCGCCGGGCACCTCATCCGGTCCCGTCCTTGCTACATCTGCAAGCAGCACTACACCCAGGTGGACGCCTTCTACCACCAGTTGTGCCCGGAATGCGCGGCGTTCAGCCACAGCAAGCGGGATGCCCGGACCGATCTGGCAGGGCGACGCGCCCTGCTGACGGGTGGCCGGGCCAAGATCGGCATGTATATCGCGCTCCGGTTGCTGCGGGACGGCGCCCACACCACGATCACCACGCGGTTCCCCAAGGACGCCGCACGCCGGTTTGCCGCCATGGACGACAGCGCCGACTGGCTGCACAGGCTGCGGATCGTCGGAATCGACCTTCGGGATCCCGCCCAGGTGATGGCCCTGACCGACTCGCTGAATGAGGCCGGCCCCTTGGACATCATCATCAACAACGCGGCACAGACAGTCCGCCGCTCGGGGAACGCCTATAAGCCACTGGTCGACGCCGAGGACGAGCCACTGCCGGCTGCTTTGGAAGCTGCCAACGGCGGGCCGGAGCTGGTGACGTTCGGGCATGCCCATGACAAGCACCCGCTGGCGTTGGCCAGCAGTGTCACCGAACACCCTGTCCTCGCCGGCGACGCCATCACTTCGCTGGCACTCTCGACGGGCTCGGCGTCCCTTGCAAGGATCGAATCCGGAACGGCGATCGACGCCGGCGGACTGGTCCCGGACCTGGCAACCATCAACAGCTGGACCCAGGTAGTGGACGAAGTGGATCCCCTGGAGATGCTCGAGGTCCAGTTGTGCAACGTCACGGCGCCGTTCCTGTTGGTCAGCCGGCTCAGGGGTGCCATGAAGCGCTCCACGGCCCGGCGGAAGTACATTGTGAACGTGTCCGCCATGGAAGGGCAGTTCTCCCGCGCCTACAAGGGACCCGGCCATCCGCACACCAACATGGCCAAGGCCGCGTTGAACATGATGACGCGCACCAGCGCCCAGGAAATGCTGGACTCCGATGGGATCCTCATGACCGCGGTGGATACCGGTTGGATCACCGACGAGCGGCCGCATTACACCAAGGTCAGGCTCATGGAGGAAGGATTCCACGCGCCGCTGGACCTCGTTGACGGCGCGGCCCGGGTCTACGATCCGATCGTCATGGGTGAGCAGGGCGAGGACCAGTACGGCGTCTTCCTCAAGGACTACAAGCCCTCGCCCTGGTAAGCCCTACGCCAGGCGGGTGATCTCCACCGAAACGGACAGCCCGGAGCCGCCGCCTCCTGACAGGATGCCCTTGAGGGGCGGTACATCCCGGTAGTCGCGGCCCTTGGCCACTGTCACGTGGTAGTCGCCCGCCGGCTTGTGGTTGGTCGGATCCCAGCTCCGCCACTCGCCGTCCCACCACTCCAGCCACGCATGGGACTGGCCTGCCACGGTTTCACCGATATCGGCCGAGGACCGGGGGTGGATATAGCCGGACACATACCTGGCCGGAATGCCGCAGCTGCGCAGCGCTCCAATGGCCAGGTGCGCGAGGTCCTGGCAAACGCCTTGGCGCTGGGTCCACGCCTGCTCAGCATTGGTGGTGACTCCCGTGGTGCCCTTCATGTACGTCATTTCGCCGGCCATCCAGGCGAAGACGGCCAGTGCCGCCTCGTGCGGGTTCTTGCCGTCGACGACGCCGGGGATGAGGCTGAGGACTTCCTCGCCCGGTCCGCTGAGGCGCGACTGGGGCAGCCAGTCGCTGAACTCATCCTGGATCTTCATCGAGCGGATAATGTCCCAGCCAACGATGTCGTCTTCGTTGGCGACGCGCTCGGTCCGGTGTACCTCGACGGTGGCGGTGGCCAGGACTTCGAGGTTTTCATGGGGCATCTGCATGTCGAAGGCGGTGACGCGCGTACCCCAATAGTCCCGATACGTGCTGACCGAGGCCTGGTTGGGGGAAACCTTCAGCGAAGACTCCAGGACAACCTGCTGGCCGTCCGTCAGCGGGGTCATCCGGGCCTCGTTGTAGCTCAAGGTCACGCGGCGGTTGTACTTGTACGCCGTCTTGTGGACGATGCTCAGCCGGGTCATGAAACTTCTCCCACCCAGGCGTGTTCATCAGCCTGATTGAAGTACTTACGGGAAATCGCGTCCGAAGCCTGGGTCACTGCCTTCTGCACGCGTTCCATGTGCTCAGGAAGTTCGGACATCAGGTCATCCGTCCGGTGGAACTCAAGGAAGGTCCTGGCCTGGCCCACGATCCGGCGCGCATCGTTGATGAAGCCCACCCGTTGCGCGGATGGATCGAGCTTGGCAAGGCACTCGTCAGCGTCCCGCAGGGCGTAGACGATCGAGCGGGGGAACAAGCGGTCCAGGAGCAGGAACTCGGCTGCGTGCTGGTCTCCGAAAGCAGCCCTGCGCGTCCGGATGAACGACTCGTAGGCTCCGGCGCAACGCAGCATGTTGACCCAGGACATCCCGGCAGACTGTACGTCCCTTGTGGAGAGCATGCGCGCTGTCATGTCGGCGCGTTCAAGGGAACGGCCCAGGACCATGAAGAGCCAGCTTTCGTCGTGGCTCACCGTGGTGTCGGCGAGGCCGCGAACCATGGCGGTGCGTTCCAGGACCCAGTTGCAGAAACGGTAGGTGCCCACCACGTCCTTGCGGTGCTGGTTGAGCCCGTAGTAGGTGGTGTTGAGACTTTCCCAGAGCGACTGGGACACCGTTTCACGGGCCCTGCGGGCGTTCTCGCGGGCCGCGCCAAGCGAGCCTGCAATGGAGGAGGCGCTCTGCTTGTCGTACGCCAGGGCGTGAAGCAACTCAGGAAGTCCGAAATCTTCGTTCTGCGGCTTGGCGCCCATGACGGCCAGAAGGTCCCTGGCCACAGTCCGTTGTTCCTCGAGGGGCAGGTGGTTCAGGCGCTCCAGGTGCACGTCCAGGATCCTGGCGGTGCCATCGGCGCGCTCAACGTAGCGGCCAATCCAGAAGAGTGACTCGGCAATACGGCTCAGCATGCGACTGTGCCTCCTTCGCGTGGTGCATGTCGAAGTTCAGGGGTTGGAAGGAACGGAACCGTACTCACTGCTGTTGTTCCGTTTGCCGGTCCCGCCAGTTGCTCTCTACGGGCCACACGGAAACCTGCTCGCGGACCGTCACTGATTGCCGTGGGATGAATTCGGAGGGCATCTGAGGCGAATTGGCCAGTACCCACGTGTCCTTGGAGCCGCCGCCCTGGCTGGAGTTCACAATCAGCGACCCTTCCTTGAGGGCCACCCGCGTGAGTCCCCCGGGGAGGACCCAGACGTCGTCGCCGTCGTTCACTGCAAACGGGCGCAAGTCCACGTGCCGTGGACCGAACTTGTCACCTGACAACGTCGGGACGGTGGACAGCTGCAGCACGGGCTGCGCGATCCAGCCGCGGGGATCGGCGATCACACGTTTGCGCAAGGCATCAAGTTCTTCCTTGGAAGCATCGGGGCCGATGACCAGCCCCTTGCCGCCGGAACCGTCCACGGGCTTGACCACCAGCTCCTCAAGACGGTCCAAAACATGCTCCCTGGCTTCCTTTTCCTCAAGCCGGAAAGTATCCACGTTCGCAATGATCGGCTCTTCATGCAGGTAGTAACGGATCAGGTCAGGGACGTAACTGTACACGAGCTTGTCATCCGCGACGCCGTTGCCCACGGCGTTGGCGATGGTCACTCCGCCGGCCCGGGCGGCATTGACCAGTCCCGGGCATCCCAGCATGGAATCGGAACGGAACTGGAGAGGGTCCAGGAAGTCGTCGTCGATCCGCTTGTAGATGACGTCGACGCGCTGCTCACCGGCGGTGGTCCGCATGTACACGCGATTGCCGCGGCAGATGAGGTCGCGGCCTTCCACCAGTTCCACGCCCATGAGGCCTGCCAAGAGGGTGTGTTCGAAGTAGGCGCTGTTGAAGACACCCGGTGTCAGGACGACGACGGTGGGATCGTCCACGCCCGCGGGTGCGGTCTTGCGCAGGGCAGAGAGCAGCCTGCGAGGGTATTCCTCCACCGGACGGATGTGTTGCTGGCCGAACGCCTCGGGCAGCCCCTTGGCCATGGCCTGGCGGTTCTCCAGGACGTAGCTGACGCCGGAGGGCACGCGAACATTGTCCTCCAGGACCCGGAAGGTTCCCGCGGCGTCCCGGACGACGTCGATGCCGGAGACGTGTACGCGCACACCCCCGGAGGGCTCAAAGCCGTGCACGGCGCGGTGGAAGTGCGCACTGGTGGTCACGAGCTGGCGCGGAATGACACCATCGGCCACCACTGCCATCCGCCCGTAGACGTCGTTGAGGAAGGCTTCCAGTGCCTTGACGCGCTGGGCCACACCGCGCTCCAGCACGTCCCATTCATCCGCCGGAATGACCCTCGGAACAATGTCCAGCGGGAACGGCCGCTCCTCCCCCGCATAGTCAAAGGTCACGCCACGGTCGAGGAAGCTGCGGGCCATGGAGTCAGCCCTGGCAGTGACATCCGCCAGGGAGAGCTCCTGCAGGGCACCGGCAACCTGACCGTAGGATTTTCTGGCGACGTGGCCGCTGGCAAACATCTCGTCATAGGCACCGCTTCGTGCGGCGGCCTCGGAGTAATCCTGGAAGAGGTCAGACATGGGAAATAGACAATCACCTTTTTGGGTCGAGCGCATTTCGCGTTCATTGTGTCGCGGTTTCGCGGGCCTCCCGGGTCGGGTTGCCAAGCGCCCGCATGATTAGATGGCCGTGTGTCGAATCACAATTTGTCGCGCGATGAAGCCGCTACCCGCTCAGCCCTGATCACCACCCACTCCTACGATGTCACCCTCGATGTCCGCGACGCGGCAGACCCCGCAGTCACCGGATACCCGAGCAGCAGCACCATCACCTTCTCCGCGGAGCCTGGTTCAGCTACGTTCCTCGATTTCATCAGTGGCGGCGTGCAGTCCGTGGTCCTGAACGGCCGCCTCTTGGACGTCGATGCTGTGGTGGACCAGGACCGAATCATTCTGGAAGGCCTCGCCGCCGAGAACGTCGTCACCGTTACCGGAACGGCAATCTACAGCCGTTCCGGCGAGGGGATGCACCGTTTCGTCGACCCCGCCGACGGCCAGTGCTACCTCTACACGCAGTATGAGCCCGCAGACAGCCGCCGGGTTTTTGCCAACTTCGAACAGCCGGACCTGAAGGCCGGGTTCACGTTCCATGTGATTGCCCCGGCCGCCTGGGAAGTGGCCTCCAACGGAGTGGAAGTGGCGCGTACACCCATCGCCGATGACCCGGACGCAGCCCGCTGGGATTTTGCCACGACCAAGAGGATGTCCACGTATATCACCACGGTTCTGGCCGGCCCGTACTTCAAAGCGACGGACCACTGGGGAGCAACGCTCGACGACGGCACCCGCCTTGACGTTCCGCTGGCACTTTACTGCCGCGCGTCGTTGGCGGCGGCATTCGATGCCGCGGAGATCTTCAAGCTCACCAAGAACGGCTTGGCCTTCTTCAACGAACTGTTCGATTATCCGTACCCCTGGGGCAAATACGATCAAGCCTTCGTGCCCGAGTACAACCTCGGGGCCATGGAGAACCCGGGACTGGTCACGTTTACCGAGAAGTACGTGTACGCCTCCCGCGCAACTGACGCCCAGTACCAAGCCCGGGCCAACACGCTGATGCATGAGATGGCGCATATGTGGTTCGGCGACCTGGTGACCATGACATGGTGGGACGACCTCTGGTTGAAGGAGTCCTTCGCCGACTACATGGGAACCTTGGGCGTGGACCGTGCTACCGACTGGGACACCGCCTGGGTCAACTTTGCCAATAAGCGGAAGGCCTGGGCGTACCTCCAGGACCAGTTGCCCACCACCCACCCCATCGTCGCGGACATCCCCGACCTCGAGGCAGCCAAGCAGAATTTCGACGGCATCACGTATGCCAAGGGAGCCTCCGTCCTCAAGCAGCTGGTGGCCTATGTTGGCTTCGAGGCGTTCATTGCCGGGTCCCGGCAGTACTTCCGCGACAACGAGTTCGGAAACACATCTCTGCAGGACCTTCTGGGAGCACTCAGCGCGGCCTCTGGCAGGGATCTCACGGTGTGGGCCCGCCAGTGGCTCCAGACCTCGGGCATTTCCACCATTTCCGCCGAGATCGTTGAAGACAACGGAATCCTCGGGGCCGTCACGCTCCAACAGGACGCTGTTGACCCGCTGACCGGTGACCAGGAACTGCGGCCCCACCGGATGCGGCTTGGCCTCTATGACGCCGACCAGGACGGCAACCTGGTCCGTACGGAAAGCATCGAGGTGGACGTCGCCGGACCACGGACGCTGGTCAGCGAACTTTCGGGAAAGCGCCGCCCTGCCCTTCTGCTGGTCAATGATGACGACCTCAGTTACGCCAAGGTGCGCCTGGATGCCGTTTCGGAGCGGACGGTCCGGACATCGCTGCACCGGATCCAGGACCCGATGGCGCGGGCGCTCTGCTGGACGGCCCTGTGGGACGCCGCCCGCGACGGCGTGAATCCGGCGGCGCTCTACGTTGCCGCCGTCGAGCAGTTCGCTCCGGCCGAGACCGGCATCGGAGTCCTCCTCAACGTCCTGGCCAATGCAGCCTTCGCAACGGAACGCTATGTTCCCGCAACGCACCGGGACAAGGTCCGCGCCGGCTTCCTCGAGGCCTCCGCACGGCAACTCCAGGCCGCGGAGCCTGGTTCGGACCAGCAACTGGCGTGGGCACGCGTACTGGCCGATGTTTCCCGGCACGGCGACAGCGAGCTCGCCCTGGTGCGGGGGCTCCTTGACGGCAGCGTGGTGGTCCAAGGCCTCTCCGTGGACGCCGAGCTGCGCTGGAGCCTTTGGCAGGCGCTGGCGGCCCACGGGCAGGCCTCCCAGGAGCAGCTGGATGCCGAGCTCGCCACTGACAAGACAGCCTCAGGCAATGAGGGGTACGCCTTGGCCGTGGCTGCCCGCCCCGATGCCGATGTCAAGGCGTCCGCCTGGAAGGCCGCTGTGCTTGGCTCGGAACTCTCCAACGAGATCCTGACTGCCACCATCAATGGATTCATGACGGCCCCGGCAGCCCTGCTGGAACCGTACATCGAACCATACTTCGAGAATCTGGAGCGCGTGTGGAATGAACGCTCCATCGAGATCGCTGGAAGGATTGTTCGTGGGCTCTTCCCGGCTTCCCAGGACCTCGGGGACGCTTACGGGCCGGACTCCCATCCGGTTCTCTTGCGCACCGACCTGTGGCTGCGTGAGCATCCGGATGCTCCGCGTGCCCTGCGCCGCATCATTGTGGAACAGCGGAGCCACCTGATCCGCGCGTTGAACGCCCAAGCGGCAGGCTGACCGTCCGTCGGCGGCATCCGCCCAGGGGATGCTAGGGAACGCGGTTGAGCCATTCTTCGGTACCGAATTTGGACTCAACCCGTTTCCTGGCTTCCGCAAGTTCTGCCTCGGACAACCGGGACTCAACCGCGCCGTAGCGTTCGGTGAAGACTTCCTGCATGGCATCGATGATCGCCGCCCGCGCCAACCCGGTTTGCCGCCGCAAGGGGTCAACACGTTTCTTGGCGCTCCGCGTTCCCTTATCGGAGAGCTTCTCCTTGCCGATCCGCAGCACCTCCACCAACTTGTCGGCGTCGATGTCGTAGCTCATGGTCACGTGGTGCAGCATCCCGCCGTTGGCGAGTCGCTTCTGCGCTGCTCCCCCGATCTTTCCCTGATCCGTGGCGATGTCGTTGAGCGGCACATAGAACGCAGTGATGCCGAGTTTCTCCAGTGCGGCCATGACCCACGAGTCCAGGAAGGCGTACGAGTCGGCGAAGCTGATGCCGTCCACAAGGGTCTGGGGAACGTAAAGGGAGTAGGTGATGCAGTTGCCGGCCTCCATGAACATGGCCCCGCCCCCGCTGATACGGCGGACCACCGTGATGCCGTGCCGGTTAACGCCTTCGGGATCCACTTCATTGCGGACCGACTGGAAGCTGCCGATCACCACCGAGGGTTCCTCCCAGTCCCAAAAACGCAGCGTGGGCTTGCGTTGTCCGGAGCCGACCTCTTCCGTCAGGACTTCGTCGAGGGCCACATTGACCGGCGTTGGCAAAACTGACGGCGGTATGACTTCCCATTGGTGGTCCGCCCATCCTGTGGCTTTGGACAGGGCACGCCGGACCGTGACAGCCACGGCTTCGGCCGAGAAGCCGAACATCACTGTGCCTTCGGGCAGGCGGGCGGAAACTGCTGCAGCAATATCGCCAGCGGAGGAAACCGCGGGGAGCCCCGTCAGTGCAGCATTAATGTCCAGCAAGGCTTCATCGGGCTCAAGGAAGAAATCACCGCTGACAGAGACGTGGGCGAAAGTCCCGTCTTTGACCTCCAGGTCAACCACGACGAGCTTCCCGCCCGGAACTTTGTATTCCCCGTGAAGGTGAGTGACGTCGTCGTGCGTTTCCTGGGCCGGGTGGGAAGTCATGGTTCCCATCTTGCCGGAAAACGCAAAGGCCCGCATCGCCGGAAACCGGTGATGCGGGCCTTCGAGAAGACTTGGGGTGAAGTGGGTTACTTCTTGCCGCCGAAGCCCTTGAAGCGAGCGTTGAAGCGCTCGACGCGGCCAGCGGAGTCCATGATGCGCTGCTTGCCCGTGTAGAACGGGTGGGACTCCGAGGAGATTTCGACGTCGATGACCGGGTAGGTGTTGCCGTCTTCCCACTCGATGGTCTTCGAGGAAGAAACGGTGGACTTGGTCAAGAACTTGACGCCGGAAGCCAGGTCGTTGAAGACAACAGCTTCGTACTTCGGGTGGATATCAGACTTCATAATTGGACCTTTGTTCGCGCAGCTGGATTTTGCCAGCTGCCAGGTATGAATGGAGGTGGTCCGTTTGCTGCCATCCAGGGATTTCAGCGGTCGGGCCAACAAGCAATCATACCCGAAACGCTGGCGTGGCACGAACCGGGCCTAGTCGCGCGGCCGAAGCTCCCAGAACGCTACCGCCGAGGCGGCCGCGACGTTGAGCGAGTCGACGCCGGCGCGCATGGGAATCTTGACGGCAAGGTCGACGGCGGCAAGCGTGTCAGCGCTCATGCCGGCGCCTTCGGTGCCAAGCACCAAGGCCAGTTTGGGGAGCTGGCGGGCTGCCAGATCGTCCAGGTCCAGGGCATCATCCGTCAGTTCCATCGCGGCGACCGTGAAGCCCTGCTCCTGGAGCTCTGCGAGGCCGCCGGGCCAACTCTCCAGGCGCGCCCAGGGAACCTGGAACACCGTGCCCATGCTGACGCGGACGCTGCGGCGGTACAGCGGATCGCCGCAGCGCGGCGAGACGAGTACGGCGTCAACACCCAGCGCCGCGGCTGAACGGAAAATGGCCCCAACATTCGTGTGGTCAACAATGTCCTCGAGCACCGCCACCCGTTGGGCGTTGGCCAGCAACTCCGTGAGGGGAACGGGGGCAGGCCTGTGCATGGCTGCCATGGCTCCGCGATGGAGGTGGAAGCCCGTGATCTCTTCGAGCAAAGAAGCCTTGCCGACAAACACCGGAACATGAGGGTAGGACTCGAAGACGTCGCGGAGGTCTTCGATCCACTTCTCGGCCAGAAAGAAAGAACGTGGCTGGTGTCCCGCAGCGAGGGCCCGGCGCAGCACCCTGCTGGATTCTGCGATGTACATTCCTTCCTCGGGTTCGCGAAGCTTGCGAAGGTGCACATCCGTCAGGGTGGTGTAATCCGAGACGCGGGGGTCATCGGCCGACTCAAGGTAATGGAACGTCACGCGCCATCACTTCAGCAGGTTGGCGATCATGAAGCCCAAGGCCACGATGCCAAGGGTGAAGATGACGCTGCGGAGGACCTTGGGTGAGAGTTTGCGGCCCACTTTGGAGCCAACCAGCCCGCCAATGGTGGAGCTCACGGCAATCAGCAGGACCACCAACCAGTTGATGCGGTCGAAGGCAAAGATGAGGTAGGACACCGCGGCCACCATGTTCACCGTCAACGTCAGGATGTTCTTCATCGCGTTGGCGTTCTGCATGGTCCCTGACAGGAACACCCCGAGGATGCCTACCAGAAGGATTCCCTGGGCCGCCACGAAGTAGCCGCCGTACACTCCGGCGAGGTAGATGAGGACCACCAGGAGGATTCCGTGGCTCTTGTCTTTGAGGGCGTGTTCCGGGTTCTGCTCGCGGTTGCGGATCCACGCCTGCAGCTTGGGTTGGAACAGTACCATCAGCAGGGCCGCCACCAGCAGCACGGGTGCGACGTAACCGAACACTTTTTCGGGCAAATGCAGGAGCAGCCATGCCCCCGTGATGCCGCCGAGCAGCGAGGCCGGCATGAGCTTCATCAATTGCCTGCCACGGCCCGCCAATTCGCGCCGATAACCCCACGCACCGGCCGCGGTGCCCGCCACAAGGCCCATGGCGTTGCTCATGGAAGCGACGACCGGAGCCACGCCCAGCGCGATGAGCACGGGGAAGGTGACCAGGGTGCCGGAGCCGACGACGGCATTGATGGTGCCCGCCCAGAGTCCAGCGAAAAAGATCAGGATGCTGCTAAGAATCTCCACAGTTGACGAACCTACCGGCCTAGCGGCGTGCGGTAGCCGTGTACCGGCCCGCGTTTTCCGTGACGTCCAAGGCAAGCCCGAACGTGTTGCTGAGGTGCTTGTCGGTGAGGACGTCCTTGATGGGTCCTGCAGCGACGACTTCGCCTTCCCGCAGGAGCATCGCGTGCGTAAATCCGGGCGGCACCTCTTCGAGGTGGTGGGTTACGAGGACCATGGCCGGGGCGGCTTCGTCCTGGGCCAACTCGCCGAGCTTGTGCACCAATTCTTCGCGGCCGCCCAGATCAAGGCCGGCGGCGGGTTCGTCCAGGAGCAGGAGTTCCGGATCCGTCATGAGGGCGCGCGCGATCTGGACACGCTTACGCTCGCCCTCGGACAGCGTGGCGAAGGTCCTGTTCAGCAGGGGTCCCATCCCCCAGTCGTTCAGGAGGCCAAAGGCGCGGCGTTCGTCGTCGCGCTCGTAGCCTTCCCGCCAGCGGCCGGTGACGCCGTACGCTGCTGTGACCACGACGTTGAGGACGTTCTCATGTTCCGGGATTTGGGTGGCGAGTGCAGCGGAGGAAAGGCCGATGCGCGGGCGCAGCTCGAACACATCGACGCGGCCCAGGATCTCGTCAAGGATTCCGGCCTGGCCGCTGCTGGGATGCAGCCGGGCAGCGGCGATCTGCAGAAGCGTGGTCTTGCCGGCTCCATTGGGGCCGAGGATGACCCACCGTTCGCCTTCGTTGACCTGCCAGTCAACCTTGTCCAGCAGGGTCTTCTTGCCTCGGACAACGCTGACGGAAGCCAATTCCAGAACATCACTCATAGCAGTAGACACTAGGACAAAACTGAACGTGACTGATAACCGAGACAGGTGCCTGCCCGCGGCGCGAAACCGATTCGAGTGCGCCTCGCCGCGTCGATAGGATTGAGGCCATGACTTCGAACTTGGCTGCGGTCAGCTATGGCGTGAATTTGTCCCCCGAATCCCTTGAGGGTGTCCGCAAGGCGTTGGCCGGCGCCGGCGCCGCGGTGTCGTCAGAATCACACTCCGGCGACGATCGTTACGCAGTCAGCACCGCCGCCCTCGAGTTCTCCACCGGGACCGCTGCCGATCTGGCAGCGCTGCGACGCAGCGTTGCCGATGCCACCGTTCCTGGAGTCGACACCGCCGTCGTCCCTGAAGGCCTGCGCCAGGCTTCGCGAAAACTGCTCATCATGGATGTGGATTCCACGCTCATCCAGCAGGAAGTCATTGAACTGCTCGCGGCCTACGCCGGCAAACGTGAAGAAGTCGCCGCAGTCACCGAGGCGGCGATGCGTGGCGAGCTCGACTTCGCGCAGAGCCTGCACGCCCGGGTCGCCGTCCTCGCGGGCTTGCCGGTCGACGTCGTGCAGTCCGTACGCGAGGAAGTGCGCCTCAGCCTCGGTGCGGCAGAACTCGTGGCTGCATTCAAGGCGGCCGGGCACGTGGTGGCTGTGGTTTCGGGTGGCTTCAACCAGATCCTCGGACCGATCGCCGAGGAGCTTGGTCTGGACTACTGGATCGCCAACGAGCTTGAGATTGTCGACGGCGCGCTGACGGGCAAGGTCCTGGGCGCGGTCATCGACCGTGCGGCCAAGGAAAAGTACCTGCGCGAGTGGGCTGCGGCCGAGGGAATCGAGCTTGAGCACACCGTTGCCGTGGGTGACGGCGCCAACGACCTCGACATGCTCGGGGCAGCCGGGATCGGTGTTGCCTTCAATGCGAAGCCGGCAGTCCGGGCTGTTGCAGACGCCGCAATCAACATGCCGTACCTGGACGCGGTGCGGTTTATCGCTAACGTGTGAGGACCGGCGCGGCGGGCGGTGGCTGATGGCGCCACGATCCCGGCATGCATAAAACTCCGTCACGAACCGCGGTTCTCGCCACTTAACCAGTGTGTCCGGCCGCCATGGTCCGGCGGCTCGTTGGGACGGTTCCTTCGATGAGGCGCCGTACGGGCGTCTATTTGAGAACCCAGGAGCGTCATGAACCACACCCTCACGACTGCAATGCCCCATGCGGCTGCCAGGATCGTGCGGGTTCAGGAACGGTAAGTGGAAAGTTCACAGCGCACCTGGAAATGGTGGAAGAAACGCCTCGCGGGAGATGACCAGGACGGCGGTTCTCCGAACTCCGCTCCAGGCCAGGCCTCGTTCCTCGACGAGATGTTCAACGAAGACCTTGGGGCCGGCACGCCCGTTGGGAAGACCTTGGCCCGCGAACCGGGCCTTCATGGGGCCCCGGTCCTGGAATCCTTCCCGCAACCCTCCAACAAGGAAACAGAACAGGAAGATCGGAACATGAGTTCACTAGACGAAGCCGTAAAGCAATTGTTGTCCATCGAGGGAGCCACGGGTGCTGCCGTGGTCGACTACACCAGCGGAATGGCTTTGGCCCAGGGCGGAAGCCCTGGCTTCGACCTCGGCGTCGCAGCTGCGGGCAACTCCAACGTAGTCAGCGCCAAGCTGCGCACCATGTCCGACCTGAACCTGGAGAGTGACATCGAGGACATCCTCATTACCCTCGATACGCAGTACCACTTGGTCAACGTCCTGAATTCGGCCGGTTCCAAGGGCCTGTTCGTCTACCTGGTGCTGGACCGCACCTACGCGAACCTGGCTTTGGCACGCCACAAGCTCAAGAACCTTGCCAAGGGCATCACCATCTAATGCCATGAATGAAGAAGGGGTGATCCGGAAAACGGACCACCCCTTCTTCATTTCCTCCTGAGTCAATCACTGACCCTGGTGGCGACGGGCTTCCCGCGGCGTGGCCTCGAACTTGTCTCCTAACATGTGGTGGACCAGCACGTCCTCATTGGTGTTCGCGTTGGCCTCTATGGACACCATTTCGCCGTCCCGCATCACACCGATACGGTGGCACCAGCCCACCAGTTCAGACAAGTCCGAGGACAGCAGGATGATGGCCACACCTGTCTGGCTGAGTTCGTGAAGCATCTTGTACACGATTTCCTTGGCACCGATGTCAATGCCCCGGCTGGGATGGCTGAGGATGAGGACGTCACAATCGGTGGTCATCCATTTGGCGAGCTGTACCTTCTGCCGATCGCCGCCGGACAGAGTGGCGATGGTTCCGTGGATATTTGTGGTGTTGATCCGCATGCGTCGGACCAGCTCAATGACACCCCGGAGCTGCATCACCTCGTCCTGGAGGCTCACGTCCTGGTCGTCGGCACCGTGTTGAAGGCCGTCGGCCACCGTGGCACCCGATTCGAAGTTGTCGTCCGTCTCAGACAGGAAGCCAATCTTCAAGCGCTTTGCATCCTGCTGTTCCCTGATCTCCACCTTGGCGCCGTGCATGAAGATCCCGCCCGAAGTGCTCGGGTTGATGCCAACAAGAGCGCCGATCAAGGCGTAGATTCCGGAGCGGTGGGTGCCCACGAGGCCAAAGATCTCGCCCTTGGCCACGTTGAACGTTACGTCGCGGACGGAATCGCCCACCCCCAGTTCCACCACGCGGAGAGCCTCTTCACCTGTTGCCAGCTCCACGGGCCGCGCGTTGGGTTCGAGCTTCTGCTGCAACAGCAGGAACGCGAGCTCGTCGACGTCCGTTTGGCTCGCGTCAACCACGCGATGAACCCGGCCATCACGGAGGATTGCGATGCGGTGCGCGATGGAACGCACTTCATCAAGCCTGTGGGTGATGTAGATGATCGCCCTCCCCTGCTGGTTGAGCATTCGCAGGACTTTATGCAGTACGGCCACGTCGTGGTCCGGCAGCGATGCCGCAACTTCGTCCATGATGACCAGCTGGGCTTCTTCGGCAACCATTCGAAGAACCTCCACCAGGGTTTGCTCGGCGCGGATCAGGGCACCGACTTTCGTGTCCGGATCCAGGTCGACTCCAATGTCGTGGATCAACTTCGATGCCTGGTCCTTTAGTTCCTCGTGCGCTTTTCCTGCTTGGAAGGTCCCCCGGAATATTGCCTTGGCTACGGTCAATTCCGGATCCACGCGAAAGTTTTGCGGAATCAGGCCCACGCCACAGGCTTGGGCTTCCTCGAGCGAGTCAGGAGTGAATTTCTCTCCGGCAAGGTTCATCCGGCCGCCATCGTGTTTGTGGGCTCCGGCCAGCACGCCCATGAGAGTTGTTTTGCCGGCCCCGTTTGTCCCGATCAAACCCAGGATTTCGCCCCGGTGCAAGGAGAAGCTGACGCCTTTGAGGATGCGTCGCTGGTCGTAGGATGCACGGATATCGTCGGCGTGGAGTAGCAGGTCCATTAAAAGCTCCTAGTTGGCGCGCATTCATTGCAGCTCGCCGAAATGACAGCGATAAATGCAGGTCACAGATTGCATAAAGGGGCGCACAACAACGAAAGACGGCGCCGTGCCGAGTCAATCAGATGGCAACCTATAATGCAAAACAACTTTGATGAAACAGTTCTTTGGAAATCATGACGCAAGAATTGAATCTTTTTATGGAATCGTAATTGTTCCAGTCCACCCACTCCGTGGGTCCCTTTTAAAACCAGCAAGGCCCGTCAAAACCAGCAAGGCCCGGGACACCGTCCCGGGCCTTGCTGCAAACTGCGGTCTGCTACTGCTCGCTCTTACCGAAGTAGTCGGCACCGCCGACGTATTCCGTGTGGCCGGATTCGACATCGGCCGTGACCATCTTGGCAACCTCGGCGGCGAACTCCTGCACGGAGTAGAGCTTTCCGGCCTCTGCACGGCGCGCCTCGATGGCGCCCGGGTTTGAACGGTCAAGAAGGGTGGCGGTGACCGTGCCCTCGATCATGTCGCCGGAGACAACCACCAAGGAAATGCCCTTGTTGGCAAGATCGGGCAGCAGTGCTCGAAGCGCATCTTCACCGGCCCGCTTGCTCTTGGCAACTGGTTCGTACTCAGGCATGGTGGGTACGGTCTCAACGAAGTGGGCCTGGTGGCTGGTCACGAACACAACGCGGGAACCCTCAGGCATGAGCGGTACTGCCGCGTTCAGCATGTTGATCTGGGCATCGCGGTTGAGCTTCAACGCATAGCCCTCTTCCATGCCGGACTCCATGCCACCGGAGGCATTGAGCACCAGGACGTCGAGGGAACCGAACTCCTCCATGGCTGTGCTGGCCAGGGCGTGGACGCCTTCATCCGTCGTCAGATCTGCGCCGACGGCAGCGGCGCGGCCCCCTGCGGCCTGGATATCGGCAACAACCTTGTTGGCGCGAGGCGCCTTCTGGCGGTAATTGACTACGACGGCGGCACCCTCGCCCGCGAGGATCTTGGCAACTTCGGCGCCGATGCCGCGGGAAGATCCCGTGACGATGGCGGTCTTGTTATCCAGCGTTCCCATTCGTGCTCCTTTTGTTCACTTCATCCAAAAAATGTGGGCTCGGCTTCCATCATGCCAGTGGTTGCAGCAGACCAGCTTGTGGGGCCCCCACAAAAACTGCCTGATCGACTAGTTCTCAGACGGTCGCTGCCAGCTAGTGGCCCATGCCGAGGCCGCCGTCGACAGGGATCACAGCACCCGAGATGTAGGCTGCCTCGTCGCTGGCCACCCAACGCACCACATTGGCTACCTCGGACGCCTCGGCAAAGCGGCCGGCAGGGACGCTGGCGAGGTAGGACTTCTGGGTTTCTTCGGGGAGCTCCGCCGTCATGTCGGTGTTGATGAATCCAGGTGCCACAACGTTCGCTGTGATCCCGCGGCTCCCAAGTTCCCGGGTCAGGGAACGGGCGATGCCCACCATGCCTGCCTTGGAGGCGGAGTAGTTGATCTGCCCGGGTGCACCGTACAGGCCGGACACGCTGGAGATCAGGATCACGCGACCCTTGCGGAGGCGGATCATGCCCTTGGAAGCCCTCTTGATGACGCGGAATGCGCCGGTGAGGTTCGTGTCGAGGACCGAGGTGAAATCATCTTCGCTCATCCGCAAGAGCAAAGTGTCCTTGGTGATACCGGCATTGGCCACCAACACTTCCACCGGGCCGTGGGCTTCTTCGACAGCTTTGAAAGCTGCATCGATCGAAGCCTCATCGGTGACGTCGGCCTTGACTCCCAGAATGCCTTCAGGGAGTTCTGATTCGCTACGGTAGGTCACTGCGACCTTGTCACCGTTGGCCAGGAAGGACTCCGCAATCGCCAGGCCTATGCCGCGGTTGCCGCCCGTGACCAGGACGCTGCGACCGGTGGATACTGCTTCAGACATTCGTTCGCTCCAGGTTCTGCGGCATGGGTGTGCCGCGGTGAAGAGGGGTTTTACCTGCCTCGATCTTAGCCGCCACGTGCAGCAACGCGCGGGTAACCGGCGTCGTGCGCGGTTTGGGCCAGTACCACGTTGGTGAGAGAATTGGTAGGAGCCTTTGGAGCGTGATGATTCAGCTGTGACACGAGAGAACAGTCCCCTGCAGCAGGTGCCCGGGGATCCGGACCCTGTTTCCAGCGACCCCGAAGTGCACAGCATCACGGACGCCGCCACCGCCCATTCCGAAGACATGCGGCAACGGATGATCAAATACTCCTTGGCCATGGGCATCCGCATGGTCTGCATCATCCTGATCTTTGTGGTGGATGGCTGGTTCAAGATCATCGCGGTGGCAGGCGCAGTCTTCCTTCCCTGGATCGCCGTGGTAATCGCCAACGGCAGCGACATGGCGGAAGCCCACAGCGACGCCCTGCTCGATGACGTGTCAACACCTGAAATCGAGGGCTCGCAGCAACCGGCTGAAGAGGAGCCCGAGGAGCCAGTCACAGTCCTCCAAGGAGAACTGGTGGACGATGAGCCGGACCAGGATGGCACCGGGCACGCAGGCTCCACCGACGCAACACCATCTACGAAGGCCGGCAATTCCGGCGACGAACGGGCGGCTTCATGAATATCTTCACCCTCGGCGGCCTTGGCCAGGGCGACCAGGAAGCGGCACCGGAAAAGGCGCTGTGTTCCCGCAAGGGTTGCCGTGGGGGCGCGGATTGGCAACTCCTGTGGAACAATCCACGCATCCATACGCCGGAGCGCCGAAAGATCTGGTTGTCGTGCGATGACCACCGGGGGTGGCTTGAGGACTATCTGCAAACCCGCGGGCTGTGGAAGGAAACCGTGCCGTTTGAGGCCGATGACGCGTCCGTAGGCGGGGCCAGCTGAATGTACCGCTTCCTGTTCTCCAGCAAGTGGCTGGGCTATTTTGTCCTGGCCGCCATCTTCGCCACGGCCTGCGTGTTCCTGGGACGTTGGCAAATGGACCGGCGCGCGGAAACGCTCGCTGAGATCAACCGCGTGGTCAGCAACTATTCGGCCACCCCAGTGCCGTTCGCAGACGTCAAGGACGAGTTCCGCCAGCTCGATCCGGAGCGCGAATGGACCCAGGTGGAACTGCGCGGCACCTACGATCTTGACGGACAGCGCGTGGTACGCAACCGGCCGCTGAACGGCCAGCCAGGCTACGACGTCGTGGTTCCCTTCCGCTTGACCACCGGTGAGGCTGTGGTCATCGACCGCGGCTGGTTGCCGATCGGTAACAACACCCCGGGAAGGCCCGACGTCGTCCCGGCGCCGCCCGCAGGTGAGGTCACGGTGGTTGCCCGCCTCAAGCCTTCAGAACCGAAGCTGGACCGGGGTGCCGTCGAAGGGCAGCTGGCGTCGATAGACCTGCCGGGCTTCGCGGGCGAATTGCCCTACACGATCGAAACCGGTGCCTACGGGCAATTGGCCAGCGAAACACCGGCCGTACAGCCCATGCCCACGCCGTTCCCGAAGCCCGCAACCGAAGAGGGCACCCATCTTTCCTACTCGCTCCAGTGGTTTGCCTTTGGGGTGTTGATGTTCATCGGTTTCGGCTACGCCGCCAGGCAGCAGGCACGGAACGCGGCGATCGATGCCGAAGATGAGGACGACGACGAATTCATGTCGGCAGCAGGCCCTCGCAAACGTCCCGTGCCCGCGCCGCGCAAGAACAAACGCCGAACGTCCGAAGAAGAGGAAGACGCGATCCTGGATGCCCAAGGCTACTGAGACACTTCCCGAGCCCGTCCGCAACGTCAAGGCGGCGCTGACTGCGCTTGGAGCCGTGGACACGGTCCTCGTCTTCGAAGAGAAAGTCCCAACAGCCGCGGCAGCAGCTTCCGTACTGGGCTGTGAGGTCGCTGCCATTACCAACAGCCTCGTTTTCGAAGTGGACGGCGAACCTCTTCTGATCCTTGCGAGCGGCGCCGCGAAAGTGGACACCACACTGGTCGCCCGCCAACTGGAGACGGGCAAGATCCGCCGCGCCACCCCGGAGTTCGTCCTTGAACACACTGGACAGGAAGTGGGCGGAGTGGCCCCCGTCGGCCACCCCCGGCCCATAAGGACCGTCCTGGACACCTCGCTCAAAGAACACGGCGTCCTGTGGGCGGGAGCCGGCAACCACAATTCCATGTTCTCGATCGGCTACGAGGAATTGGCACGCATCACGAACGCGGCCGAACTTCAAGTACGCCAGCAGCCGCGAGCGGAGCGACGCGGTTGATTTACAGAGCGTGCGTCTAAGCGAGGAACGAACGAGCACGCGGTAAATCAAGCGCGTCGCGCAGCGGAACCTGCCGTGGGAACTACACCTAGGCCAGCGTGATGAGGTCCAGGTAGTCCTCATTCCAGTGGTCCTCCACGCCATCGGGCAGCAACACGACGCGTTCCGGGTTCAGGGCTGCCACGGCGCCTTCATCGTGGCTGACCATCACCACGGCACCGGAGTAGTTCTTCAAGGCACCAAGGATTTCCGCGCGGCTGGCGGGGTCCAGGTTGTTGGTGGGTTCGTCCAGGAGCAGCACATTGGCGCTGGAGGCAACGATGGTGGCCAGTGCCAGGCGCGTCTTCTCACCACCGGAGAGCACACCGGCAGGCTTGTCGACGTCATCACCGGAGAACAGGAAAGATCCAAGGATTCCACGGACTTCGGCATCCTTCATGTCCGGTGCCGAAGAGCGCATGTTTTCCAGTACGGTCCGGTCGTGGTCCAGGGTTTCGTGCTCCTGGGCGTAGTAGCCCACCTTCAGTCCGTGTCCGGGGATGATGTCGCCCGTATCCGGAGCGTCCACTCCCGCGAGCATCCGAAGCAGCGTGGTCTTGCCGGCACCGTTCAGGCCAAGAATGACCACCTTGGAGCCGCGGTCGATCGCGAGGTCCACGTCGGTGAAGATTTCCAACGAGCCGTAGGACTTGCTGAGGCCTTCGGCGGTCAAAGGGGTCTTGCCGCAGGGTGAGGGGTCAGGGAAACGCAATGCTGCCACGCGGTCCTGCTCGCGCACGGCTTCCAGGCCGCTGAGGAGCCGCTCGGCCCGCTTGGCCATGTTCTGCGCTGCCACGGCCTTGGTTGCCTTGGCGCGCATCTTGTTGGCCTGGTCCAAAAGCACCTGTGCCTTCTTTTCGGCATTGGCGCGTTCACGGCGGCGTGCCCGCTCGTCAGTCTCGCGCTGCTGCAGGTAACGCTTCCAACCCATGTTGTAGTAATCGATCTGGGCGCGGTTGGCGTCGAGGTGGTAGACCTTGTTGACCGTGGCTTCGAGCAGCTCAACATCGTGGCTGATCACAATGAGCCCGCCCTGATGGTTCTTCAGGAAGTCGCGCAACCAGGTGATGGAGTCGGCGTCGAGGTGGTTTGTCGGTTCGTCCAAGAGAAGTGTCTCGGCCGAGGAATACAGGATCCGGGCAAGCTCCACGCGTCGACGCTGCCCACCGGAGAGCGTCTTGAGCGGCTGGTTGAGGATGCGCTCAGGCAAGGCGAGGTTGGACGAAATAGCGGCAGCCTCAGCCTCTGCGGCATATCCGCCGCCGGCGAGGAACTCCGCTTCGAGTCGGTCGTAGCGGTTCATGGCCTTGCGCTGGACGGCGGCGTCCTCGCTCGACATCTCCGCCTGAGCCTTCTTCAGCTTGCCAAGCACAACGTCCAGGCCGCGGGCGGAGAGAATCCGGTCGCGGGCCAACTGCTCCATGTCCGGCGTCCGTGGATCCTGCGGCAGGTAACCGATCTCACCGCTGCGCGTCACTTTGCCGCCGGCCGGAAGCCCTTCGCCGGCGAGCACGCGGGTAAGCGTCGTCTTTCCGGCGCCGTTACGGCCGACGAGCCCGATCTTGTCCCCTTTGTCCACCCTGAAGTTGACCTGGTCCATCAGCAGGCGTGCGCCGGCGCGGAGTTCGAGTTCCTGGACGGTAATCAATTCGGGTGATGCCTTTCAACGGAGAACGCCTGCGGCACCGGCGGGCCGGTGGCGGCGGGGACGGCCGTGCGAACAGCCTGTTCAAGTCTACCGGCAGCCCGGGACGGGCCGGACATCGCACGAAACTGTGCCGTCCCCCAAGAATGGGCCAGCCCATTTGTGGAGAGGCTCCAAAATCGCTCCCATCAAGGCTACGTATCCTCGAATGGTGGGCCCCAACCCACCGTCTCCGCATCCCCTAAGGACCCCCCGATGACTCAAACCAACTCCGCCACTACGGCACGCACTGCTGCGCGCAAGCGGTGGACAGCCACAGACCTCGGCCTCATCGCTGTCTTTGCAGCACTGGTGGCAGCATCCTCGATCATCCCGGGCATCCCGGTGGGCGCCCTGGGCGTGCCCATCACGCTGGTGACCCTGACCGTCATGCTCAGCGGATTGGTTCTTGGCCCCGGGCGCGGTTTTGCCGCCGTCGGGCTTTACGTACTTCTTGGGCTGGCCGGACTGCCGATCTTCAGCGGTGGCCGCAGCGGCCTGGGCATCCTGGCGACTCCTTCTGCCGGCTACATCATTGCTTTCCCCCTTGCCGCTGCCGCAACCGGCTATTTTGCAGCGTTGATCATCCGGAAAACCGTTCGCTTCCGTTCCCTGCTGCTGTTCGCAGCCACCATGGCCAGCAGCATCGTGATCATCCACGGATTGGGTGTCCTCGGCATGATGGTCAACGGCAAGCTTGAATTCACCAAGGCGTTCATCGCCGACCTGCCGTACTACCCGGGCGATATCCTCAAGAATGTCCTCGCAGTCCTTATCGCGGTGGCCCTCCACAAGGCATTCCCGGACGTTTTGGTGCGCCGGGTCAAACAGGCAGGCTAATGAACTCCATCAACTTCAGCAGGGTCTCGGTCCGCGTCGCCGTCGACGGCAGCGACGCCGCCAAGGTCCTGCTGCAGGATGTTTCCTTGGAACTGGCGGAGCGGCGCATTGGCGTCATCGGCGCCAATGGTTCCGGCAAGTCCACCCTCCTGCGTTTGGTCAACGGCCTGGTTGAGCCCAGTGAAGGCTCCGTTGTGGTCCACGGCGATGACACTGTGGGAGCGGTGCGGAAGGTTCGCGCCAACGTCGGCTTCGTCTTCACTGATCCGCTGTCCCAGCTGGTGATGCCCACGGGCCGTGAGGACGTGGAGCTCTCCCTGCGCAGGACCATCAAGAACGGCCGGGAACGCAGCGCCCGGGCCGAGGCAGTCCTCGACCGGTTCGGCATTGTGCACCTGGCCGACCAAAGTATCTACGAGCTCTCCGGCGGCGAACGCCAGTTGCTGGCCCTCGCTGCCGTGCTGGCCGTCAATCCCCGCGTTTTGGTCCTGGACGAACCGTCAACCCTGCTGGATCTCCGCAACCGGGAGCTGCTGCGGCGTACCATCGCCGGCCTCGACCAGCAGGTCATCATGTCCACCCACGATCTGGAACTCGCTGAGGACATGGACCGCGTGCTCGTGGTGGACGCGGGACGGATAGTGTTCGACGGCGGCGCGTCCGAAGCCATCGCCCAGTACCGAGCGCTGTGCGCGGCCAGCGTGAACAACGCCACCGTGAACACCGCCAACATGGATGGGCGCCAGCCGTGAGGGGGCACGGCTTCCTGATTGCCAACTACGTGCGCGGGCACTCCTTAGTGCACCGCACTCCCCTGTGGCTCAAGTTCCTGCTGGTGGCTGCCTGCGGGACGGCGTCGTTCCTCATTGTCGACTGGGTTGTCTCGCTGCTGGTGTTCCTGGTGATGTGCGGGATCTTCCTGCTCAGCGGCGCCGGAGTGCGCCGCCTGCTTCGCACTCTCTGGATGGTGACGCCCATCCTGGCGGCCATCGGCCTGTTCCAGTGGTGGCAACTTGGCGGACCCACTGCGGCCCGGATTGTCCTTAACGTCCTCGTGTGTGTTGTCGCAGCGTCGGTGTTGACTGCCACCACACCCGTCCAGGAGCTTTTGGATGGTGTGGTCTCGCTCGCCAAGCCGTTCCAGCGCTGGGGTGCGGACCCGGAGCGTTTCGCCCTGACCATAGCCGTGATGCTTCGGAGCATTCCCTTCATCGCCGGGGCCTTCTCCGACGTTCGGGATGCGGCACGGGCCAGGGGCCTCGAACGTAATCCCCGCGCCCTGGTCCTGCCGGTCTTCATCACCACGGTCGCGTATGCACGCCAAACGGGAGACGCCCTGGCTGCCCGTGGACTCGGCGAACCCGAGGATGATGACTCGCCTCGTTAGAGACGCGCGTACCGCAGCAGCGCCGCAGTGCCCATCCCGCCGGCAATGCTGATCATCGCCAGGCCCAAGGAGTGGAGGCCTTCGGTGAGGTACCGGTCCCGCGCCTGGGCCATTAACCGCGTCACCAGGACAGCTCCGGAAGCGCCGTAGCCATGGCCAAGTGCCAACGCCCCGCCGTCCAGGTTGGCCCGGGCCGGGTCGACGCCAAGATGATCCAGGCAGGCCAGCGTTTGGGCGGCGAACGCCTCATTGAACTCCACAAGGTCAACATCTTCGGCGGCAACACCGTACTGTCCCAGGAGCCGCTGCGCCGCGTGGGCCGCACCGATGCCCAGGAATTCCGGATCCACGCCCGCGGTATCGCATCCGAGCACCAGCAAACCGTCCACCGCGCCCAGCTCGCGGGCGCGCTTGAGCGACGTGATGACGACGGCGGAGGCTGCGTCCGCGTCAAAACAGGAGTTCGCCGCGGTGACGGTACCACCGGGAACGAATGCCGCCGGGAACCGCCCCATCAAGGCGGGCCGCAGCGACGTTTTGGGACCGTCGTCGGTATCCACCACCGATCCGTTCCAGTCCAACGGCACTATTTCGGCCTCGAAACGGCCAGCGGCGGCGGAAGCGAGGGCGCGGTGGTGGCTGCGGAGGGCGTACTCGTCCTGCCGCTCCCTGGTGATTCCGCATTCCCTTGCCACATTCTCGGCGGCCACGCCCATGGCCGGATCGCCAAAACCGGGTGGCACAAAGGCGGCCCGGGAGTAGAAGTCCAGTCCGCCGTCGTCGTGCCTCGTGGCCCGGGCAGGAGCGGTACTGATGCTTTCTACGCCGCCGGCCACATAGAGGGGATCGCCTCCCGCGGCCACCAATCTGGCTGCCAAGGCAATGGCATCCAGGCCCGAACCGCACTGCCGGTCGACGGTGAGGCCCGGGACCGTCACCGGGAGGCCCGCCTGGAGTGCGGCGAAGCGGGCAACGTTCCCGCCACCGCCCACCGCATTGCCCACGATGACGTCGTCAACGCCGTCAGGGTTCACGCCCGTGGACCGGAGGAGGGATCCGATCACGGGGGCCAACAAGTCCGCGGCACGAAGGTGCTTGAGCTGCCCGTTGGCGCGGCAGATTGGTGACCGGAGCGCCGCGATGATCACGGGCTGGCGCTCCTCCGTCCCGACGTCCCATGGCGTGCCGGCCTCAACCAAGGGGTTGCACCCTGGAATCGTGGTTCTTGATCCAGTCCAGGAGGACTGAGCGGCTCACTTTGCCGCGATCCGTGATGGGGAGCTCGGAAAGGGTGTAGTACTGCAACGGCCATTTGTCCCTGGCCAGCAGTCCATCCAGTCCGGTGCGCAGTTGGGTTGCGGTGACAGCACCGTAAGCGGGCACGACGGCGGCAATCACCTTTTGTCCTCGTATGTCGTCCGGCGCCCCCGCGGCCACTGCGGTTTCGATGCCGGGAACGGAGGCGAGGGCCAGCTCGACCTCGTGTGGATAGACGTTCTTGCCGGCGGTGATGATCATGTCGGAGCGGCGACCCAGGATGTGCAGGGTCCCGTGGTCGAGGTAGCCCTGGTCCCCCACGGTGTACCAGCCATTCAGGGAGCGCAGGGCTTGGCCGTCATCACCCCAAAGGTAGCCGTTGCTGACCATTCCGCTGCGGATGCTGATGTTCCCATGTTCCCCGTCCGCCAAGGGATGTCCGGCGTCATCGAGGATCTTCAATTCCACGCCGGGGAAGGGCTGCCCGATTCCAGTGCCGCCAACGTCCAAGGGCTCTCCGGCGGCGAGCCGGGTGCCGGAAACGAAGCTCAACTCCGACGCGCCGTAGTACTCGAAAATGGCGGCGTTGGGAGCCCAGCGCCGTGCTGCCTCCAAGGTCCGGCCATCGAGCTTTGAACCGGCACAGATGATGCTGCGGATCCCGGATGCGTCCACGTCGCCCACGAGGCCACGTTCGCTGAGCAGGCGGAGCATGGTGGGCGTCAGGACCAGCCGGGTGATGTGGTCGTGGCTGATCGCCGCGTGCGCGTCGCCGACGTCGAACGACTCCAGCGTCAGGAATGCCGCCCCCGCATACAGGCATTCGGACAAGGCGTACAGGTTGAGGCTGGAGGAAAGCGGACCTGCTGCCAGGGTGCGGTCGTCCTGCGTCAACCCGAAGAACTCGATGGAGGCTTCGAAGGAGACCTGCCAGGAACGCCTCGAGCGCGTGAAAGCTTTGGGGACGGAGGTGGTCCCGGACGTGAGGCCAATGAGGAAGGTGGAGGAAGGCCCGCCATCCGTAAGGTCTCCGCCGCCCGCTGACTCGGAGCCGGAGATCCGCTTGGTCACTTCGTCGATCATTGCCGAAGGCCAGTGGGGATCCAGGACCGCGCAACGTCGTTCCCCGGCCACGGCAGCGACGTAGCGGGAAACGAAGGCAGCCGAGTTGGGCTCGGCGAGGACCGTGGTAGCGGATGCATGGCTGAGAAGGCCGGTTGCCGCGTCGCGAAGTTCCGACCAGGAGAGCCGGTTCCGGCCCACAACGACGGCGGTGTCGTGTGGACGTTCGTCGGCCCAGAGCTGAAGTTTGTCCAGGAAAGGCATCCCCGCAATTTTACGGCAGTGTTCGCACGCGGGCATCAATGGTGACGTCTATTCTGGCTGTATGAGTTTCAATGACGGTGCGCAACTTGACCCATCCCAAGTAGAAGACCGGCGCGGTAGCGGATTGGGCCGTGGAACCAAGATCGGTGGCGGGATCGGCGGTGGCATCGTCGCACTGCTTCTCGTGCTGCTCGGCGTGAATCCCAACATCCTCGGAGACCTCACCGGGGGCGGCAGCCAGCCACCCGCTGTCGGGGGCGGCAGCGCCAGTGGCGGCGTCCAGGAATGCCAAACAGGGGCCGACGCCGACAAGCGCCTCGACTGCCGCATCACGGGAACGGTCAACAGTTTGAATGCGTTTTGGCCCGCGTACCTGGCTGATTACAACGTGAAGTACTCACGTCCGGGAACGGTCATTTTCGACCAAGCAACCAACACCGGCTGCGGACAGGCCACTACGGCTGTTGGCCCCTTCTACTGCCCGGCCGACGTCAAGGCCTACTTCGATCCCGGGTTCTTTGACGAACTCGTTACGCGCTTTGGTTCCTCAGGTGGACCCTTGGCACAGGAGTACGTGGTGGCCCACGAATTCGGCCACCACATCCAGAACATCCTGGGCAACCTTGACCGCGCGCAGCAGGATCCCCAGGGACCGGAGTCGGGCGGTGTGAGGGTGGAGTTGCAGGCGGACTGCTATGCGGGCCTGTGGGTGCGCTACGCCTCTTCCCAAGCCGACCCGGCCACGGGCAAGCCGTTCCTGGACCCCATCACCCAGCAAGACCTGCAGGACGCCCTGTCTGCAGCATCGGCAGTTGGCGACGACCGGATCCAGAAGGCTGCCACCGGCCGCGTCTCCCCCGAATCGTGGACCCACGGATCCAGCGCTCAGCGGCAGAAGTGGTTCTCGCAGGGATACTCCACCGGAGACATCAACAAGTGCGACACCTTCAGTGTGGCTGCCCCCTGATGAACGCTTAACGAAAAATGGTTCCGGACACAAGGTCCGGAACCATTTATCTTTGCCCCGTTTTGCGCGGGGCCAAGCGTGATCAGATGTTAAAGCCGAGGGCCCTCATCTGGTCCTTGCCGTCGTCGGTGATCCGTTCCGGACCCCATGGCGGCATCCATACCCAGTTCAGGCGCCAGTCATCGACGATGCCGTCCAAAGACTTGCCAACCTGCTCTTCCAACACGTCCGTCAGGGGGCAAGCCGCCGTGGTGAGTGTCATGTCGATCAGGAGGGCACCGTCGTCGTCCGAGTACTTCAGCCCGTAGAGCAGGCCCAGGTCGACGACGTTGACCCCAAGCTCGGGGTCGATGACGTCCTTGAGCGCTTCCTCGACATCCTCGAGGCTGGTGCGCGCAGCGTTGATTTCGGTCATAAGGTGATCCTAACTAGGCCTGCGCGGCAGGAGCAACAGCGACGCCGGCACCACTGGCGTAACGGTCGTAGCCTTCTTCTTCAAGGCGGTCCGCGAGCTCGGGGCCGCCCTCTTCGACAACCTTGCCGTCAACGAAAACGTGGACGAAGTCAGGCTTGATGTAGCGCAGGATGCGGGTGTAGTGAGTGATGAGCAGCGTGCCCATGTTGCCCTGTGCGTGTGCACGGTTGACGCCTTCGGAAACGACCTTCAGTGCGTCGACGTCGAGGCCCGAGTCGGTCTCGTCCAGGACAGCAAACTTCGGCTTGAAAAGCTCGAGCTGGAGGATCTCCACCCGCTTCTTTTCGCCACCGGAGAAGCCCTCGTTGACATTGCGCTGGGCAAAGTCGGCATCGATGCGCAGCTGCTGCATGGCTGCCTTGACGTCCTTGGTCCACGTGCGGAGGGCGGGTGCCTCACCGTCGATGGCCGTCTTGGCGGTGCGCAGGAAGTTGGTCATGGTGACACCCGGAACCTCTACCGGGTACTGCATGGCCAGGAAGACGCCAGCACGGGCGCGCTCGTCGACGCTCATTTCCAGGACGTCTTCGCCGTCCAGGGTGATGCTGCCGCTGGTCACCGTGTAGCGCGGGTGGCCGGCAATGGTGGAAGCAAGGGTGGACTTGCCCGAGCCGTTGGGACCCATGATGGCGTGCGTTTCGCCGGTCTTGATGGTCAGGCTGACGCCCTTCAGGATCTCCTTGGTGCCCTGCTCCGTCTCGATGCTGACGTGCAGGTCCTTGATCTCAAGAGTAGACATGCTCTTCTTTCTTTCCGTTCGTAAAGTCTGGCGGTACTGGGCGCTCAGTAGTTGTTTACCGGGGCGCCGTTCACAACATTGGTCACGTCCACGTAGACGTCGTCGCCATCGATGGTGACGGCGAAAACAGGGACGGGGTCATAGGCAGGCAACTGCAGGGGTTGGCCGCTGCGCAGGTCGAACTGGGAACCGTGTCCCCAGCATTCGATCGCGCAACCTTCGATTTCTCCCTCGGACAACGAGATGTCAGCGTGCGAGCACGTGTCTCCGACGGCGTGGATTTCGCCCATCGAGTCCTTCACGATGGCTACGGGGTAGTCATCGATCAGGACGCGCAACGCCTGCTTGACCTTGATGTCGTTGGCGTTGCACACGAGTTCGCCCTTGATGTGATCACTCATGGTTGTCCTGTTGGCCTGTCCTGGTTGTTGGTAGACGTTAGTTGTCGGTTGCGGCGAGCTCGCGCTCAACGGCTTCGGTCAGTCGGTCCTCGATGGCCGGAACCTTGATCTTCTGGATGATCTCGTTGAGGAAGCCACGGACCACGAGCCTGCGGGCAACGTCTTCCGGAATACCGCGTGCCATCAGGTAGAACAGGTGCTCGTCATCGAAACGGCCCGTGGCGCTGGCGTGGCCCGCACCTTCGATAAGGCCAGTCTCGATTTCCAGGTTCGGCACGGAGTCGGCGCGGCAGCCGTCGGTCAGCACCAGGTTCTGGTTCTTCTCGTAGCTGTCAGTGCCTTCGGCGTTCTTCTGGATAAGGACATCGCCAACCCACACGGTGTGTGCGCCCTTGCCCTGCAGCGCGCCCTTGTAAAGCACGTTGGAGACGCAGTTGGGCTGGCCGTGGTCAACGTAGGTGCGGTGCTCAAGGTGCTGGCCGGCGTCGGCGAAGTACAACCCGAAGAGTTCCACCTCGCCGCCGGGGGCAGCAAAACGGGCGGTCGGCGTCACGCGGACCAGGTCGCCACCGAGGCTGACCACGATGTGCTTGAACTTGGCGTCGCGGCCGATCTTTGCCTGCTGTGAGGAAGCGTGGACGGAATCGTCGTTCCACTCCTGCAGCGAGACGACCGTGAGCTCTGCGCCGTCCTCAAGGATGATCTCCACGTTCTCGGACACAACAGCGGTGCCTTCGTGACCGAGGACCAGGACGGCCTTGGAGAACTTCTCCGCCACAACAACCACGTGCTGCGCCGAGGCATCCGTGCCGGCACCCGTGAGGGATACAGTGATTTCCGACTCGAGGGACGTCTCCGAGGGAACCGTGATGACGGTGGCTTCCTTGAAGTTCGCCCAGGCGTTCGCGGAGACGCGGTCCTCGGGAATACCCGCCTGGCCGATGCGCTGGTCTTCGCGGCCTACAGTCTCAACCGTTACGCCGGCAGGGGCGTTGACCGAAACAGACGGAGCAGCACCGGTCAGGGCTTCGCTGTGCAGGCCCCGAAGGCGGCGCAGCGGGGTGAAGCGCCAGTCCTCTTCCAAGCCCGTCAGTGCCTTGAAATCCTCAACGTCGTATGAGGTCAGGCGACCGGCGCGCGAGCTGTCGGGGACGCCGACGCCGCCGCCGTGCGAGTGGCCTTTGGCCGAAGCGCCGGCGAGAGGTCCAGCGGAAGGCTGCTCCGTCGTCGAACCTGCATTGATCGGCGAAAGGTTCTCGCCTTCCTCGGTGAAGCCGTCGATAAAGGGCTGTGCTGAGGGCGCGCCGATGCGTGCCTTTTCAGTAGTGATATCAGTCATTGTTAACCGACGGATCCTTCCATCTGAAGTTCAATCAAGCGGTTGAGCTCGAGGGCGTATTCCATGGGCAGCTCGCGGGCGATCGGCTCGATGAAGCCGCGCACGATCATGGCCATGGCCTCGTCCTCCGGCATGCCGCGGGACATCAGATAGAAGAGCTGCTCTTCGCTGACGCGGGAAACGGTAGCCTCGTGGCCCAGTACGACGTCATCCTCGCGGATGTCGATGTACGGGTACGTATCCGAGCGGGAAATGGTGTCGACCAGGAGAGCGTCACAGCGGACCGTGTTGGCCGAGTGCTTGGCACCTTCACGGACCTGGACCAAGCCGCGGTAAGCAGCGCGTCCGCCTCCGCGCGCCACTGACTTGGAAATGATGGAGCTCTTGGTGTTCGGTGCGATGTGCACCATCTTGGATCCGGTGTCCTGGTGCTGGCCCTCGCCGGCGAAGGCGATGGACAACGTCTCACCCTTGGCGTGCTCGCCCACGAGGTAGACGGCCGGGTACTTCATGGTCACCTTGGAACCGATGTTGCCATCGACCCATTCCATGGTGGCGCCCTCTTCGCAGATAGCGCGCTTGGTGACCAGGTTGTACACGTTGTTGGACCAGTTCTGGATGGTGGTGTAGCGGACGCGGGCGCCCTTCTTCACGATGATTTCCACAACTGCCGAGTGCAGGGAGTCCGAGGTGTAGATCGGAGCCGTGCAGCCTTCGATGTAGTGCACGTACGAGTCTTCGTCGGCGATGATCAGCGTGCGCTCGAACTGGCCCATGTTTTCCGTGTTGATACGGAAGTAGGCCTGCAGGGGAATGTCCACGTGGACACCCTTGGGCACGTAGACGAACGAACCGCCGGACCATACGGCCGTGTTCAGGGAAGCGAACTTGTTGTCGCCCACGGGAATGACCGTGCCGAAGTACTCCTGGAAGATCTCAGGGTGTTCCTTCAACGCGGTGTCCGTGTCCAGGAAGATCACGCCCTGGGCTTCGAGGTCCTCGCGGATCTGGTGGTAGACCACTTCGGACTCGTACTGGGCAGCAACGCCCGAAACGAGGCGGCTGCGCTCAGCTTCCGGAATACCCAGCTTTTCGTAGGTGTTCCGGATGTCCTCGGGCAGGTCTTCCCACGTGGCAGCCTGCTTCTCCGTGGAGCGCACGAAGTACTTGATGTTGTCGAAGTCGATACCCGAGAGGTCTGCACCCCACGTGGGCATGGGCTTGCGGTCGAAGTACTTCAGACCCTTAAGGCGGAGATCGAGCATCCATTCGGGCTCGCTCTTCTTGTCGGAGATGTCACGGACAACCTCCTCGTCGAGGCCACGACGGGCGTTGGCGCCAACGTCGTTCTTGTCGGCCCAGCCGTACTCGTAGTTGCCGATGCCATGCAGCTCGGGATTCTTTTCCAGAATCTCCGAGATCACAGTGCCGTCAGCTACCGCCTTCTCTGCTGTTCCTTCAGCTAATTGACCCGTCATCACGGCCTTTCTTGCTGGTTGTTTGATTCCTTGGACAGGTTCCCGGCGTGCGCTTCAGTGCCTGGGAGCACCGTGGCCGCCGGTCGCCCGGTAGGTATGTGGGTGGTGCAGACGTGGCCGCCTTGCGCCAGGGTGGAGAGTCGCCGCACATCGACGCCCACCAGCCGGGAGAACACTGCGGTCTCGGCATCACAGAACACAGGGAACTCGGCCGCGAGTTGCTGGATGGGGCAGTGGCCCTGGCAGAGCTGCACGCTGGAGAATTCCGCAGGCAGTGGGGCCTTGGCCTCGATGGAGTGGGCGGAGGCGACGTAACCATCACGGCTCAACGCCTTTGACAGGGCTGCGGCCCGCGCCGTGATATCCTCACCGGCGGCTGAGACTTCAGGTGCGTAGCGCTGTTCCAATTCGGAGAAGCGTTCCTCCGCGTAAGCGCGGATGGCGTCTTCCCCTGCGATGTCCTGGAGGCGCCGCAAGGCGGAAGTTGCAATATTCAGATAGTCGTCGCCGAGCTTGGACTGCCCCTGGGAGCTAAGTACGTACCTCCGGGCGGGGCGACCGGCTCCGGCCCCTGCTTTCGCTACCCGTTTGACTTCGATGACGCCGTTTCGTTCAAGGTGGTCCAAGTGCCGGCGTACGGCAGCTGGCGTGAATCCAAGCAGATCGCCGAGTTCTGCCGCGCTCACTGGACCGTTTTCCAAGACTGCACCCAAGACGCGGTCACGAGTCCTGTCTTCAGCATCCGGCAGCGCCGGCACAGCCGCAAGGGGCTCGGCCGCTGCAGCATGCCGCTTTGAGGGCATGGAAACTGGAGTGCTCATGGAATACACAACACAATCATGTCGTAATTTCATTCCGGCCTCCAGTAAGGCAAGACTGACCTTGCCTTAGCAGCCGCATATGACCGTACTACTTCGCGTAGAATACTTTGGTGCGATCCACCGACTCCCCTGTCCTCACCATAGACGGACTCATCAAGGATGTGGGCCCCCTGGCCTCCCTTGATGGCAAAATGCTCAGGGTTGTGAGTGGCCTTTCCCTGGTGGCGGAGCGCGGACAAATCACCGCGCTCCTGGGTGCCAACGGTGCCGGCAAGACCACCACCCTCGAGTGTGCCCAGGGTCTCCAGAAGCGGACCGGGGGAACCATCTCGCTCCTCGGCGAAGATCCCGATACCGCAGGCGCGGAGCTGCGTTCACGCGTCGGCGTGATGCTCCAGGACGGCGGGCTGCCGCCGTCGGCCCGTCCCCTTCCCTTGCTGCGCCATGTGGCGGGCATGTACCGGAACCCCATGGACCTTGAGGTGCTGGTGGAGCGGTTGGGCATCAACCAGTTCAGCCGGACCAGCGTACGCCGCCTGTCCGGCGGGCAGAAGCAGCGCCTGGCTTTGGCTGCGGCGCTGGTTGGCAACCCCGAAATCCTCTTCCTGGACGAGCCAAGCGCCGGGCTTGATCCGCAGTCGCGGCAGATCGTCTTCGACCTCATCGCCGAACTGCGCGACGCCGGGATGGGCATCGTGCTCACAACCCACCTGATGGACGACGCCGAGCGGCTGGCTGATTACGTCTACATCATCGACGGCGGCCACAACGTCGCCGAAGGAACCGTCGCCGAGCTCCTGGCCCACGACCATTCGGCGGACATCGCCGACAGGACGCTGTTCTTTGACGGACCCGCCGGGCTGGATTTCGGCGCAGTTCTCCGGGCAGGACTCCAGGTCACGGAGACGCGCGCCGGAAGCTATTCGGTCAGCGGAGCCCTGACCCCGGCGGACCTGGCGGCACTCACAGCCTGGTGGGCCGAGCGCAACATCATGCCGGCCTCGCTTCGTCTCGAGGCCCGCAGCCTCGAGGATGTATTCCTGGACATCTCCGGAAGGGACCTCCGATGAGCAAGCTCCTGGCGCCCAACGCAGGTCCGGCCTCCCTGTCCCGCCGAATCCTTCAACAGGGCAAGTACGAGACCGTCACCATGCTGCGAAACGGGGAACAACTCATCCTCGCCATTGTGTTGCCGCTCATGGCACTCATCGGCTTGGCTGTAACTCCCCTGCTGGACGGCCTTGGTGGCTCCCGCGTGGACATCGCCACACCGGGCATCCTGGCCCTGTGCGCCATGTCCACTGCCTTCACGGGGCAAGGCATCGCCACCGGATTCGATCGCCGTTACGGCGTGCTGCGCTTCCTGTCCACCACTCCGCTGGGACGCGGTGGCCTGATCGCCGGGAAGATCCTTGCCGTCCTGGTGGTGCTTTCCCTGCAGGTGGTGGTGGTCGCCGTGGTGGCCGGCTTCCTGGGGTGGCATCCCCACGCCGGGGGTTGGCTGCCTGGTCTTCTGCTGCTGGTCCTGGGGGCAGCGTCATTCACGGCCCTGGGGCTCCTGGTGGCGGGAACGGTTCGTCCGGAAGCCACCTTGGCCATTACAAACCTCTTGTGGATCCTCCTCGGTGCCCTTGGGGGCATTGTGGTTCCGGCTGAACGCCTGCCCGCCTTGGCGCAGAACATTGTGCACTTCCTGCCTTCCGGAGCACTGGGCCAGGCACTTCGCGACGCATTCCTCCAAGGCGTGGTGGCTTGGCCCGCCGTCCTGGTCCTCCTGCTGTGGACGCTCGTAGCAGGCGCCGCCGCCATCCGCTGGTTCAAGTGGAACTGACCACCCAACAAGAACTGAGAAACGAGAAACCTGTGAGCACGGCATCGCGCCTCCCCAAGACCGTCCAGCGGCTGACAGCCAAGCTGCCGACAGAGGTCAACCGGACCGTACGGCGACTCGCCGTCCTGTCGCTGATCGGCCAAACGGTGCTCGTCGTCACCGGAGGCGCCGTCCGCCTCACCGCCTCCGGCCTGGGCTGCCCCACGTGGCCGCGTTGCACCAGTAATTCGCTGGTCAACACCCCCGAGATGGGTATCCATGGCTTCATTGAGTTCGGCAACCGCCTCCTGACCTTTGCCTTGGCCGCTGTGGCTGCGCTCATGCTGGTGTACTTGTGGAATCTCCGGAAGGAACGCAGGGACCTTTTCCTCCTGGCCTTGGGCCTCCTGGCCAGCATTCCGGCGCAGGCGGTGATTGGCGGCATCACCGTCCTTTCCGGCCTGAACCCCTGGGTGGTTGGCTTGCACTTCCTCGTCTCCATGGCCCTGGTGGTCTTTGCGACACTGCTGGTCAACCGGGCTTTCGGGCGCACGGGCCGGTTCATGAACCGCGCCTTGGTTGCGCTGCCTGCTGCGTTTCGCCCTGCCATGATGGCCGTAGCAGTCTTCTCCGCGATCGCCGTCATGCTCGGCGTGGTGGTAACGGGCGCCGGTCCGCACGCGGGCGATGCAGACGCGCCCAGGAACGACCTCGATTGGGACCTCTTCTCCCATATTCACGCCGTGCCCGCCTACCTGATTACAGCGGGGTCACTCCTTGCCGTCTATCTGGTGTTGCGGCATAAGATCAACGGACCGTTCCGCACTGCTGCCTACCTGATGCTTGGCGTCACGGTTCTTCAGGCGATCATCGGCTTCACCCAGTACTACAACGGAATTCCGGCGCTCTTGGTCGGTGCCCACATGCTCGGCGCAGCATTGCTGATGAGCGCGTCCACGAATGCAGCGGACCTTGCGAAGGCCAGCCCTGTGAAGTAGGGGCTTCGCGACGGCTTCCAGCCGTGGCGATCAAGAACCAAAGCCCGACGTCGGCACTCCCTTGAGTGTCGACGTCGGGCTTCTTGTTTGGGTGAGAGAGCGTCCGCCTGAAGGGCGTGTTTCGTGAGAGAGCGTCCGGGGTGGGGACGGACGACGCCGGCACTCGGGTGAGTGCCGGCGTCGTTCCTTATGCGTTCGGAAGGCTGAGGAAGCCTAACCGCCGATGAGCGGGGAACCGACGAACGGGTCCACGGCCAAGGCGATGAAGAGGAGCGTCAGGTAACTGATGGAGCCGTGGAAGACTTTCATGGCGCCCTTGTTGGAGACGTCGCCGCCCTGGGCGCGCTTGTACAAGGCGTGGCTTTCGTAAAGGAACCAGGCGCCGGCAGCGACCGCGGCGATGGTGTAGACCCACCCCGCGCCGCCCACGGGAATCATCAGCAGCGAGCAGGCCACCATGGCCCACGCATAAAGGACAACCTGGACGGAAACCACCTTGGCACCGGCGATTGCTCCGAGCATGGGCACCTTGGCGTTGCGGTAGTCCTCGCCGTAGCGCATGGACAGCGGCCAATAGTGCGGAGGCGTCCAGAGGAAGATCACCATGAAGAGGACGATCGCCGGCCATTCGACGGTGTTGGTCACAGCGGACCAGGCGATGAGAACCGGGAAGCAGCCTGCGGCTCCGCCCCACACGATGTTTTGCGCCGTACGGCGCTTCAGGATCATCGTGTAAATGACGACGTAGAACACAATGGCACCGAGGCCCAGCCACGCCGACAGCGGGTTGGCGCCAAACCACAGGATCGCGATGGAGGCCGCTCCAAGGATCCACGCGAAGACCAAGGCCTCACGCGGGGTCACCTCGCCGGTGACCAACGGACGCTTCTCGGTGCGGTGCATCAGCTTGTCGATGTCGCGGTCGATGTAGCAGTTGAAGACTCCTGCGCTGCCCGCAGCGAACGCGCCACCTACGAGGGTGGCAAGAATCAGGCCGATGGAGGGGAAGCCTCGCTGGGCGAAGATCATGGTGGGCAGGGTACTGACCAGCAGCAGCTCGATGACCCGGGGCTTGGTGAGGGCCAGATACGCTTTGAACTTACGGGAGAAACCGATGCCTCCCCGGGCCGGGGACGCGTTAAGGGGCGTATCAGTTGTGCTCACGGCGGCAGTCACTCTGTTCTTTGCTCTGGGGTTCTCGCAGCGGCGGCGTCCGGGTTGCTGCGGTGGAACCGCTGACCCAGGAACCGCTGGTGGCCTCCAGATATCATACCGTGACCGGAAGTGGACCAATGTCCGCAAAATACGTCAATGTTTCCGAATCTTCACGCGTTCGGGGCGCCTTGGTGATTCATATAAGCGAATTTCTGTCCAGTTAGTGGGATTCCCTGAGTCCCACGCCACGTTTAGGGCTAAGCTGTGAAACAGATCAGCACACGTCGACTTTCCGGGAAACCGTATTCTCGGATTCTCCGTGCGACTGGATGAGAGATCAACGTTTCAATGGTGAACGGCTGGTAGACACATTGCAGCGGGCGCCATCCTGAGCTTCCTGCGCGCCGTGTTTCCAAAACCTGCCGTCAGCACAGAGAGGGGCTCGGTTTTCGTGCCACATTTGGAAGAGCAAGTACTGTCCTGGACCGATCTGGACCAGAAGGCTGTTGACACTGTTCGGGTGTTGGCTGCTGACGCTGTGGAGAAGGTCGGCAACGGCCACCCGGGTACGGCCATGAGCTTGGCTCCGGCGGCGTACCTGCTGTTCCAGAAGCTGATGCGCCACGATCCCAAGAACCCTGAGTGGATTGGCCGCGACCGGTTCATCCTCTCCCCCGGCCACACGTCGCTGACCCTGTACATCCAGTTGTTCCTGTCCGGTTACGGCTTGGAGCTGAAGGACCTCGAAGCACTGCGCACCTGGGGCTCCCTGACCCCGGGCCACCCGGAATACAAGCACACCGCCGGCGTCGAAATCACCACTGGCCCGCTGGGCCAGGGACTCGCTTCCTCGGTTGGCTTCGCATACTCCCAGCGCCGCCAGCGCGGCCTGTTCGACGCCGATGCTCCCGCCGGCGAATCGCCGTTCGACCACACCATCTGGGTCATCGCATCCGACGGCGACCTGCAGGAGGGCGTCACCTCCGAGGCGTCCTCGCTGGCCGGCCACCAGGAACTGGGCAACCTCGTTGTTGTCTACGATGAGAACCACATCTCCATCGAAGACGACACCGACATCGCCTTCACCGAGGACGTCCTCAAGCGCTACGAAGCCTATGGCTGGCACACCCAGCGCGTGGACTGGACCAAGACCGGAGAATACGTCGAAGACGTCCAGGAGCTGTACTCGGCGCTGCTCGCTGCGAAGGCTGAGACCACCAAGCCGTCCATCATTTCGCTGCGGACCATCATCGGCTACCCGGCCCCGAAGAAGCAGAACACCGGCAAGATCCACGGTTCCGCCCTGGGTGCCGAAGAAGTTGCCGCACTCAAGACCGTGCTCGGCTTCGACCCGGCCAAGTCCTTCGAGGTAGACGAAGAAGTCCTGGCACACGCCCGCAAGGTTGTCGAGCGTGGTTCCGAGGAACGTGCTGCATGGCAGGCCAAGTTCGAGGCATGGCAGGCGTCCAACCCGGACGGTGCCGCCCTCTTGGAGCGCATTGAGGCCAAGAAGCTTCCCGTTGGCATTGACGCTGCCCTTCCCGTGTTCGAGGCCGGCAAGGATGTCTCCACCCGTGCCGCCTCCGGCAAGGTCCTGAACGCCATTGGCCCGGTTCTTCCGGAACTGTGGGGCGGTTCGGCCGACTTGGCCGAGTCCAACAACACCACCATCGAAGGTTCGCCGTCGTTCATCCCGACGTCCCGCTCGACGGACGCCTGGAAGGGCAACCCGTACGGCCGTGTGCTGCACTTCGGGATCCGCGAGCACGCCGCTGCCTCGATCGTGAACGGCATCTCGCTTGCCGGCCGCACCCGCGCGTTCTCCGGTACGTTCCTGATCTTCTCCGACTACCAGCGCCCGGCCATCCGCCTCGGCGCACTGATGGGCGTCCCGTCGCTGTACGTCTGGACGCACGACTCGATCGGCCTGGGCGAAGACGGCCCGACCCACCAGCCCGTGGAGCAGCTCGCCACCCTCCGCGCCATCCCCGGCCTGGACGTGGTCCGCCCCGGCGACGCCAACGAGGTTTCCGCGGCGTGGAAGGCCATGCTGGAGAACCACGAGAACCCGGCAGGCATCGTCCTGACCCGCCAGAACATCCCCACCTACGCCCGCGGCGAAGGTGCAGCCAACGGCGACACGTTTGCCTCCACCGCCGGTGTGGCAAAGGGCGGCTACGTCTTGGCCGAGGCATCCAAGGACGGCGAAACCGTTGACGCGCAGGTCATCCTGATTGGCACGGGTTCCGAGGTCCAGCTTGCAGTCCAGGCCCGTGAGGCGCTCCAGGCTGAAGGCATCGCCACCCGCGTGGTGTCCATGCCGTGTGTCGAGTGGTTCAAGAAGCAGGACGAGGCCTACCGCGAGTCGGTCCTTCCCGCCTACGTGAAGGCCCGCGTCTCCGTGGAAGCCGGCCTGGCACTCGGCTGGCAGGAATTCGTCGGCGACGCCGGCCGTTCCATCAGCCTCGAGCACTTCGGTGCCTCCGCCGACTACAAGCGACTGTTCAACGAGTTCGGTATCACCGCCGAGGCCGTCGCAGCCGCTGCCAAAGACTCCCTCGCAGACGTCAACGCGTAATCGTCTGAGACCCCATCAAGGAGAAAACCCATGACCAGCACTCCCACGCAGCAGCTTTCTGACGCCGGCGTTTCCATCTGGCTCGACGACCTCTCCCGCAACCGCCTGGAGACGGGTACGCTGCAGAAGCTCATCGACGAAAAGAACGTCGTTGGTGTGACCACCAACCCGTCGATCTTCCACGCAGCGATTACCTCCGGCACGGACTACGACGCCACCATCGCAGCCCAGGCTGCGGCCGGCGCCAGCGTCGAGGAAACGATCTTCGAGATCACCACCACCGACGTTGCCGACGCTTGCGATCTGTTCGCTCCGATCGCCGCAGCCACCAACGGCGTTGACGGCCGCGTGTCCATCGAAGTCGACCCCCGCTTGGCTTGGGACACGGCAGGCACCATCGCCGAAGCCAAGCACCTTTACGCAAAGGTCAACAAGGACAACGTCCACATCAAGATCCCGGCCACCCTTGAAGGCCTCGAGGCCATCACGGCCACGCTGGCTGAGGGCATCAGCGTCAACGTGACCCTGATCTTCTCCCTGGAGCGCTACCGCGCAGTCATCAATGCCTTCCAGTCAGGCCTGGAGCAGGCCAAGGAGAACGGCCACGACCTGTCCAGGATCCACTCGGTCGCCTCCTTCTTCGTCTCCCGCGTGGACACCGAGATCGACAAGCGCCTCGACGCCATCGGCACGGACGAAGCAAAGGAACTCAAGGGCAAGGCCGGGGTAGCCAACGCACGCCTTGCGTACCAGGTCTACGAAGAGCTGTTCTCCACCGAGCGCTGGAACGTCCTGGCCGAGGCCGGCGCCCGTCCGCAGCGCCCGCTGTGGGCTTCCACCGGTGTGAAGGACCCGTCCTACCCGGACACCCTCTACGTCACCGAACTGGTGGCCGCCGGCGTAGTGAACACCATGCCGGAGAAGACCCTGGACGCCACCTTCGATCACGGCGTGGTCACTGGCGACACCATCAGCGGCACCTACGAAGACGCCAATGGTGTCCTCAACGCCCTTGAAAACCTCGGTGTCTCCTACAACGATGTCGTGGCGCTGCTTGAGTCCGAAGGACTTGAGAAGTTCGTGGCCAGCTGGAAGGAACTCCTGGCCGACGTCGAAGGTGCACTTGCTACCGCACGGAAGGCTTCCTAACCAACAATGAGCACAATCAGCTTTGACGCCAGCGGTGCCGCGCAGCAGGCAATCGCCCAGCACATTGACAGCCTGGTCGAAGACAGGATCGCAACGCGGATTTTCGCCAAGGACCACACGCTGTGGGGTCCGGACGCCGAGTCTGAATCCGCTATCCGCCTGGGTTGGGTAGAGGCTCCGGCCGTCTCCCAGCCACTGGTGGGCCAGATCCTGGAACTGCGTGATGCCCTCCGCGCTGAAGGCGTTTCCCACATTGTCCTTTGCGGCATGGGCGGTTCGTCTTTGGCACCCGAGGTCATCGCCGGCACCGCTGGCGTCGAGCTGACTGTTCTGGACAGCACCGACCCTGAGCAGGTCAGTGCCGCCCTCGCGGACCGCTTGGCTGAAACGGCCATCGTCGTTTCGTCCAAGTCCGGTTCCACCGTGGAAACGGATTCACAGCGTCGTGTGTTCGAGAAGGCGTTCAACGACGCCGGTATCGACGCCAAGAGCCGGATCATCATCGTTACCGATCCGGGTTCGCCACTGGACAAGGCTTCCCGCGAAGCCGGCTACCGGGCTGTCTTCAACGCCGACCCCAACGTCGGCGGCCGTTTCTCGGCATTGACCGCTTTCGGCCTGGTCCCCTGCGGCCTTGCAGGCGTAGACATCCAGGCCTTCCTGGACGAGGCCGAGGAAGCCGGCGAAATCCTCAACGAGGACTCCACCGACAACATTGGTTTGACCCTTGGCATTGCCTTGGGCGGGACCAACCCTTTGCGGAACAAAATTGTCATTGCTGAGGATGGCTCGGGCATCGTTGGATTCGCTGACTGGGCCGAACAGCTCATTGCCGAGTCCACCGGCAAGCTCGGCACCGGTGTGCTGCCGGTCGTTGCGGGACCGGACTCCCCCGAAGCCCGCGGCGGAGCCGACGACGTACTGGTGATCCGTTTGGTGAGTGCTGACACCGACGTCGAACTCCGTGAAAACGAGGTGGCCATCGCCGGTGGCCTGGCCACGCAAATGTTCGTGTGGGAGTTCGCCACTGCCGTCGCAGGTCGTCTTCTCGGTATCAACCCCTTCGACCAGCCCGATGTGGAAGCCGCCAAGGTTGCTGCCCGCGGCCTGCTCGACGCCCGTCCTGAACCGACAGCAGCTGCCTTCACCGACGGTGCCGTGGAAGTCCGCGGCGGTCAGTGGCTGGGCTCGTCCGCCACTGTTTCCGAGGCCGTGCAGGCGCTGCTCGCCCAGCTCGGCACCGATGGCTACCTCAGCGTCCAGGCCTACCTGGACCGC